>NZ_JBIVXC010000004.1:120898-316604 GCF_044769005.1 Pseudomonas sp. NPDC090755 | reverse complement strand
ATGTTCTGATGTGTTTAGTGTGCGCAGGTCAGGTTGCTTCGGCCCCGCATTGAAGGCTTTCAGCTGGCTCGTCAGACATTGATTGTAGGCCGCGGGCCCATTCATCTTGTCCATCACACAAGCGCTCTCAATGGACTGATGTTCTGATGTGTTTAGTGTGCGCAGGTCAGGTTGCTTCGGCCCCGCATTGAAGGCTTTCAGCTGGCTCGTCAGACATTGATTGTAGGCCGCGGGCCCTTTCATTTTGTCCATCACGCAAGCGCTCTCAAGGGACTGGCGTTCTGAGGTGTTCAGTCCGAGGTTCCTTCCGGACTTAACGGTCTTATTAGGATCCGTCACCAAGCCTGTTGAGATGGTTTCAGAGTTAATTGCTGGGGCGGTGTGGATTCCGTAACCAGTACTGGAGGTGCCCAAGGGGTGTGACCCTATAGTTCCATTTTTTCTTGTGTAAGGGGGCAGCCTGCCGAGGCTCTTAGTCTCGGACTCAATGGTCTTGGTAGGGTCTGTCGTCAAGTCTATCGAGGTGGTTCCAGAATTATTTGCTGGAACGGTGTAGATTCCGTACCCAGGATTGGAGGTGCCTAAGGGCGGCGTTATATTAGTTCCTATTTTGCTCGTGTAAGGGTTTACGTTACCAACGGTCGACCAGTTGTTGGAAAAACTGGCGTCTGGAGCCGAGCGCATATGCGGAGCAACGTAGGTTCCATTAGCCCTGATATAACCTCTGACAGAGACAGATCCACCTGCATGCGCATATGGAATCAGCAAAATGAAGCAGAGGCACAGCAGCAGGGTTGTGCCGAGCAAGCGCTCCCTATCGACAATTAACTTGGACATTGTGCCCCCTTGGCTAGCACCTCGACTGTTGGCGCTGATCGAACACCGATGCCGTCGATTGAATCTGACCTCGGGTGGATTCCACATTCTACATCGTTAAGCCGCGCTTTCCTGCGTGAACGTGCTGGGAGCAGTTCAATGCCTGGGGAAGTTTTCAGCCAAATGAGTCGCTATTAACGGATCACTTTTCAATCAACTGACGGCTTTGGGCCGAAAGTGGCACTTGGCGACCGGCCGCTTCGGGTCGATAGAGGCCGTCACAAGTCCCCGAAAGCCATTGGCGTTATCCCAGAGTTATGCCGGATCGGCATCATAACTGGATGAGTGCCGTCGGACCAATTCGCGAACCAACCTGTGCGTTTTGGTGGGGGAGCGAGGGGGCTTTCGCCCAGTAAAATCAGCACATCCCCACCCGCTAAACCCCATGACAGAGCGCATGGTGATGTTAGCGGTGGAGATCAAGTGATGTTCCTGCGGGGGTTCCAGAGGTGTATTTAGGTGCCGTTGTCTGTTCTGGGCCAATTTCGGGCCAATTCGACTCGAGCCGGCAGCTTCTCCAGCTCCCTCCAGTCCGAGGAGGAGCTGATCCATTTTGCGTAGGTAGAGAGCAACATCTCGACGCTGTGGCCGAGTTGGTTCGCGATGAACGCGGGGTTCATCCCAGCCATTAGGCACATGGTTGCGTAGGTATGGCGCGTGTCGTACTGCCGACGTTCACGGATGCCCAATGCATTGAGCGCGAGCTTGAAGTGTTCGATTGTAACACTTGGCTCTCTGATCCACATCCCGCCTTTGCCGGGTTGAAACACAAAAGGACTGGTCGACATGGCTGATTTCGATGCCATTTTGCGAAGGTTGGCCAATGTCTGGCCTGGCCAAGCGCATGAAGCGCACGCTCGATGAGGTGCATATGGAGATACCTCGTCGGGCTGGCGTGATTCTGTGGCGTTGGAGTTGGCTACGCTTAACGTATTGCAGAGAGGTGCGCGTTATGAGCGAGCATGACAATAAAGAGACGCTAATGTCGGGCTGTGCGGGCTGTGGGGAGGCAATGGACTTCGACCCCGATGACCCAAGGCCTGAGTTTGAGTTCCAGTGTGAGCACTGCCAAAAGATCAACATCGTGATCTGGGGGGTAGGTGAGCCGCCCCACTGGTATACGGAAATCAAGCCAAATTGATACGGTGCCGATGCTTCGGCGCAATAGATGTGGGTGGTTAAGCTGCCTTCATCAAGGCCTCGATGACACGCTGACCAGTCAGCGGCGGTACCGCATTGCCCGCCATGTGCATGGTCAGCCGGTGGTTGTCCGGGCGCAGGGTGTCGGCCGGGAACGATATCGCGGTCAAGCCTCACTGGCGAAGGCCATACGTCGTCCGCACATGGCATGAAGTCAGTACTAAATGGAAATGTCTGACGAGCAAGTGCGCGCCGTTTCATCGCCAGGCTGGCTGATGGTGTCGAGCAAGCGGCGCCGCAACGGAACTGGCAGACGATTCGATTGGGCATGGTCGATCCTCGCCGAGGTGGCGTTGAAGTTGGCGTAAGTAATGGCTCTATGCTATCGATAGCGGACTGGCTGATCGTAAATAACCGGTCCAAGGAGAATAGAAAGCTATGGATGCTGAACCAACGAATCAGGAAGTGGCAGCTGAAGTCGGAATAGATGAAGCCGAAGTGGAGCGATACCGTAGGGAAGCTTTGCAGCTGGGTGATGGCTCCTGGCTTGTTCACTTCTCTCACGATATGCCAAGGGAGCTGCGCCACCGATTCATGGGGAGCTTTACGGCGGTAGTCAGGGGCAGTGCTGGGGATGAAGTCGCTCGGCGCAATGGGTAGCTGCTCCGTTCCTCGCCGGGGTGGCGTGATTCGTTGAAGCGGGGTATTTGTGCGCGACACTGAAAACAGATCCATGTCGTTGAAGCCTGCTAGCCACCAGGCGCCCTTGATGCTGATGGCGCTGAAGGGGTTGGCCAGCTTGTCGCCGCCGCGCTGGCGGCAGTCCCGGCCGTCGTAGTAGATCGGCGGGACATCGTCGCGATTTCTCATGGCTCATCCTCGGATCACACCGCCGCAGCGCTTGCCTTTTGCCCGTTGTATGGACCGGACACAGGGTGGACAGGTGTGCGGGGACATGGTTGACACGTTCGGCATGATTTCTAGCCGGGATTTCACCCATGCCCTGGAACGCGAGAGACGCCATGAGCTTGAGAGCACTTTTTCGTCCCGGCAATAGCGCTCGATGCTCGTGGTGGAAGCTGTAGAATCGTAGGGAATTTGTTAATGAATCTAAGAGGTTAGAGTGAGAGGACTAGAGAAGTTCTTATCGCAGCGGTTCTTGTTCACGTTGGTTTTTATCGCGCTGGGCGCCTTCCTTCACGAAGCCGGTCATGTTGGCTTCTCGGGGATGTTGATCATCATGATGCTGCCGAACATCGTATTCACGTTCATCAGGATCAGAAACCAGCGGCGTGCGAAACAGTCGCAGTGAGTTGTAGGGGAGGGGTTACGGGGCAGGCTCAACCATACTCCTCTAACCTATAGCGCTATGCTTATGGCTTTGCGGGGTTGGAGGCTGCCATGTACCCGAAGATGACTTGCAAAAAGTGCGGCAAAGAAACTGAAGTACAACTGCGTTACGACAAGGACATCGACGGGCAAGTCTTCAACTGCAAGCTTTGCGGGGCCTTGCATATCGAGGAAACCTACTTCAAGGCACCGGGAGCCCCTGCCCAGTTCAGCTTCCGACTCGCTGATGAGTCTTGAGCGGCGTCAGCCCGGCGCTCTGCCGCTCGCCATGGATCGTTCGCCCGGGTCAGGACGGGCAGCACCGGAGGGTCAGGCTGCCTGCGCTGATTCAGGCAAGGCCGGCGAACAGGTCGATTGCTGTGAGCATGAAGATGCCTCGCCCTGGATAGGCTAAAGTCATTTGGTCACTCAACGGAGGGCTTGATGATGGAATGTTTCGTATGCAGTGCTGAGTCAGAAAAACTTCCGATTCTTGGGGACTGGACTGAGCTCAGGTGTAGCAACGGGTGCGGCCACTATCGACTTTCTGGGACGCTGGAGCGCTTGCTATCCGTAAACCGGGAGAGGCTTGATGTAGATCGGACCAGGGTTTGGCTTGAGGCCAACCGCAAGGCGCGCCCGATCCCCATGATCACCGATCTGACGGCAATCTACGCTTGAGCAGCTCGCGACAGGTCGGGTGAGTAATCTGTCCAACCGACCATGTGCTTCGGTCTTCGCTCAGACGGTGAGACGCTCAGGGGTTACAACCATGACGAAAAAACTCAACTGTCAGAATTGCAAGCAAGAGACGTCCGTAGAGCTTTACTTTGACGATGACATCGACAGTCAGGTGTTCAATTGCGAGCACTGTGGCGGGCGGCATGTTGAGGTCGAGACCAGCCATCTGTCGGGATCCCCAGTCTTGAGCAGGTTTCGATTGGATGAAGATGAGTGATCGTGCTGCCGGCCAGGCACCAGGCCTTGAGGCTGGGGTGATTCGTTGAAGTGGGCTATTGGTTGATGACCCGGTATGAACCCGGAAGAAGGGGGCTGCTAATGAAAACGCTGATAGTTGATCACGCTTGGAACACAATCATCGCGCGGGATGCGGCCGCCAAGCTCGCGTTGGCCGGTAAGATTCAGCAGATCGAAGATATCGAAGCTGCCATTCGAGCGGTTGACGGCGAAGAGGCTGCCCGCGCTGTTCTGAACGATGGCTTGATAAAGCATGCGTTAACACGGTGCCTGGAGCACTTGCAGGGATCAGCATCGGTCACAGAAAAGGACTTCCGGGTCTGTTACGCGTTTGCGACGACCGCTGCCAGCAAGGCAGAGCAAGTCATTGATGAAGAGCTTTCGCACATAGGGTCGTGATCAGCAGGTGAGGGCGCCGTCCTCTTCGCCCTGGCCTGCACCTTCATGACGTTCTCCTGCATGCGCCGCCCATCCGAATGCAGGCGGCAGAAACTAAAAAGACATATTCGTGTTGTAGGCTGCTTGCCGGACTCAGGAGGGTCTGCCAAGTGACCAGATCGACAAGAAACCTTCGCAAGACGTTGGATTGCGTTGCAGCAAATAACCAATCCGCAGCGCTTGATGTGATGCGCGCAATTGATCGGTTGAACGATGAAGTACTTCGCCAGCGCCTGCTTGGCGTGGTTCATCGGTTGAATCAGGATGCAGAGGATCTGCGCCATGCAAGGGATGAGGTGCAGGGCTCCTTGATCAAGCTGGCCTGACGCCTGGAGCCAGCAAGACGCTAGGGTGTCCAGTCAACACTGTGCTCTTCCAGGTAGGCATCGACAGCGGTGCCAATCGTCGGATGGAAGATGTCGTTGCCCAGGTGTTCCAGGACTTCCAGGCGCAGCAGTTTGTCCTTGACCGGGTCCTTCATCTCGGCGAAGCGCAACTCGATGTTCGCTGCACGCAATGAGTGATCCAGTTCGATCAGCATGTCAGCCGAGGTGACGTCCACACTGGTGACCGGTTCGGCCGCGATCACCACCCGGCGTACCGGCGTCGGTGATTGGGCAAGCGCTTCGTGAATGCAGTTCTGGAAGAGCTCGGCGTTGGCGAAGAACAAGGGCGCATCCCAGCGGAACAACACCAGGCCCGGTACGAGGCGGGCGTGGGGATAGCGGCTGATGTCGTGGTAACCGCGAATACCGTCGACACGACCGAGCACGGCGTAATGAGGGCGCCAGCCGTCCCAGAGAAACTCGATCACCGCCACCACCACGGCAAGGCCAATGCCTGGCACCGCGCCGAGAACGGCCACGCCGATGAAACAGGTCATCGACAGCCAGAACTCCCAACGCTGTATGCGGTAGATGCGCTTGAGGTCCTTGAATTCGAACAGGCCGATGGCCGCCGCGATGACCACTGCGCCTAGCGCACTGTTGGGCAGGTGCTCGAGCAGGTTGGGGGCCAGGAGCAGCAACAAGGCCACGCCCAGCGCGCCGAAGACCCCGGTGAGTTGCGTTCTGGAGCCGGCGGCTTCAGCGACGGGCGTGCGCGACGAGCTGCTGCTGATGGGAAAGCCCTGGAACAAGCCAGTTGCGAGGTTGGCAACACCCAGCCCCACCATTTCCTGGTTGGGGTCGACCTGGCTTCGGCTCCTGGCCGCGTAGGCACGGGACAGCACACTGGTGTCGGCAAACGAAACCAGTGCCACGGCGCATCCGCCCACCAGTACGGTGACCAGGTCACTCGCCTGCAGCCAGGGAAATGCGAAACCAGGCAGCCCTTGCGGCAACGCGCCCAACACCTTGACGCCATGGCTGGCAGCGAGATCGAGGCTACCCGCTACCAGGGTGGCGGCCACGACGGCGATGAGCATCCCGGGCAAACGCTCGAAGCGTTTGAGCAGCAGGATCAACGCAAGGGTGCCGGCGCCCACGGCAAAGGCGACCCAGTTGGCCTGGCCGTCCAGCAGTGCCTGGCCAAGAGTCATGATGTCGCGCAACGGACCGGTGCTGTCGACGGAGATGCCGAACAACTTGGGCGTCTGACTGATCAGCACGGTCAGCGCAATGCCGTTCATGTAACCGTAGCGAATAGGTTTGGACAGCAGTTCCGTGATAAAGCCCAGGCGCAACAACCCGGCGCCGATGCACACCAGCCCCGAGACCAGGGCCATGGCACTGGCCAGGGTGATGGCGCGCAGCGGGTCGCCGCCGGAGAGCGGGAGCACCACGGCGAGGATGATGGCGGCCAGTGCCGAGTCGGGGCCGAGCACGAGGATCCTGCTGGGGCCGAACAGGGCATAAGCCAGCAAGGGCACGATGGTGGCGTACAGACCGTAGATGCCCGGCACCCCCGAAGCCTGCGCGTAGGCGATACCGACCGGGACCAGCATGGCGGTCAGCACCAGCCCTGCGACCAGGTCTTTGGGCAGCCAGCCCGGTTGGTACTCACGCAGCATGCCAATGCCCGGCAGCCAGCGCTGCCAGCCATGTGCGGCTGGAGTGCGGTGGCGCGGCGGCCCTGCCGGGTCGTCCGGCTGGATGTCGTTCATGCGGTGTGCCTGCAAATGGCTGGCGCGACGAACTCCGGCAGGATTGCGACGGGTACGACGACCAGCATTCAGGTGAGCAACGAGGTACTCCTCGTGCTGATGCGAATCGAGCCATGCAGACGCAAGTCTAGTAAGGAATGCCGAAACCAACGCGCAAGGTGAGCTTAGATCAGCCATGCTTGTCGGCATGCGCTGGCAACGCTGGCGCGATGCATCGTCTTCTTGGGGCCGCACGTTATCGGTTGTGGTGCCATGGGGCGCACGTTCATATGACCAGATGCAACGAGGATGGTATGGCCAGGCCCAGCGAGGACAGACGAAATCGAATTCTCGACCCTGTCGACCGGGTGACCGAGGTGATCTTCGGGTTGCTGATGGCGATGACGTTCGTGGGTACCTTGAGCGTTGCGACGGCAGGCCGTGAGGACGTGCGACTCATGTTGATCGCCGCCTTCGGTTGCAACCTGGCCTGGGGCCTTGCCGACGCGGTCATGTATGTATTGCGTACATGGACCGAGCGCACCCGCAACCGGAACTTGATGGCCTTCCTGCAAAACGATGCCGGCGCAGAAGAAGGGCGGGGAGTGATCGCCGATGCGCTACCGCCGCGCATCGCTGCGGCAGCGGACACGCAGGTACTGGAGCTGTTGCGTCAACGTCTGGCCGGCGACTCGGGCGAGCCGGACCGCGCTCGCTTGGGGGCGATGGATATTCTCGGCGCCCTGGGTGTTTTCTTGTTGGTCGTGCTGGCAACCTTTCCAGTGGTGATCCCGTTCTTGCTGACCAGCAACGCCGCGCTGGCCGTGCGTGCCTCCAACCTGGTGGCGTTGCTGCTGCTGTTTGCCGCCGGCTGGATGCTGGCGCGCCACTCGGGTGGCAATCCCTGGGCGACGGGCATGGCGTTGGCGATCGTCGGTACGGCATTGATGCTCGGGATCATTGCGCTAGGGGGATGATCGGGGCGACTTGGCAGCGGCTACTCGCCCAGCCTCTGCTTGAGTTCGGCCTCGCTCATCACGCCGCTGAGCGGGCCGCCTGGCAGCCCTTCATCGGCTCGCGCCAGCGGCAGCAGCACCGGGATGAAGCCGGCGTCGCGCACCAGTCGGGCTCCCATTTCCCGCGCCCGGGCGTCGTCGGCGAAGGTGGGAATCGCCTTGCCTGTGCCGGACTGGTTTTTCATGGCGGCGTAGCCGATGGCGTTGAAGGCCCGCACCAGGCGCGCCCCGGGCAGGTACTGCCGGTCCGCCAGGGCCACACCCACTTCCAGTGCCTTGCGCCCGACATCGGCGTCCCGGTCGCTGAACGGGTTGCTGGTGCTGAACACCACCTTGCCGTCCAGCGAACCTTTGAGTTGCTCGGACAGCACCGGCATGGCGCCGTAGGGCACACTCAAGACGATGACATCGCCCCATTGCGCAGCCTCGTTCACCGAACCTGCGCGTGCGCCGGGGCCGGCGGATTCGACCAGTCCGGTCAGCGTCTCGGGGTGGCGCGAGGAAAACATCACCGAATGTCCCGCCTTCGCCCACAGCGTGCCAAGCGTACCGCCGACCTTGCCGGCACCGATCACACTGATCTTGAGGCTGTCCGCCATTGCCTGGTTCATGCACAGGACCAGGCCCGTGAACAGTAAAAGCAGGTATCTGAACATGCTCTGCGCTCCAGTACACTGGCTGTTAAGGATAGTCATTCAGTCAGGAGGTCGCATTGCAGCCTACAAGAACCATTCGCCGGGCTCATCGTGAGGATGTGGACTGCATCACGGCACTCGTCAACGAGGCCTACCGTCACTATGTACCCAGGATGGGCAAGACGCCGGGGCCCATGCGCGAGGACTATCGGCAGGTCCTCGACCGTTCGCAGGTCTACGTACTCACGGTCGATGAGGACATCGCCGGGGTGTTGGTGTTGAGCCAGGAAGCAGGGGAACTGCTCCTTGAAAACATTGCGGTGATGCCGCGTTACAAGGGCCAGGGCATCGGCAAAATGCTCATGCTGTTCTGCGAGGATTACGCCCGTCGCGCCCGCTGCACGGCCATTCGGCTTTACACTCATGAGCGGATGACCGAGAACATCGACATCTATAAAAAGCAGGGATACCTGGAAACACACCGGGCAACTGAAAACGGTTTCGCCCGTGTATTCATGCGCAAGTCGCTCTGACCCGGGCCCGCCGTTCAGTAGGGCGGGGCTCGCCAGCGCCGGGTTTTCCGAGCGCTATAGTTGAGACTACATGACGGTAACCGTGATGATGCGCGAAATCCTAACCCTAAAGTCAAGAAAAGGGCTGTCTCATGAAAGTCAGCGCACGCAATGTGTTCAAAGGCCAGGTTCAGCAGGTACAGCAAGGTGCGGTCAATGCTGAAGTGGTACTGGCCTTGCCCGGCGGCGAACAACTGGTCGCCGTGGTCACCCTGGAAAGCATCAAGACCCTGGGCATTGCGGTCGGCAAGGAGGCCATCGCCCTGGTCAAGGCGCCCTGGGTGATGTTGATGACCGAGTCCAGCGACATTCGCCTTTCGGCGCGCAACTGCCTGGAAGGCAAGGTGTTGAGCGTCACCGACGGTGCCGTCAACGCCGAAGTGGTGATCGAACTGGCCGGTGGCGCGAAGGTGTATTCGATCGTGACCCGTGATGCCGTGGCCGAACTCGGGCTCAAGCCCGGTGTCAGTGCCACCGCGGTTATCAAGGCATCCCACATCATCCTGGGGGTTGCTGCCTGACAGCCGGGTGAAACGGCGCCGACCTTCAATAAGGCAAAAGAGCCGGCGGGGCAGTCGTCTACACTCTTCAGGGCGTTTGATACCCTTGGGAGATACGCCATGGCACCCACTCCCGTCCTCTCTTGCATTGATGTGACAACGTTGCACCGCCCGACAGGTTGCCGCTGGATGGGCGCCGCATTGACCGCCCTGGTGTTCATGGGAAGCGGCAGTGCTTGCGCGATTCGAGAGGGCCTTCACCACGGCCTATCACGGGCCTTCGCCGGACCGCGCCGTGGGCGTGTGGCTGTGGATGTTGCTGCCCAAGCAAGGGACCGACCTTAACACCGCAACCAAGGTAGAGCTTGAGGCTCAGTTCCAGATCATCCCGAAGGATGAGGCGGATGCCTGGGGGAGGGAAAAGTCCGGATAAGCGTTAACCCTCTGCCTGTAGTGCCCTAATCAGCGGCTCGAGCTCGGCAAGGGTTTCGGGCCGAGTGTCCTTGACTGTCACCCGGTACTTGCCATTGACGATGAAGCTCGGCACTTGCTCGATCTGGTAGAGGCGGGCCATGTGGTCCACGCCCACGACGAACTCGCGGGCCTCCTGGGAGTCGATGGTCTGCTTCAAGCCCTTGGCCAGTGACGGGAGGGTCGTGTTGGCCCAGGCGACGACGTCATCCGGGCCCTTGTAGCGCTTGGTCTGTACCGCCTCGAACAGGGATTCGCTCATCAAGCTCGACAGTTTGTGCTTTTGCAGGGCGAAATCCACCCGTCCCAATTCGTCATCGCGCCAACCCACATGCCAGCGGATCACTGCAATGCCCTTTACCTGCTTGTCCCAGTCCCGGGTGACCTGGTAGAGCGGACCGCACTTGGGGCAGACGTACATGAAGAACAGCACCACGCTTTTGCGGCCGTCGGCGAGGAAGGAGGACGGTGTTTTCTCGAACATGTAACAGTCGATTCCCTGGCTTTTTACCGCGGGACAGGCGGCTTGCGCAGACGACATGCCGAACAGGCCGGCGATCAACACGCAGGAAATGATCAAGGGCAAGCGCAAAGGCATGGGAAGCCTCCCGGTGCGTCATTGCATGGCGATGTGTACATATGGCCTTGATCAGTCTAGTCATGATTTACAGCGGGCTTTGATCCCTGACCACGGGACCCTGTGTTTCCCGTGGTCAGGTTCAAGCGCAAGAGGGCTTACTTGTTACGTGCGGTGTTATAGATCTGCTGGGCCCGGTCGGCCGAAGCATTGCACAGCTGGGTGTCCCCATCCTTTTGTGCTTGCTTGGCTTGTGCCAGCAAGCTGCGGAACTCTTCGACCTTGCCGCCCGACAGGGCCTGGCCACTGGCCTTATGGATATCTTCGAGTTGCTTGATCTTCGTTGAGCATTCATCCGCGAACGCCGGACTGCCCAGGGTCAGGGCGACGAAAAACGCTGCCAGGTACTTCATAACGGTTCTCCCGATAGACATGGAACCCGTCGGACACGTGTGAAAAAGGCTCGTGTCGACCTTTGAGCATAGTTCAATGGACAGCTTTCAGGCCTGTTGCGGGGATTTCAGACAAAGCCCTGGCCTTGAAAGCCCCGCGGCAGACGTTGCAGCCCGGGCAGGGCGGCCAGGCGTTCGGCCCAGGCGCCGCGCCAGTCGCTGGCTACCGGGTGGGCGCGGGCCTTGCGGGCGGCTCGGCGAGCGGCGTTGCGCTGGTCGCGGCGGGCGTCCTTGTAGGCATCGGTGTTGCGGCAGCTACGGCATTTGACCCGGTTGAGCTCGGTCGTGGACACCAGGTTGTTGCCATGGTGACCGCAGGCGAGGTGGCCGGCTACCTTGTAGTGAGTGACCATCGGTATGTCCTCTGTACAGGGGTACACTGACTCGGACCGCGCAACGGTCCGGTCGGTTCAGGACGAGTTCTGGCGCTGCACGGCGAATTGTTTGCGGAACCATTCCTCGAGCATGGCCTTTTCGGCATAGAGGCGGTCGCTGGTGGCGCGCCGTCCCGGGCGTTGCAGGTAGAACTTGTCGGTGAGGTGGGCATTGGCCTGGCTCACGGCCTGACCCTGTTGCGACAGGACGTAGTGCAGGTCGATACTGGGCCAGGTGATATCGCGCATGAAGCGAATGGTGTAGGCCTGGGGATGCCAGGGTTCGAAGCGCCCGGCCAGGTCGATGTCGCGGATGTCGATGCGCAGGGTCTGGCCTGCCGGCAGGTAGCGCTTGCCCAGGGACTGCAGGTAGCTGCGCAGTTCTTTCATGACCTGCTCGTCGGCGCCGCGTTCATAGCCGTTGCTGTCGAGGCTGGCATCGCGAAAGTCCTCCGGCTTGTCGTAGTTGACCTCGACCGAGGACGTTGGGGCTGTTTGCGCCAGGCTGCTGCTGGCCAGCAGGCTCAGGGCGACAAGGGTCAGGACAGGGCGCATGATTCACCTCCAGGTGCAGCGGTCTGCACCGCTTCTATATTGTACCCCCGCCAGGGCAGGCGGGTCAGGGGAGGCCAGGTGAGCAGGATCGAGCGGTACGCCATCAACCCACAGGGTCGGGATTATGCCGTGGGCGATATACACGGCCACTTCCAGCGCCTGGAGGCGCAACTGGACAGGATCGGCTTCGATCCGGCGGTGGACCGGCTGTTCAGCGTCGGTGACCTGGTCGATCGCGGCCCCGAATGCCCGCAGGCCCTGCACTGGCTGGATCAGCCCTGGTTTCACGCGGTCCAGGGCAACCATGAAGCGCTGGCGATCACCCATGCCAGCGGTGGCTGGCTGGACTACGGCCAGTACCGCGCCGCAGGCGGCGGCTGGTTTCTCGACCTGCCGGGCGAGGAGCAAGTCCGTTTCGCCGCGCGCTTTGCCCGCATGCCAATGGCCATTGAAGTAGAGACGGCAGGCGGGCTGGTCGGCCTGCTGCATGCCGATTGCCCGTTCGCCCTTTGGTCCGAGTTGTGCGAGCAACTCAAGGCGCCCAGGGCACGGGACGTGGAGGAGTACTGCCAGTGGTCGCGGCGGCGCTTGCAGGAAGAGGATGAAAGGCCGGTCTCAGGCCTGCGGGCGTTGATCGTCGGCCATACCCCGCTGCGCGAGGTGCGGGTGCTGGGCAATATCTGGCACATCGATACCGCCGGCTGGGCCCGTGGTCATTTCAGCCTGCTGGAACTGGACAGCCTCAGCCTGGCCAACCTCGGCACCGACTGAACGGTGAAAAGGAAGGCCCCACGGCGGGGGCCTCCCGAGGCGCCCAAGCAGGACCTGCTGCTACAGGGACTGCAAGGCAATGCTGGCGGTTTGCGAGTTCTGCTGGCTGTCGGCGTCCATCCACACCCATTGGGTGCCGTCACCTTGCAGGTTTTCCTTGATGCTCTGGGTGTTGGAGGTGCTGATGGTCACCGCCCCGGCTTCCGATGCCGTGGGCCCCATCGAGCTGATCTGCCCGGAGAGCAAGCCGTTGGACGTTTCGTTGACCACGAACACCACGGCCTTGTCCTGACGGAACTGGCAGGAGACGAACTGGTTGATGGTGCTGACGATGGTCAGGCTCATCCACTTCGACGGCGGTACTGCGTAATAGCGGGCGTACTTGTTGAAGGGCACCTGCTCGCCGTTGGCCTGCAACGGCTGGTTGTTCAGCCCGGCGGTGTTGGTCGGCATGCTCACGCTGCCGAGCCACGCATCGACCTGGGCGATGCCGCTGTTGGGCGGCACCGACAGGGAGATGGTCTGGGTGTCGGTACCCGAGACAAAACCCACCGAGGCCAGGCCGGCATTGGCCGTGGTGCCGGGAACGGTGATCTGGCAGGGGGGCTGGCTGTTGCTCCACACCACATTGACCGTGGCGTTGTTGTCGTTCTGCGCCGAGTTGTAGAGGAACACCCCATACAACTGGCCGGGGCGCAGCGTGGTGCAGGTGGCGGTGTCGCCGGACTTGAGGGTGATGCGTTGACCGCCACTCCAGTTGATCTGGGCGGCGCTGACTCCAATGCTATCCATGTGGAACTTCCTTTTCCTTGAGTTGACAGGTCAGGCGACCTCGAACTGCGTCCTATGTGCAGCCTCCGTGCACCTGGGCACTCATGTGCCAGGAGCAGGTATAGTCAATGACCGGAAGAGGATCGATATTGTTTTGCTATTGATCGGCGGCCAGGTTCAAGCGATTCGCTGTAACCGGGCGCTAAGTGGCTGTTGTGCAAAGGACCGGGACTTGGCGGCGGCGAACAGTTTTTTTGCCCAACTGTACCTTGACTCACCCGGGCTACTGACTGGATTCTGCCGCTTCCCGTCACCGGAGCGCTGCCATGGACCTGTCCACACTCGCCCTGTTCGTGCCCGCCTGCTTTGCCCTGAACATGGCACCCGGCCCGAACAACCTGTTGTCACTGAACAACGCCAGCCGTTACGGCTTGCGCATCGCCTGTGTGGCCGGCGTAGGCCGCCTGCTGGCGTTTGCCGGGATGATCGTGCTGGCCGCCATGGGCCTGGCGGTGGTGCTGCACACCAGCGAGTACCTGTTCCTGGCGATCAAGCTGCTGGGCGCGGCCTACCTGTTCTACATTGCCTGGCAACTGTGGCGGGCACCGGTGGCGGCCGACTCCCAGGTGGCCGAGCGCAGCCTTGGCACCCTGCGTCTGGCACGCCAGGAGTTCTGGGTAGCGGCGGGCAATCCCAAGGCTATCCTGATCTTCACCGCGTTTTTGCCGCAGTTCGTCCAGGTGGGCAGCCCGGTGCCGGTGGCCGAGCAGTTCGCCTGGCTGGGCGGCCTGTTCCTGCTGCTGGAGTGGCTGGCCATCGCCATCTACGGCTGGCTCGGTGCCTACCTGCAGCGCTGGTTCAGCCAGCCCGGGCCACGGCGTCTGTTCAACCGGGTCAGTGCCACGCTGCTCGGCTGTGCCGGGATCGGCTTGCTGGCAGCCAGACGCGCCTAGTAACTGATCCGCACCCCCAGGTCGGCGCCGACCCCCTCCTGTTGATGGGCGTCGAGGTTGGCGGCGTACTTGATACCGCCATACAGGCTGATGCTCTTGTTGAGCTGTGCGACCAGCCCGGTACCGATATCCATCGAGGTGTAGCGGTAGTCGGTCTTGACCTGGTCGACGTTGTCAAACGTGAGGGTGTCGCGGCCACCATCGCCATGCCAGAAATCTGTTGTCAGGTAGAGTTGCAAGGGTACGGCGCCTGGTTTGAAGTTGCCCTCCAGGCGCACACCGAGGCGACCAGTCAACTCTGTCTGGGCGTCGTAGTCGACGTGGGCAACGCTGTCATCGGCGCTGTCCAGCGAAACGGAGGTGGCAATGATCTGCGCTTGGGGCTCCAGGGCCCACTGCGGCGATAGCGCAATGGGATAACCGGCTTCCAGCGATGCGATCCACGCGTGCCCGTTGAGGTCCAGCTTGTCCCCACGGTCGGATTTCGCCCGCCCGTCAACGTCCGAATATTGCACGACGGCATCGACATACCAGCGCTGCGGGCCCACCAGGGTCCAGTAAGCGCCGACGCTGTCGCTGTCGAGTTTCAGGTCGCCCACCGAACGGTCCTCGATGCCCAGGGCGAAGCCCTTGATATCGCCGTTCAGGCGGCTATGGCCGACATAGAGACCGACGAACTGGCGATACCCGTTGTCGCCCTGCCAGGCATACAGGTCCTGGCCAACCTTGAAACCATACAGGTCGCCATCCAGGCTCGGGTCTACAGTGCCTGACCAGCTTTGGCGAAAGTGGTTGCCGTAGGCCTGGCCCCAACTGGCCGATGCTGCACCCCGTTCATTCAACAGGTTCTGGTCGCCCTGACGTTGATGAAAGGTGCCCAGCGCCGAACGGGCCGCCAGTGCCGCAGCACGAGGCGCCGCCGCATAGACAGCGACTTCCGGGCGGTACAGGGGAATAACCACGCCGGGTGCCGGGGCCGGCAGGTCAGGTTGTCCCGGGGCGGGCGCCGCTTGCGGCGCTGGCAGCACGGCGATCGGCTCACCTGGACCTGGATCGACCGGGCCCGGATCAACGGGATCGGGCCCAGGATCGACGGGTTCGGGCTGCGATACGGGGGCAGGCGCTACCACGGCGGAACGCAGGTACCAGCTGTTCACGCTGTCAGGTGTGACCCCACCTTTGAACAAACGATAGTCGAAAGCGCCGGCTGACAAGGTCTGGGTCTGGACGAAGGCGCCACTGCTGCTGATAGCGCCGCTGGCCGCTTCCACGACCTGGATACCGTTCTGGCTGGTCGCCGCCCCGGCACCGCCGAAGTTGCTGATCTGCAGGTTGGTGGTGCCGGAAATCCTTCCCCCGTTGACCACCAGCCGATCCGACGCCGCGCCGTCACCGGCCAGCACCGTGTTGAGCTTGAGGGTGCCGCCATTGCCGACATAGTTGCCATTGATGGTCAGGCGCCCCAGGGCATTGCCGCCGCTGCGCAGGTCGATGAGCCCGGCATTGTTGACGGTGACGTGCTGTCCGGGCTGCGAGGGGCCGATGGCGCCGCTTTGCGACACCACGCTGCTGCTGGCATCGATGTTCAGTACACCGGTGCCGGTGGTGGCATCGCCCAGCGCCAGGGTGTCGTCCAGGGTCAGGACGCTGCCGTTGTTCAGGTCGATCCGCTCCCAGCCGGAGTAGAGCGAGCCGGTGGTGGGTGTGCTGGTATCGAAGGTCAACTCGTCCTTCCCGGCGTCGCCATTGACCTTGTTCTTCAACTGCTCGGCGCCCAGGTTCTTCAGCGTGGCCTGGTCATCTCCGTCACCGAGCAGCACGGAACCGCCAATGTTGCCGCCATCCCAGGTGAACCGGTCATTGCCGGTGCTGAGCCGCACCTCACCCTTGACGCTGCCGCCATGCACCAGCACTTGGTCGTCACCACCGCTGACACTGATGTTGCCGCCGATAAAGCCATCGAAGACTTCGACATAGTCAAGGTCGAAGCCGGTGACCAGGTTGCCGTCGATCGTCCCGCCGCGCATGATGAAGGTGTTCTTGTCCAGCCTCATGTCGACCCGGCCGATACGCCCGGCGTCCATCTCGGCGAAATCGCCATCCTCGAAGGCACCATGAATCCAGCCTCCGGTCATTTTGAACTTGTCCAGCCCATCGCCCTGGAGCAGGCTCCTCAGGATTTCGCCGCCACTGATGGTGAAGGTGTCCTTGTCCTCGCCCTGCTGCACGTTGCCGCGGATCACTCCGAAGGCCATATTGATGTGGTCCGTACCCTTGCCCTGGTCCAGGTTGCCGCCGACCTCCCCGGAGGCCATGTCGACCCGGTCCGCACCCGCACCAAAGGTGACATCGCCATCGATACCACCGCTGCCGCCGGCCGGCAGGGACAGGCTGTTGTCACCCGAGGGATCGGTTAACGACGGCGCAGTGCCGCTGTCGCAGAGGTAACTGTCGTTACCGGTGGTAGGGGTGAAGGTACAGGCGGCCTGAGTGGGCCTTGCTGCCAGACTGAGCAACGGCAGTGTGACGAGTGCAGCGAGCAGAGAGGGGCGCATCGGATCGTTCCTCATCCATGCCAGGGCAAGCGACCATTGCCGAACCGGTGTCCCTGTTTAGAACCGGACGGGGTCTTGCCTTAGAGATAAAGATGAAAAACGATCTGAACAACTGGCAAAAATGATAGGTAGCCATAGGCCATTACCTCGGAGTGGCCAGATAAATGCCTTGGTGCTTATAGGGAAAGAGTCTGAGCAGGCCCAGGGAAATGGCCTAGGCTAAGGGGCGGACCGGACACACGGAACGGTTGTCCGCCACCTGCCAAGGAGATCCCCATGCTGTCGACCCTGGAGTTGCGCAACATCATTGAACGCAGTTTCTTACCGGTACGCTGCCAGTGTACCCAGGCCGCCGACCGCTCGTTGACCGTGCGGGTATTCGATCGAAGCAGTGAGCAGGTCGATCTGCTGGTGACCGGGATCAAGGCTGAACAGCTGACCAGCAGCCGGGCGATTTCCAGCCTGATCATGGGGCTGCGCAATGACCTGGCCGGCCAGGCGCAGCAGCGCGGCGAGCGTCTTCAGTCGCGGTAGAACACCTGCACCAGGTGATAACCGAACTTGCTCTTGATCGGGCCGTGCACGGTACGCAGCGGCTTCTTGAAGATCACCTGGTCGATGGCCCCGACCATTTGCCCCGGGCGCACTTCACCCAGGTCGCCGCCGCGTTTGCCGGAGGGGCAGGTGGAGTATTTCTTGGCCAGCACATCGAACGCCTCGCCCTTGGCGATGCGTTGCTTGAGCTGTTCGGCCTCCTCGGCGGTCTTGACCAGAATGTGCCGGGCCTGTGCTTTCATTTCGTTGTACCTGTGCAAAGCGCTGAAACCGCGCATTATGCCTGATCGCGCAGCTCCGGTCGGTCGCGAAATTGCGCCAGGGCTTCGGGGTTGGCCAGCGCGTCGGTGTTCTTCACCGGCTCGCCGTGCACCACGTTGCGAATCGCCAGCTCCACGATCTTGCCGCTGATGGTGCGCGGGATATCGCTGACCGCGGCAATCACCGCCGGCACATGGCGTGGGGTGGTGTTGCGGCGAATCACCTGGCGGATACGCGCCTGCAGCGCCTCATCCAGTTGCAGGCCTTCGCGCAGGCGCACGAACAGCACCACGCGCACGTCGTTGTGCCAGCGTTGGCCGATGGCGACGCTTTCCAGCACTTCGTCGATCTTTTCCACCTGGCGGTAGATTTCCGCCGTGCCGATGCGCACGCCGCCGGGGTTGAGCACAGCGTCCGAGCGACCGTGGATCAGCAGGCCGCCTTCCGGAGTTTGCTCGGCGTAGTCGCCCTGGGCCCAGACCCCGGGGAACTGGCTGAAGTAGGCGGCGCGAAAACGCTCGCCCTGCGGATCGTTCCAGAAGCCCAGGGGCATGGCCGGGAAATGCCGGGTGCACACCAGCTCGCCTTTCTCGCCCACCAGCGACTGGCCGTTGTCGTCCCAGACGTCTACCGCCATGCCCAGGCTCTTGCACTGGATTTGCCCGCGGCGCACCGGCAGCACCGGGTTGCCGATGACGAAGCACGAGCAGATATCGGTGCCGCCCGACATTGAGGCCAGGCACAGGTCCGCCTTGAATTCGCGGTAGACGTAGTCATAGCTCTCTGGTGACAACGGCGAGCCGGTGGACAGCAGCAACTTGAGCGAGGCCAGCGAGTGGTTCAGGCGAGGCCGCACATGGGCATGCTCCAGCGCCGCCAGGTACTTGGCACTGGTGCCGAAGGCCGTGATCCGTTCGCTGTCGATCAGGTCGAGCAGGCGCTCGGGACCGGGGTGCAGGGGGGAGCCGTCATAGAGCACCAGGGTGGTGCCCAGGGCCAGGCCACTGACCAGCCAGTTCCACATCATCCAGCCGCAGGTGGTGTAGTAGAACAGCACGTCGTCGGCGCCCAGGTCATTGTGCAGGCCGTGCTCCTTCAAATGCTGCAGCAGCACGCCGCCGGCGCTGTGGACAATGCACTTGGGCACGCCGGTGGTGCCGCTGGAATAGAGGATGTAGAGGGGGTGGTCGAAGGGCAGCGAGGTGAACAGCGGTTCACCACCGGCCTGGTAGAAATCGTCCCACAGGCTGATCGGTGCACTGCTGTGGAATTCGTCAACGCGTGTGTGGAGGCGCGTGTAGGGCACCACCACGACCTGTTCGACGCTGGGCAACCCGGCCAGCACTTCGTTGATTTTGTCGACCTGGTCGATGGCCTTGCCGGCGTACGCGTACCCGGCGCAGACGATCATCAGCTTCGGCTCGATCTGGCCGAAGCGATCAATGATGCCGTGGGTGCCGAACTCCGGCGACGAGCAGGACCAGACCGCACCCAGGCTGGTGCAGGCCAGCATGGCCACCAGGGTTTGCCAGGTGTTGGGCATGCACGCCGCCACGCGGTCGCCGACGCCAATGCCGACGGCCTGGAAACTGCGCTGCAGGCCGGCGACCTGGGCGGCCAGATCGGCATGACTGATCGTCTGCCGCTCACCGTCTTCACGCACCACGATCAACGCGGTTCGCTCATCGCGGCGCTTAAGCAGGTGTTCGGCAAAATTCAGGGTGGCACCGCTGAACCAGCGGGCATCGGGCATGTGCGCGCCCTCGTCGAGCACCCGGGTGGCCGGCTGATGCCAGCGCACCTGGAAATACTCGGCCAGGGTCTGCCAGAACGCGGCACGCTGGTCGATGCTCCAGCGGTGCAGCTCGAAGTAGTCGGCAAGCGCCAGGCCATGCCGGCGATTGACTTCACGGCGAAAGGCATCCATGCGACTGGCCTGAATGCGCGCCTTGCCGGGGCGCCAGAGCACTTCGTTCATGCCGCGTTCCTCGTGTGTGGAACCCTTTACTCCACTGTAGCCTTCTTCACGTCGTCTGCGGCCGACCAGATGCGGTAGCGCACCTCGACACCGTCAGGCACATAGACCACCACCGGCAGCTTGCTGTTGTAGCGCAGCAGGAAACCGTCGCCGATCACCGGCACGAAGGCTTGTTGTTTCTTGCCGTCCGGGCAGGCCATCAAGGTCGAGGCCGGGCCCATGACTTTTTCCAGGCGGTAGTAGGAGTAGCCCCAGCCTTGCAGGGTCTGTTCTTCCAGGTTGCCGCCCAGGTGCTGGCGGTTGCAGTCGACCTGCAGTTGCTTGCCGGCCAGTACCTCCAGCTTGAAGGCCGACTCGTCGGCCTGTGCCGGCAGGTGGATGACCTGGCGGGTAAAGCCTTTTTCGGCCTCGGGGTAGGGCGCGACATCCTTGAGACTGGCGGCCTGTGCAGAAGCGGCGGCAGCCAGGGTCAGGGTGAACAACGCGGTGAGGGGGATCGGGCGCATGAAGGCCTCCTTGCAGGTAAAAAAGACGATGCCGCAGCCAGATCCCGAGCCACCCGTCATTGGGCCAGCCAGCCGCCATCGATGTTCCAGGCGGCGCCGCGAACCTGGCTGCCAGCTTCGCTACAGAGGAACAATACCAGCTCACCCAGGTGTTCGGGAGTGACGAAGGACAGCGAAGGCTGCTTTTCGGCCAGCAGATCGCGCTGCGCCTGCCCGGCATCGGCACCGCCGGCGGCGCGGTCGTCGATCTGTTTCTGCACCAAGGGCGTCAGTACCCAGCCGGGGCAGATGGCGTTGCAGGTGATGTTGCTGGTGGCGGTTTCCAGGCCCACCACCTTGGTCAGCCCGATCACCCCGTGCTTGGCCGCCACGTAGGCGGCCTTGCCGGTGGAACCGACCTGGCCGTGCACCGAGGCAATGTTGACGATACGTCCCCAGTTGCGTTGGCGCATGCCCGGCAGCACCAGGCGGGTGCCGTGGAACACGGCGGTCAGGTTGACGGCGATGATCGAGTTCCAGCGCTCCACCGGGAAGTCTTCGACCGGGGCCACGTGCTGGATGCCGGCGTTGTTGACCAGGATGTCGACGCCACCGAACTCGCGCTCGGCATAGGCGAACAGGTCTTCGATCTGCGCCACGTCACCGAGGTCGGCCGGGTGATGCCCGACCCGGGTGCCGTGCCGGGCCACTTCGGCGATCACCGCGTTGGCGTCGCCGAAACCATTGAGAATCAGGTTGGCCCCGGCCCGCGCCAGGACATGGGCGATGCCCAGGCCGATACCGCTGGTGGAACCGGTGACCAGTGCTGTCTTGCCGATGAGATTCATGGGTGCTCCTTAGACGATGCCGGTGGCGTAGAAGGTGGCGATGACCACGAACACTGCCAGGGTCTTGATCAGGGTAATACCGAAAATGTCCTTGTAGGCTTCGCGGTGGGTCAGGCCGGTCACCGCCAGCAGGGTGATCACCGCGCCGTTGTGCGGCAGGGTGTCCATGCCGCCACTGGCCATGGACGCCACCCGGTGCAGCACCTCAAGGGGAATGTTGGCCGCGTTGGCGGCGGCGATGAAACTGTCGGACATCGCCGCCAGGGCAATGCTCATGCCCCCCGAGGCCGAACCGGTGATGCCGGCCAGCAGGGTGACGGTGATGGCCTCGTTGACCAGTGGGTTGGGGATCGCGCGCAAGGCGTCGGCCAGTACCAGAAAGCCCGGCAGCGAGGCGATCACCGCGCCGAAGCCGTATTCCGAAGCGGTGTTCATGGCGGCCAGCAAGGCGCCGCTGACCGCGCTCTTGCTGCCTTCGGCCAGGCGATGCTTGATGGCGGAGAACCCTGTGATCAGCACCAGCAAAATGCCCAGCAGCAAGGCCGCTTCCACCGCCCAGATCGCCGTGAGCTTGGCGATATCGGTCTGCACCGGCGCGCTCATGCCCGGCAACGCGAGGCTGTGGGTCTTGCCGTACCAGGCGGGAATCCAGTGGGTGAACAGCAGGTTCATCACCCCCACCAGCAGCAGGGGCGAGAGGGCCAGCAGCGGGTTGGGCAGCGAGAGGTCGGCGGCGGTTTCCGGCTCGTTGCGCAGGTCCGTGCCGTAGCCTTCACCGGCGCGCTGGGCCTTGTTGCGCTGACGCTGCAGGTAGAGCATGCCGGTGCAGAACACGAACAGGGTGCCGATCAGCCCCAGCCAGGGCGCGGCCCATGCGGTGGTGTTGAAGAAGGTGCTGGGGATGATGTTCTGGATCTGCGGGGTGCCGGGCAGGGCGTCCATGGTGAAGGAGAACGCGCCCAGGGCGATGGTCGCCGGAATCAGGCGTTTGGGGATGTTGCTCTGGCGGAACATCTCGGCGGCGAACGGGTAGACCGCGAACACCACCACGAACAGCGAAACCCCACCGTAGGTCAGCAAGGCGCAGACCAGCACGATCACCAGCATCGCCTGGCGGGTGCCGAGCAGGCCAATGGCGGCGGCGACGATGGAGCGGGAAAAGCCCGACAGCTCGATCAGCTTGCCGAATACGGCGCCGAGCAGGAACACCGGGAAGTACAGCTTGATGAAGCCGACCATCTTCTCCATGAACACGCCAGTGAAGGCCGGGGCCACGGCGGAGGGATCGGTCAGCAGTACCGCGCCGAGCGCGGCGATGGGGGCGAAGAGGATAACGCTGTAACCACGGTAGGCAGCCAGCATCAGCAGCGCCAGGGCTGCCAGGGCGATGATCACACTCATCGAGTGTCTCCTTGGGTGCATCTTGTTTTTGTTGGTTCGCTGGAGATAGCGGGAATCGTGCCAAGTATCTAAGTTGTTGATTTATATAAAATTAATTGGTTTTTTATAGGGTTTTGTCTCTGTTTGGAGACGGTGGTAATCGCGGGGCAAGCCCGCTCCTACAGCTTTGTAGGAGCGGGCTTGCCCCGCGAAGCGATCTCAAATCAGAAACACAAGTCTCTTTATGGAGACGAAATCCCCAGCGCCACCAGCTTCTTGTACAAGGTAGACCGCCCCAATCCCAGTTGCCGCGCGGCCTGCGGCACATTGCCGGCACAGCGGGCGAGGGCATCGCTCAGCAACTGGCGCTCGAAATCCGTGCATGCCTGTTTATAGCTCAAAGGTGGCGCCGTGACCTGCAACGGTGCCAGGTTACCCAGCGCCGCCTGCACATCCTCGGCACCCAGTCGTGGCTGGTCCGCCAGCAAGGTGGCCCGCTCCAGCACATTGCGCAGCTCGCGTATATTGCCCGGCCAGGCATGCCGGGCCAGCAATGCCTGGGCATCGGGCTCCAGTTCATGCTGGCTGCCCAGCGCTTCGAGGATCGCTTCGCACAACGCCGGCAGGTCATCCAGACGCTCACGCAACGGCGGTACCTGGATCGGCAGGACGTTGAGGCGGTAATACAGGTCGGCGCGAAATTCGCCCCGGGCCATGGCCGCCGCCAGGTCCGTGGAGGTCGCGGCAATGATGCGCACATCGCTGTGCATCATCTGATTGGAGCCGACCGGCTCGTATTCCTTTTCCTGCAACACGCGCAGCAGTTTGCTCTGCAGCGGCAGGGGCATGTCGCCGATCTCGTCGAGAAACAGGGTGCCGCCTTCGGCCAGTTGCAGCTTGCCCGGACGGCCCTTGCGGTCGGCGCCGGTATAAGCCCCGGGGGCGGTGCCGAAGAATTCGGCTTCGAGCAGGGTCTCGGGAATGGCGGCGCTGTTGATGCTGACAAAGGCCTTGTGCGCCCGTGGCGAGGCGGCATGGATGGCATGGGCCAGCAGCTCCTTGCCGGTTCCGGTCTCGCCCAGCAGCAACACTGGCGAATCGCTGCTGGCACCTCGCCGGGCGCGACGCTTGACCTCAAGGCTGGCGGCACTGGTGCCGATGAACTGGGTAAAGCTGTACTTGGCCTGGCGTGCGCGCAGCAGCGAGCGGGTCGAGGCCAGTTCCTGCTGCATGCTGGCATAGCGCTTGAGCAACGGTGACAGGCTGCGCAGCTCATCGAACAGGGCAAAGCCGATGGCGCCAATCAGCGCACCGTCGCCGTCGTGCACCGGCAGGCGCATGACCACCAGGGGATCCTTGGGCGTGTCGAGCATGTCCAGCAGGATCGGTCGACCGTTGGCCAGCACCTCACGCATCAGGCTGCCGGGTATCACGCTTTCGCAGGGTTGGCCGATGGCGCTGGCGGCGTCGCCCAGGCCAAAGCGCCGGGCATAGCGCTCGTTGATCCAGACAATCCGTGCGTCGCGATCGACGATAATCGTGCCTTCACTGGACTGCTCGATGATCTCGAACAGCGAACGGATGGCCAGCTGGCGGACCTGCTGGTAATCCTTGAGGCTGTCATTGGCAGGCATGGACCGCTCCCTGAAACTCGAAGGCTGCGATTATGCCCGTGGATCGAAGGCTTCGCGCAAGGCATCGCCAATGAACACCAGCAACGACAGGATCAGGGCCAGGGCGAAGAACGCGGTAAAGCCCAGCCACGGCGCTTGCAGGTTCTGCTTGCCCTGGTTGACCAGCTCGCCCAGAGAGGCGCTGCCGGCGGGCATGCCGAAGCCGAGAAAATCCAGGGCGGTGAGTGTGGTGATGGCGCCGGTGAGGATGAACGGCAGGTAGGTCAGGGTGGCGTTCATGGCATTGGGCAGGATGTGCCGCAGGATCACCCAGCGGTCGGGCAGGCCCAGGGCGCGGGCGGCCTGCACGTACTCCAGGTTGCGTCCGCGCAGGAATTCGGCGCGCACCACGTCCACCAGCGCCAGCCAGGAAAACAGCGCCATGATCCCCAACAACCACCAGAAATTCGGCTCGACGAACCCGCTGAGGATGATCAGTAGGTACAGCACCGGCAAACCCGACCAGACCTCCAGCAGGCGCTGGCCGATCAGGTCGACCCAGCCGCCGTGGTAGCCCTGCAAAGCCCCGGCGGCAATGCCGATCAGGGTACTGATCAAGGTCAGCGCCAGGGCGAACAGGATCGACACCCGGGTACCGTACAGCACCCGTGCCAGCACATCGCGGGCCTGGTCGTCGGTGCCCAGCCAGTTCACCGGCGTAGGTGGGCTGGGGGTCGGTTGCTGCAGGTCGTAGTTGGGGGTGTCGGCGCTGAACGGCACCGGGGCGAACAGCATCCAGCCGCCCTGGTCCTTGATCAGCGTCTGCACGTACTGGCTGCGGTAGTCGGGCTGGAACGGCAGCTGGCCGCCGAATGCCTGCTCGGTGTAGCGCTTGAATGCCGGAAAGTACAACTGGCCCTGGTATCCGAGCAGCAGCGGTTTGTCATTGGCCACCAGCTCCGCGCCCAGGCTCAGCACCAGCAATACGCCAAACATCCACAGCGAGTACCAGCCACGGCGATTGCGCCGAAAGCGCTGCAGGCGCCTGCGCGAAACCGGCGACAAACTGAACATCAGTGTGCCCTCGTGGCAAAGTCGATGCGCGGATCCACCAAGGTGTAGCACAGGTCACCCACCAGGCGGATCAGCAGGCCGAACAGGGTGAAAATGAACAGCGAGCCGAACACCACCGGGTAGTCCCGCGAGACCGCCGCCTCGTAGCTCATGCGCCCCAGGCCATCGAGGGAGAAGATCACCTCGATCAGCAGGGAACCGGCAAAAAAAACGCTGATCAGCGCCTGGGGAATGCCGGCCACCACCAGCAAGATGGCGTTGCGAAACACATGGCCGTACAACACCCGGCGCTCGCTCAGGCCCTTGGCCCGGGCGGTGATCACATACTGGCGGGTGATTTCGTTGAGAAAGGCGTTCTTGGTCAGCAGGGTTAGGGTGGCAAAACCACCGATCACCAGGGCGCCGACCGGCAGCACCAGGTGCCAGAAATAGTCGGCCAGCTTGCCCAGCAGGGTCAACTGGTCGAAGTTCTCCGACACCAGCCCACGCACCGGAAACCAGTTCAACGAGGTCCCACCGGCGAACACCACGATCAGCAGCAGGGCGAACAGGAACGACGGCAAGGCGTAGCCAATCACGATCAGGCTGCTGCTCCAGGCGTCGAAGGCGCTGCCGTGGCGCACGGCCTTGCGGATGCCCAGGGGAATCGACACCAGGTAGGTGATCAGCGTGGCCCAGAGGCCCAGGGACAGCGTCACCGGCATCTTCTGAAGGATCAGGTCGGTGACCTTGGCGCCGCGAAAGAAGCTGTTGCCGAAGTCCAGGCGGGCGTACTGACCGAGCATCAACCACAGTCGTTCGGGCGCGGACTTGTCAAAGCCGTACTGGCGCTTGATGTCCTCGATCAGCTTGGGATCGAGGCCGCGACTGGCCCGGGATCCGCTGTGCACCGTTTCGATACTGCCCCCCGGTGCACCGCCACCGATGCCTTGCAGGCGGGCGATGGCCTGTTCGACCGGACCGCCGGGGGCGGCCTGGACGATGACGAAGTTGACCAGCAGGATGATCAGCAAGGTCGGCACGATCAGCAGCAACCGGCGCAGGATGTAGACGGTCATGGCTGCTCCTTCATGCGTTCGGCCATCTGCGCGTTGGTCAGCGCCGTGGGGCTGACTTCCCACCAGCTGTCCAGGCCTTCATCGTTGCTGGCCTGTACCTTGGGCAGGCCGAAGCGGTTCCACCAGACGGTGGAGGAGCCGGGTGGGTAGTAGTTGGGGATCCAGTAGTAGTTCCACTGCAGCACCCGGTCCAGGGCGTGGGCATGGCGCAGCATGTCGGCCTGGGTGCTGGCCTTGACCAGGCCGTCGATCAGGCGGTCGACCGCCGGATCCTGCAGCACCATGTAGTTGTTCGAGCCCGGATCCGTGGCCGCCGCCGAGCCGAAGAAGTTGTACAGCTCAGGGCCAGGGGACGGCGACACCGGGTAGCCGGTGACGATCATGTCGTAGTCGCGCGCCATCAGCCGGTTGACGTACTGCGAGGCATCGATGCGGCGGATGTCCAGGGTGATGCCGATCTGCGCCAGCGTGCGCTTCCACGGCAACAGCAGGCGCTCGAAACCGGCCTGGCCGTTGAGGAAGGTAAAGCGCAAGGGTTCGCCCCGGGCGTTGACCAGTTGATCGCCTTCGGGCTTCCAGCCTGC
Organism: Pseudomonas sp. NPDC090755; assembly: GCF_044769005.1. NCBI lineage: Bacteria > Pseudomonadati > Pseudomonadota > Gammaproteobacteria > Pseudomonadales > Pseudomonadaceae > Pseudomonas > Pseudomonas sp. NPDC090755. Next base: position 289,722 of record NZ_JBIVXC010000004.1, on the reverse strand, counting down.
TTCCTGAAGCAGCGCAAGGGCCTGCAATTGCTTGTCGCGGATGATCCCCGAACCATCGGTGCGCGGCGCCTCGAACACCTGGGTGAAGACTTCGGCCGGTACCTGCGCACGCAAGGGGTCGAGCAGCGCCCGTTCACTGGCATCGGGCAGGGCGCGGGCGGCCAGGGCGCTGTTGGAGAAAAAGCTCTGCTGGCGGATGTACAGGTTGCGCATCATCTGCCGGTTGCTCCATTCGAAGTCCCACAGAAGGGCCAGCGCCTGGCGCGTCCGGCGGTCCTTGAACACCGGGCGCTGCAAGTTGAAGACAAACCCTTGGGCGGTCTGCGGCGCGTCCTTGCCCAGGTGGGCCCGCTGCAGACGTCCATCGTCCAGGGCCGGGCTGGCATAGCCGATGGTGAAGCCGGTGGCGGAGAACTCACGGTTGTAGTCGAAGCCGCCGCCGCGCAGCACCTGGCGCGCCACCTCGGTGTCGCCGAAGTACTCGATGCGCAGGTGGTCGAAGTTGTAGCGCCCGCGGTTGACCGGCAGGTCCTTCGCCCACCAGGTGGGGTCGCGTTCGAAGGTGATGCTGCGACCGTTGTCGATCTGCCCGATCCGGTACGGCCCACTCCCCAGTGGCGCCTCGAAGCCAGCGCCGCTGGCGAAGTCGCGATCCTTCCACCAGTGCTCGGGCAGCACCGGCAAGGTGGCCAGGTCCAGGGGCAGGGTGCGGTTCTGGTTGTTCTTGAAGTGAAAACGCACCTGTCGCGGGCCTTCGACTTCTACCCGTTCGACTTCGGCGAACTGGGTGCGGTACTTGAGGTTGCCCGCCCGCATCAACAGCTCGAAGGTGTAGCGCACATCCTCGGCGCGGATCGGCTGGCCATCGGCGAAGCGCGCCCGTGGGTCGAGGTAGAAACGCAGCCAGTGGCCGTCCGGGTCGCGCTCAAGCCGTTCGGCCACCAGTCCATAGACCGTGTACGGCTCATCCTGGGAGCGCACGGCCAGCGGCGAGTACAACCAGCCGTCGACCTCGGCGACGCCGATGCCTTTGTCGATGTAGGGAATGATGTGGTCGAACTGGCCGATCTCGATGGCCGAGCGACGCAGGCTTCCCCCCTTGGGGGCTGCTGGATTGGCGTAGGCGAAATGGTTGAAGCCTGCAGGGTAGCGCGGTGCCTGGCCATACACCGTCAGTGCGTGTTGCGGTGCCGCCAGGGTGCTCAGGGCAAGGGGCAGGAAGACGCCGAAGATGACACCGGATAGAGCTCTGCGCATCGAGATTAACCTGAAGGTGCAAGCCTGGGTACCTCGTACTCCTGCGAGTTTACGGTGCACCGCCATCGGGCGCCAAATCTGCCTCGAAGCACATGTCCCGTGACTTGAGCGTAGCAGGAACGAACGATGGCAGATCAACGTAAAAACGCCGAACGGCTCCCTTCGCATCCCCCGCTGGTGCTCAACGCATGTGAAGTGGACGGCTTCGATGCATGTGCTCGCCTGGGGCGGCAACGCCCCGCATCTGTCCCCGCGGGATGGAAAAATTTCGTATCGACTGGAAACAAACCTGGCAGCCCGTTAGGCGCTGCCCCTCTCTGTAATCAGGAATAACACTATGTATGAGTCAAACAATCCACTCGCCGCCCCGATCGTGCGTCAGGTGGCAATCCTCGGTGATGTGGTGGTCGGCGCGACAGTGCGCGGCAGCTATCAGTACGTCAACGAGGCCGAAAACCCTGAAGAGGGCTCCACTTACACCTGGTATGTCGATGGTGTTGCCCTTGAGGAAACGGGCATCGATCTGTACCTGTTGGAAAGCTACGCCGATAAACGGCTGATTTTCCAGATCACCGCCCGGGCCGCTTCCGGTGAGCACGCCGCGCCAGCTGCTTCAATGGCCTACCTGATTGAAACCCGGGTACAGAACATCAGTGAGGAAGAGAACAGCAATTCCTTCCTCAAGCAACGCGGCAACTTTTCGCTCTACCAGAGCGAGCCGTCCGACCGCATTTTCACCTCGACTTCGGGGGCTTTCTCCCTGGTTGATGGTCGCAGTCAAAACGTGCATGTGAGCGGAGCCCGGGATTTTGGCGGCGTACTGCCCGATGAGCTCAAGCAGTTCCTGAGCAACAACCCCGCTGTCCGACTGTTCTCAACGGAAAGGGACTTTGGCGCGCTGGTCCGGGTCGCCGGTGACAACAACCGCTTGCTGTTGTGGGGCAGTAACATTGGTCAACTGCCGGGGGACCTGAACAACATCAAGGCGGTTTACACCAATCGCTACGCCCTGGCCTGGATCTACAAGGACCGTACGGCTAATCAGCACCGGATCGGCGCCGTCGGGCATGCCACGTATGGCGGTGTCGTTCCGGACGAGATTCAGACCCACCTGTTCTTCGACCCTCCGCGCGCCATCTATGCCATCGAAGATGCCTTTGCGGTGTTGACCGAAGGCGGCAAGGTCTATGCCTGGGGTAATCCGGCGAGTGGCGGGACCATTGGCAACATCACGCGTCAGCATCTGGACCGTATGAACGTCAACCGTATCATCGGTACTGCTGGAGCGTTTTGCGCCATTGGGCCTTACATCGGCGAAGACGAAGAGGTTCAGCACATCGCTACCTGGGGGCCGCGCAACAGTGGCGGTGTGCTGGATGCAGAACATATCGAGATGCTGCATGATCTGGATGGCGTGGTGGAAGTCATTGCCAGCAGAAACGCGTTTTGTGCGATCACCAAACGCCGGGGACGGCTGGTGACCTGGGGCCACGCCAGCCACGGTGGCGTCATGTCCACCGCCGCCCGTGAGCTGGCAGCGCGCGGCAACATCGTCCTTTGCAAAGCCTCGGCCTGGGCATTTTGCATGGTAAACCGTTTCGGTCAGGCAGAGGCCTGGGGCGCCGTTGGCTACGGTGGCAACACACCGACTGGCGCCAATGTGCAGTCCCTGGATGCGGGAGAAGCACTCAAGCTCAGTGGCGTCAAACCGAAGCTGGAGGCGTTGTTTCAGCGCTGGGCGGTCGATGAAGATTATCAACGACGCTCGGAAGGCAAATCCGTAGGCTTGCGCGGCGTTGATGAGTGTGGTTGTCCCGACCGCAGCAGCGCTTCGCGATTGATCAGCACGGAAGGGACCATCAGTCTCTATGCCAATGATTCGGCGTTCTTGCTGCTGGCCCAGGACGACTACGGCCTGACCCATGAACTGTTCACCTGGGGCTACAGTGCTTCGGGCGGCACCATGCCTCAACCGGTTCACCAGGTGCTGATGGGCAGCCTGGTGAATGCGGTGTACTGCACCAACAACTCGTTTGCGGTGATCGCCACCCAGGGCAGTGTGACCGGGGCCGTGACGACCTGGGGCGCGACGCTCGCACAAAATGGCGCCGGGCAAATTCCTGATGCACTGCAGCCCCATGTGCGTGAGGGGGTCGTGGAGCTGTATTCCGTCAAGCAGATGCCTGCGTATAACGTGACTTCGCAGGTCTACCAGGCGGCGCATGCTGCACGACGCGACGACCACAAATACGTCATTTGGGGGGCAGGCAACCTGATCGAGAACGGTCTGCTCGACCCGAAACAGATCGAGACGGCCCAGCAAGGCAGGCATTGTCCACCGAATACGGACTGGTCTGACTGGCCCGGTGCTGACCCGTTGCCACGCAAGTCCAGGGCTCGCCCCATTGCGACCGATGTGACCATCATTGGCCGGCCGATTGTTGGCGGCAGCGTCCGTGGCAGCTATCGCTACTCCCATACGCCACATTTCGAATCCCGGTTGGAAGCGGGTTCCATCTATCGCTGGACCGTAGACAACGAAGTGGTTGGCACAGCACTGGATCTCAAGCTGGTCAGTGACTATGCCAATCGCACCCTGAGGTTTTCGGTCATACCGCGTACCGCAGGCGGCGAGGTAGGTTTGGAAACCTTTTCTGCGCCTGTGCGCATGGAGCGTGGATTCCAGGGCATCAGCGAGGAAGAAAACAGCAACAGCTTCCTCAAGCAGCAAGGCAACTTTTCGTTTCATGTACCAGAGCCCGCAGATCGCATCTTCGCCTCGACAGGCGGCGCGTTTGCGATGATCGACGGGAACACCCAGAGCATTTACGTTGAAGGGCAGAATGATTGGGGCGCCGCGGTACCGGAGCCGATCAAGAATTTTCTCGTCAACAACCCGGGTGTGGTGCTGTATTCCACCGAGCGGGACTTCGGTGTGCTGGCCAACATCCAGGGAACCCCGGCCAACCAGTTGCTGGTCTGGGGCAGCAACATGCCGACGACGCTGCCGCCACTGCGCAACATCGATGCGGTCTACAGCAACCGCAACGCCTTTGCTTTCATCTATCGCAACCCTACCGGTGCGGGTCCCCGGATAGGTGCGGTAGGGCGGGTCAATGACCCAAGCGCGACGGTGCCACCGGCTATTCTGCAGGCACTGCTGTTCGATGCACCCAAGGCCATCCATGCCACTGAGGACGCCTTTGTCGTGCGCACCGTCAGCGGCAAGGTCTACGCCTGGGGCAATCCTCGAAACGGTGGAAGTATTGCGCCCAACGTTCAGGCGCTGCTTGATGGCATGGTTGTCGAGAAGATTATCACTGGGGCCTTCGCCGTCTGTGCGATCGGTACCAACGGTGAACTGGCGACCTGGGGTTCAGGCCCGGACGGTGGCGACATCCCGGTAGACAAGTATGGAGAGATCATTCGTGATGGCGGCGTCGAGACCGTCATTGCGGCGACCGGGGCATTTTGTGCCATTACCCGCCGAAGCCGCATCGCTGTGAGTTGGGGCGGCCCCCAGGTGGGCGGAACGATGTCGCCGACTGCCGCACTGCTGGCAGCCGGAGGCGACATTCGGATCTGCAAGGCAAACCGCTGGGCGTTCACCATGATCAACGGACGCGGGCAGGCGGAGGCTTGGGGAGCCCCCCAGTATGGCGGCGCCTCATTGACCCAGAACGTCAAGAATCAGATCCAGTCGGTGTTCGAGGGTTTTGCGGTTGAACAGGGGAAAACCATCATCGTCCCCGGCGCACTGTCGCTGTACTACAACGATGTCAGTTTCTTCCTGTTGAGCCGATTCCCGGATGGGCGCACCCGGGCGGCGATTGCCTGGGGATCTGCCAGGCATGGCGGGGAATTGCCCGGGCCGGTACAGCAGGTATTGATGGGCAGCCTGGTCAAGGATGTGTACTGCACCAACGGTGCCTATGGTGCGGTGCTGCAGCAGGGTGATATCACCGGTGCCGTCGTCGTCTGGGGCGCGACCCTGGCCATGGAGGATGCTGGGGAAATTCCTCCCGAACTGGCGCCATACCTGAGCAGCAATGTCACCGAGCTGTACTCGATCAAACGCTATCCGTTCTGGCAGAACCCGCCAATCAATCCACCGCACAATGACCCTTCCTTCGCGGCCAGGCGCGATGACGGCACTTACGTGCTGTGGGGCGGGAACGTCGACAACCAGTTCTATGACCCGGCCAACCCGGCCAAGCATGGAAAGGTGAAATCCAGGCCAACGTGTTTGAACGGGTGAAGGGCTGCACGAGCGAGTGTTCGCACAAGTCCCCATCCATCCTTGAGGAGCCCTCGGGTAAATCGCCAAGCCTAACGCCCATGAGGAGTGGCTGACAGTAACGTAGTCGCCCTGCGTTTTCAGCAGGGCGAATGCGATGCCAGGGCGCTCGAGGCCAGGGGCATGAAAATGCCAAGGATGACGCCGGATAGGACACTGCGCATCGAGATTAACCTGAACGAGCAAGCTTGGGGACCTAGCATTTCTGTCAGTTTACGGTGCGCCGCCATCGGGCGCTAAATCTGCCTCGCAGCACATTCCTCGTGACTTGAGCGTAGCAGGAGCGAACGATGGCAGATCAATGCATGAACACCGAACGGCCCCCTTTGCATCCCCCGCTGGTGCTCAAGGCGCGCGAAGTGGAAGGTTACGATGGGGGCATCGGCATCACCGAGGCCAAAGAAGACCTGGCGATAACCGTGTACGCCTGGCTGGACATGGCCCCCGGCCAGGTGTTGCACCTGTACCTCAATGACGACCCAAATTGGTTGCTGTCCCATACGATACTTGAAGACCACCAGAACCAGGACCTGCTGCTCTTTATCGAGCGCCAGCGCCTGCGCGCCGGCACCCTGGAGATCCACTACAGCGTCGACGACATCAACACCCAGCCCTCGGAGCGCTACCGGCTGCTGATCAAGCTCGATCGCCCCGGCTGTGTCGAGCCGGACCCTGCAACCGGAATCAGCGATGGCCTGCAGGCGCCGCAGGTGCCCGAGGAGATCGCCCGCTTTGGCGTTGGTCCCGAGCATCTGGAGGCGGGCGTCGAGGTAACGATCCCGCCCTTCGTCAACCGCTCACCGGTGCAGTGGATCACCCTGTATTGGGGCGGCGTACCGGTACGCCAGCAAGTAGTGATCGATGACCCGCTGGCCCCGGTGATCATCACCGTGCCTGCAGCAACCATTCTTGAAGCGGGCAACAGCGCAGCGCTGCCGCTGTTCTACGAGGTGCACGACGAGGTCAACAACTGGTCCGGGTACTCCCCCAGCACGCTGATCAAGGTGGTGGTGCGCGCAGGCGACTTGCCCGCGCCCCTGGTGCTGGACGCGGTCGATGGCTTTCTCGATGTGGCGGCGCTGGGCAGTCGTGCCGCCAGGGTCAAGGTCGAAACCCCGGCACCTGAGTTTGCCCCCGGCAACCTGGTGCGCCTGCATTGGGACGGTATCGATAGCGGCGGTAACTCGGTGTCCGAAATGCTCACCCTGGAAGTGGTGGACGGCAACGGCCTGGAGTTCGAAGTCGCCAATGCGCAGGTACGCGAAATCGTTCTCGGTCTGGCGCGGGTGTCCTATGACTTGTTGCGTACAGGGGAACCAACCCGTCGCTCATGGCAGACCACGGTACGGGTGATCGGCGAGATCTTCGAAGTCTACGGCGCGCGCTCCCAGCGCGGGGCGTATTACTACGCCAACTACAACCGCCTGGTGGCAAGCTCGCGCAGTGGCGGCGCGGTGCATTGGCAATATGAAGGGGTCGAAGGCGAAGGCCATACCGGCGAAGACTTTATCGACACCGCCCCCGAGCGCGTGCTGCAGGTGACCTACACCAGCCGCAAACCGGGCGGACGCACCAGCACACTGAGCCTGCGCCCGGGCAACGTCGCCGGGGTGCTGATGCATGGCAGCCATGACAGCGGCTGCCTGGTCAAGGATGACGGCAGCCTGTTTGGATGGAGCAATTACAGTGACGGGCTGCAGGCGCCTGGGGATATCACCGATGCGCGTTTTGTGGTCGGGGGCGGGAAGGCTTATGCGGCGATCACCAAAAGTGGCGGGGTTGTAGCCTGGGGTGTGGCGGAGGCGGGCGGGAACATCCCTGAAGTGGTACAGGCGGCTTTGGTCGATGTGCAGATGATCGCTGCCAGCGGTGGGGCTTTTGCGGCGTTGCTGGGAAATGGCCGCGTCGAGGCCTGGGGCTTGCCTGACGCGGGAGGGACTATCCCGGGAGGGATCAAGGTGAACCTGCACGACGTGCTGCAGATCGTCGGAACCAGCAATGGCTTTGCGACACGCAACATTAATGGCCAGGTGTTTTTCTGGGGCAGCCTTGGCCAAGGGCAGGTCGCTGACGCCTTTGGCGCGGTACACCTGAGTGCCACCAATCAGGCATTCGCAGCGCTCAAAGAGGATGGTGGTGTGCATGCCTGGGGATCGGCCGAGCACGGTGGTATCGCGCCCCGTGACTTGAGTGATGTTCGCCAGTTGGCCTCAACCAGTGGCGCCTTCGCGGTAGTCCGGGGAAATGGCGACATCGTCGCCTGGGGTGACGATCGCTTCGGCGGTGAGTTCCCCGGCCACCTGCGTGCAACGCTGGCCACTGCGATTCATCTGCAGGGCGCAACTACAGCCTTTGCCCTCCTACAGAGCGATGGTTCGGTCATTGCCTGGGGCCAGTCCGGCGAGGGCGCCACTGTGCCGGAAGGGCTACCGACTGTGCAGGCACTGACAGCCACCTACGGCGGTTTCGCTGCACTGCATAGCGACCGCTCGGTGACCTCATGGGGGCGTAACACACAAGCGACCACCGCCTTGGGTGCTCAATGCATTTACACCAGTGGTAGCTCGTTGGTGGCTCTACACGGCGATAGCCAACTACAGGCCTGGGGTAGCGATGCCCCCGATCTTACGCCCGTGGCTGGGCAGGTTTCCTATCTGCTGGGCGAAGAGCCGGCGGATTCAGCCAAGTAAACACACAAGAAGGAAAGACAATATGAACGATATGAACAACGCCAAAGCGGTCCCCATCGCTTCGAAGGTGACAATCATCGGCCAAGTGCTGGTTGGCGCGACCGTTACAGGCAGCTATGTGTACAGTAACGAGGAGCAGAACCCTGAAGGGGAATCAAGGTATCTCTGGACATTGGACCACGAGCCGGCCGGGACCGAACGGCAGCTGAGGTTACAGCGTGACGATGTGGGCAAGATGCTCAGGTTCGAGGTGACCCCGGTAGCCTCCACGGGTGAAATTGGCGCAACGGTTTGGGCTGATAACGAGACTGAAGTCAAGGAGGAGCACCAAGGTATTTCACTTAAGGAGATTGCCAATTCCTTCCTGTCTCAGGACGGCAACCATTCACTCCATGAGGTCGAACCCTCCGATCGCCTGATCGTCAGCAGTGCAGGTGCATTGACCCTGCTCGATGGTCGGACCCAGAGCGTCCACTCCAAGGGCAATCGCAGCTTCGGCGCCGAGATACCGCCGGATATCCAACGCTTTTTGCGAAACAATCCTGCGACCCGGATGTTTTCCACCGGCAATGATTTTGGTGCGGTAGTCACCACCAGCGGCAGTAACCGCATGCTGGTATGGGGTAGCAACATTCCTGATCGTCCGCTGCCAAACCTGGCCAACATCAAGTATGTCTACAGCAACGGATCGGCGTTGGCCTTCATCTACAACAACCCCCCCAATAATGCCGACCGTATCAATGCCGTTGGCAACGCTACCAATGGCGGTGTGGTTCCGCTGGAGGTACAAACCATGCTCTTCTTCGATGCGCCCAAAGCCATTTATGCGACAGAGTCTGCCTTTGCCGTGCTGACGGAGCAGGGCAAAGTTTATGCGTGGGGTAATCAGGCGTCGGGGGGGCTCATCACAGCCGAAGCGCGAGAAAGACTGGACAACATGATTGTCACGGAAATCATCGCCACCGCGGGCGCGTTTTGCGCCATTGGTACTCGCGTTGGTAACCCAAGGAAATCCATCGCCGTCTGGGGCGCAGCAAACATGGGCGGGGTGATTACACCCGCTCAACTCAACGAGTTGCAGGACAACTTGGGGCCCACCGAGGTGATTGCCAGCCGCAACGCGTTTTGCGCCATTACCGCGTTGCGCGGCAAGGTGGTTGTCTGGGGTGACCCGGCCTCTGGCGGCGTGTTGTCTGCACAGGCCCAGACGCTTAATGCCGAGGGCGAGATCGCGTTATGCAAAGCGTCGGCATGGGCGTTCTGCATGGTCAATGCCTGGGGTGAAATGGCCGCCTGGGGCACAGTGGGATATGGCACCACACCGACAGGGGAGAAAGCTCCGGAAGTCATGGACGCCGACAAGGCACTGGACGCCAGCGGTTGCAAAGAAGATGTCAAAGCGTTGTTCAAGCGGCTGGGTATCGATAAACGTGTTGGCCGCAGGCGCTGTCCGCCGCAGACACGAACCGGTGTCGGCGCTTGTCACTGCCCGGATGCGCAAAACGCTTCGCGTTTGATCATCAGCAAAAATGTGATTTCACTGTACAGCAACGACTCAAGCTTCTTCGTCCTGGCCCAGGGCGAATTTGGCGAGACGATGCTTGCCAGTGCTTGGGGGCAGCCCTCCGCAGGTGGGCGCATTCCAGCTGGGACACAGCAAGTGCTGGAAGCCAGCGAAATTGACACCGTCTATTGCACCAACCGTTCGTTTGGCGTGTTGGCGACTCAGGGCCGTGTCAGCGGCGCGCTCATCAGTTGGGGCGCTCGCCTCGCAGAGCTGGGTGCCGGTGAGGTGCCCGAGGATCTGGCGGAAGAGCTGACGCGGGATGTTCTGGAACTGTATTCGGTCAAGCGGATTCCACCCCATGGCGCTACCACCGCAACCGTTAACTCGGCCTTTGCTGCCCGCTTGAAAAACCTTCGTTATGTCATCTGGGGAGGTGGGGCTGACTTCGTTAACGAAGCATTTCAACCAGAGAATGAAGAGACTGCGCAAACAAAATGACGCGCCATGGGTGCATTGGAATTTGGTATGCGGTTCGTTAAAAAAGGAACCCTGCAATGTACAGAAGCAATTGTCGAGGGGGACGCCCTGTTCCCCAGCGCCGTGAGCTGAAGGCGCCGCCAATCGCCGAGGAGGTAACCATCATTGGTTTACCCATGGTCGGTGGCAGTGTGCGCGGAAGCTACCTTTATAAACACGCAAGTTCACCGGAGTCGGGCTCGACCTACCGCTGGTATGTGGACGGTGTCCAGGTGTCGACCCGGCAGGACCTGCGCCTGAGCAGTGATTACGCCAACAAGCTGATACAGTTTTCTGTCGAGCCTCGAGCAGCCAATGCTGAGAGCGGGTTTGAGACGTTCTCCGAAGAAGTGCGGATGCTCTCGGGTTACCAGGGCATCAGTAACGAAGAGAACGAAAATAGCTTTTTCAAGCAGGAAGGTAATTTCTCCTTTCATGTCCCCGAACCTCCGGATCGGATATTTGCTTCCACCGGTGGTGCCTTCGCGGTGATCGATGCCACCACCCAGAGCCTGTGGGTGGAGGGCCAGGCAGGTTGGGGGGGCGATGTTCCCAAGGAGATCGAGAATTTCCTGCTGAACAACCCTGGCGTGCTGATCTTCGCTACCGAAATGGATTTCGCGGTGATGGTCTACAACGCTAGCGGTCGCAACCAACTGCTGTTGTGGGGGCCAAACATGCAGCGCTTTGATTCGCGCCTGCAGGTCGAAGCCGTCTACTCCAACCGCTCGGCGTTCGCCTGGATTTATCGCAACCCGCAGGACGGCGCCAATCGAATCGGTGCGGCGGGCCGCACCAGCGACTTTAGCGCCATTGTGCCAGAGCGTATCCAGGCGGAGTTGCAGCTCGATGCCCCGCAGGCCATCTATGCCACGGAGGGTGGGTTTGCGGTACGCACCGCCGCAGGCAAGGTCTATGCCTGGGGGTCGTTGAGCAGTGGTGGCGTGATCGATCTGCAAACCCAGGCAAGGCTCGATGCCATGTTTGTCGAGCGAATCTTCACCACGGCCAACGCGTTCTGCGCGGTGGGCAGTAATGGGGACCTGGTGGCGTGGGGCGGCGACGGTGGCGAGGTACCGAACAACGTGCGTCAGGCCCTTCTCGACGAAGGGGGAGTGAACACCGTGATCGGTGCCGAAAACGCCTTCTGCGCGATTTCGCAAAACCGGCGAAGAGCCTACGTCTGGGGGGATCCGGCCAGAGGTGGGAGTTTTACACCCAGCGCCCAGGCATTGGCAACAGGCGGCAATATCGTCTTGTGTCGCTCTACCCGTTGGGCTTTCTGCATGTTCGACAGTGTCGGTGCTTGCGAGGCATGGGGTGACACCCGGTATGGCGGAGAAAGCTTGACACCAGAGCTCAAGGCAGAGCTCGCCGCGCTGTTCGAGCGCAGTAAGCTGCTGCCCGTTGAACGGGTCGGTTCACGTACAGTCATTGTCGAGGGTGCACTCAGTCTATTTTCCAATGACGTCAGTTTCGTATTGCTGGCTCGGGGCCCTGGTGGCATTACCACGTACATTCGAGCCTGGGGCTTTCAGACCCACGGCGGTAACTTGCCAGAGTCGCTGCGCCAAGTGTTGCTGGGTGCCAACATCCAGGACATTTATTGCACCAATGGTGCGTACGGCGTGGTCTCCCAGCAGGGCAGCGAAACGGGGGTGATCAACGTCTGGGGTGCAACCCTGGACATGGAAGATGCCGGAGAAATTCCGCCTGAGTTGATCGGGCCACTGAACGGCAGGGTGATCGAGCTCTATTCGATCAAACGCTTCCCTTACGTGCGCCAGCCGCCACCACCGCCACCACCGCCGCCACCACCGGTTCGGCCCCCGCCCCCATGGCGCCCGCCGACAAGCTGGTGGCCAGCCGATCCGTCGTTTGCCGCGCGACGGGAGGATGGTACCTACGTGGTCTGGGGCGGCAATGTTAAGAATCAGCATTACAACCCAAGCGACCCGGAGCAGCGCGGAACTGTGCAAATCAACCCCAAGCCCTGGCCGCCTGCCAAGGAGGCGAGCGAGTCGAACGATTAGTGCTTCTGCGTTGAGCCGACAGTGAACCCTGGCGCCATCAGGTGCCAGGGTTCATGCCCTGGTTCGTTGTATTAATGCGAAACAAGGAGCTGAATAAATGGGACAACAGCACAGCGTAACAAGCGAGTTGCGCCATTGGATTTTGCGTCAGCGTGCGGCCCATTACCCCCCGCAACTCTTGTATACCCAACTGTTGGCGGCGGGTTGGAGCAAGGACGTGGCAAAGCAGGCGCTGACTGAGGGCGACCCTTTCGCTCAACTCGTCACAAGCGCACCTGAAAAACCAATGCCCGAGCCTGATCTGCGTGGTTCGCCGCTGTATATCGATGTAGGGGATCGCCATGTTCAAGTAGTGCAAGCCCTGGAACACCCGCGGTTGGTGATGTTCGATGGTTTATTGAGCGCCGATGAATGCACAGCACTGATCAGTGCTGCGCGTTCAAGGCTGCAACGTTCGCAGGTCCTCGATGGCGACACCGGCGAGAACATACTCGATGCAATGCGTAGCAGCGATGGCATGTTTTTCGAGCGTGGTGAGAATGAACTGATTGCAAGACTTGAACAACGCATCGCCCTTCTTTTGCGATGGCCACTGGTGTCTGGTGAGGGCCTGCAAGTGCTGCGGTACGCACCGGGGGCCGAATATGCCCCGCATTATGATTATTTCGACCCTCAACACGAAGGTAACCGTCAGGCATTGAGCCAGGGCGGACAACGTGTCGCGACCTTGCTGATGTACCTGCAAGCGCCAGAGCGTGGCGGCGCCACGGTGTTTCCCGACATCGGCCTTGAACTGATGCCCAGGTGCGGCAGCGCGGTGTTCTTCAGCTATGACGAAGCCCATCCTTCGACGCGCACGCTTCACGGCGGTAGCCCTGTGCTTGCCGGAGAGAAATGGGTGGCGACCAAGTGGTTGCGCGAGTACGCGCTTGTCTGAGTATCAATCCACCCTTGAGGAACCAATATGACCATGCTCCAGGCATCACGCGCCGTACCCACTGCAACCCATGTCGTGATGCTTGGTGAACCACGGGTCGGCCACAGCATTGTCGGCAGCTACCGCTACAGCAATGCGCACGACGAGCCGGAGGAGGGCTCGACCTTTCGCTGGTACATCGATGCCCAGGCCGGTCCCGAGACCCTGGAACTGCTGCTCGGCCAAGAGCACCTGGGCAAGCTGCTGCAGTTTGCGGTCACCCCACGCGCCGCCAGTGGCGATACGGGTGAGGAAGCACGCTCGCTGGTGCTGGAGGTGTTTGACGACGGGCAAGGGATCTCGGCCAGGGTAATGGCCGACTGTTTCCTGGCGCAAAGCGGTCAGTTTTCCGTCTATGAAGACGAGCCGCCGCAGCGCGTCATGGTCACCAGCCAGGCAGCGGTGATGTTGTTCGATGAACCCACGCAGAAGGTGTACACCAAGGGCCGCGCCGATGCCGGTGGGCTGATCCCCAGTGAGATTCGCCAACTGCTGGACAATAACCCGCCGCTGCGGATGTTCAGCACTTCACAGGATTTCGCCGTGCTGATCAGCAACCAGGGCAGCAATCAGTTGCTGGCATGGGGCGTCAATATGACGCCTGGCGAGGGGAGCCTACGCAACATCAAGTCGGTTTACAGCAACGCCAAGGCCATGGCGTTCATTTACAACAACCCGCCTGCCAAGGATTACAAGATTGGCGCCATTGGCAATGTCGCCAACGGCGGGCAGGTGCCCCTCGAGGTTCAATTTCAGCTGATGGCTGACTTGCCTCGGGCGATCTACAGCACCGCCTCGGCGTTTGCGGTGCTGACCCAAGACAATTATGTGCGTACCTGGGGCGCGGAGGGCGAGGGCGGTGGGATGCCAGCGGATACCCGAAAAAAGCTTGACGGGATCAGGGTCACGGAGATCTATGCGACGGCTTCGGCATTCTGCGCCATCGGTCCGTTGCGTGTTGGGGGGAGCGAAGAGTTGCATCTCGTGTCCTGGGGTTCGGCAACCGGGGGGGGAGTGTTGAGCGCCGAGAAAACACTTGGCATCATGACCGCCGGCGGGGTACGCCACGTCATTGCTGCCCGTGATGCGTTCTGCGTCATTACCATGGCGAATCGGGTTGAAGTCTGGGGTAATGCGTCCTACGGCGGGGTGCTTTCCGAGCCAGCGAAGGCACTCAATGCCCACGGCAACATCGTGATGTGCAAGGCATCGGCCTGGGCCTTCTGCATGGTCAATTCATCCGGTCAGGCCGAGGCATGGGGGAGTGTCGGCCATGGCGGTGATACCCCACTGTTCGATGCGGGTCAGGCGTTGGAAGACAGCGGTTGCAAGCCTCATCTGGAAGCCTTGTTCAGGCAGATGGCGCAAGCGCCCGGGGGGACAGTGCGTGAGCTGCCAGGCAGCACAAGTTCACGCTTGATCAGCGAAGAAGGCGAAATCAGCCTGCACAGCAATGACTCAAGCTTTTTTCTCTGGGCTCGGGACGCACTTGGCCTTACTGGCGCAGTGCATGCTTGGGGTGGGGAGTTTTCGGGCGGTAAGCTGTCTGATTCAGTCAAGCAGGTGTTGTTGGCCAGCGTCATCGAGAAGGTCTACTGCACCAATCGCTCCTACGCCGTCCTGGTGGAACAAGGGAACTTCCGCGGGGCCCTTGTCAGTTGGGGGGCTACTTCTGCCCAGGGCGGTGCCGGTGAAGTGCCTGAACCATTGCGGCCGTACCTGCTGCGCGAGGTGCAGGAACTCTACGCAATCAAGCAGATGCCTCCTGCCTCGCCATCATCGTCCAGCCTGTATTCGGCTTTGATCGCGCGCAGAACTGAGCCCGGTTATGTGCTGTGGGGGGCGTTGAGCGATATCACTGACGAGGTGTTCGTGCCGGAGCAGCGCATGCCATCGTCCAGCGTGAAGGCGTGTTGCTGTGCATGCAGGTGCGCCGGGATGATCGGCTCGCATCAGGGCTAGCCAGGCAGGTGCTTATCTGCACACCTGCCGGACTGTATCAGGTGTGCAGTACTCAGTCCTGACGGCTGGTGACTTCCAGCAGGTGATAACCGAACTGGGTCTTCACCGGGCCCTGGACGGTGCCGATCGGGGCGCTGAACACCACGGTGTCGAACTCCTTGACCATCTGGCCTGGGCCGAACGAACCCAGGTCACCGCCCTGGCGGCTGGACGGGCAGGTGGAGTTGGCTTTGGCGATTTCGGCGAAATCGGCGCCGGCTTCGATCTGGGCCTTGAGTTCGTTGCACTTCTCTTCAGTGGCAACCAGGATGTGACGGGCAGTGGCTTTGGCCATGGGAGTGATTCCTTGGGTAAAACGTCAAGCCTAACGCTGATGGCAATCGCGGGGCAAGCCCGCTCCCACAGGTGACAGTGTAGGAGCGGGCTTGCCCCGCGATAAGGCTCACAACCGCTCAGCCGCCTCACGCAGCAAGCGTTCGGTCGAATCCCAGCCCAGGCAGCCGTCGGTAATCGACACACCGTACTTGAGCGGCTGCGCCCCCAGTGCCTGGCAGCCGTCGAACAGGTGGCTCTCAAGCATCATGCCGACCAGCGAGGTGTCGCCCTGCAGGCGTTGCTCCAGCACTTCGTTGAACACTGCCGGTTGGCGCAGCGGGTCCTTGCCGCTGTTGGCATGGCTGCAATCGACCATGATCCGCGCCGCCACGCCCGCCTTGGCCAGCCCTTGACGGGCCAGGGCGAGGCTTTGGCGGTCGTAGTTCGGGCCCTTGTTGCCACCGCGCAGCACCAGGTGGGTGTCAGGGTTGCCCAGGGTTTCGACAATCGCCGGGTAGCCTTGCATGTCCATGCCGAAATGCCGATGGCTGTGGGCGGCGCTGCGGATCGCATCGCAGGCAATGCCAACGCCACCGTCGGTGCCGTTCTTGAAGCCCACCGGCAGGCCCAGGCCGCTGACCATCTCGCGGTGAATCTGCGATTCGGTGGTGCGTGCGCCAATCGCCGCCCAGCTCAGCAGGTCATCGAAGTAACCGGCGGCCATCGGCTGCAACAGCTCGGTAGCGACCGGCAGGCCGCGCTCGAGCATGGCCAGCATCAGGCCGCGGGACAAGGCGATGCCGCCGTGCATGTCGTCGCTGCCATCGAGGTGCGGATCGTAGGCCAGGCCTTTCCAGCCGACCGTAGTGCGTGGCTTTTCGACGTAGGCGCGCATCACCAGGAGCATCTGGTCGCTGACCTCTGCGGCCAGTTCGGCCAGGCGTTGGGCGTATTCGCGGGCAGAGCGTGGGTCGTGCAGCGAGCAGGGGCCAACGATCACCAGCAGGCGCTTGTCTTCGCCATCGAGAATGGCGCGTACGGCCTGGCGATGGGCCTGGACCTGGGCGCTGAGGGCAGGGGTGAGCGGCATTTGCTGCTTGAGCAACAACGGGCTCGGCAGGCGTTGGCTGACGGCGCTGTTGGCAGCGGTGGGTTCGGACAGTGGCAGAGCGAGTGTGGACGATTGCATGTTCTGGTATCCCTGGGCGGATGGCGGGTTCTGGCCCGCGCTGTCGGCCCTATCGAGGTGTTCGACAGGTGGCCTGATTGGCGTCATGTGTAGGTGTGCCACCAACGATTGACCGAACGGAGGCGGCAGACTGGCCCGAACGGGATTGGCTAAATCGCCAGAAGGTAAAGCTTGGGTAACGGTGGTAGGTGGAGTAGTTCATGGGGTAATCCTCGGTGTCTGTTCGGTTGTCGTGGGGCCTTGAAAAACAAAACCCCCGGTCGGGGGGCCGACCGGGGGTTGAGTATTCTCGTGTTCGGCGGCCCCTTGAAAGTGGGCGCCGGTGTGGGTATCAGCGGCGCCTGTGGCTAAACCAATACCCAAAATAAAACGCAGCGGGAGCCGCCGTCGCGCACTCGGCCACAGCCAGCACAGGGCGCGACAGGCGACCGGTGTGACGAGCATGAGTGAGGGGGGTGTGCGACATGGGACTCTCCAGTTGATGAGCCCGAGCTTACTTCAGGCCCGGGCGTGGTTTCAATGGTTAATTTGCATGATTGTGACAAGCGCCGGCTATCGGTGGCGGCCTTGCAGCTCATCGCGGCCTGCGGCCGCTCCCACAGTGCATGCGCGGACAATGTGGGAGCGGCCGAAGGCCGCGATGGGGCACTAGCGCCGCAGGTAGGCGGTGAAGTCGATGTCGCCGGCGCTCAGGATCGCCTGTACCCGGTTATGCACGTTGAGCTTGCGCAGGATCGCCGAGACGTGGGCCTTGACCGTGGTCTCGGCGATGTCCAGGTTGTAGGCGATCTGCTTGTTCGACTCACCCTTGGTCATGCGTTCGAGCACCAACAGCTGCTTGCGGGTCAGGGCCTGCAGCAGTTCGGGGGCAAACCCCGGATGTTCGCCATGGCTGCGGCGATTGCCCGGTTTTTGCGTGCGGATGATGTCCGGCGGCAGGTAGACGTTGCCATTGAGGATCTGCTCGATGGCCTCGGTCATCTGCGAGCGCGGCGAGGACTTGGTGATGAAGCCCACCGCGCCGTAGGTGATGGCCTGCAGCACGATCTGCTTGTCCTGCTCGGCGGAGACGATCACCACCGGCACCGTCGGTGCCTCGTTGCGCAGGTTGATGAGGCCGCCCAGGCCATGCATGCCGGGCATGTTCAGGTCGAGCAGGATCAGATCCAGGTCGTCGTGCACGGCGGTCAAGGCCAGGGCGCTGTCCAGGTCGGCGGTTTCCATCACTTCGCTGCCGGGAAAGCCATCGCTGATCACGTTGTGGATGGCTTCGCGAAACAACGGGTGATCGTCGGCGATCAGAATCTTGTACATGGCTTTGCACCTTATTGTTGTGGTTGTCGCTGCACCCCTTCATTACAGGCCAGTCACAGCGCTTTGGAAATGCGACCATCGACAACTGAAACAGTACCAAAGTAGTAGGCCGCAGGGGATAGCCGCGATCTAGCATGGGGCAGATTGCGCACAGCTGACCCAAGGAGCGCCGCCATGGCCATTTTGCTGGTCGACGATCATCCGATGCTGCGCCTGGGTTTGGCCCGGGTGCTGGAGCAGGGCCTCGAAGGCCTGGCCATCGTCCAGGCGGGCAGCGGCGAAGAGGCGTTGCTCAACGTCGCCGAGCAGGTACCGGGACTGGTGATCATGGACTACGAATTGCCGGGCATCAGCGGCCTGGAAACCCTCCGCCGCCTGCGCCTGCGCCTGCCGCAACTGCGGGTGCTGTTCTTCAGTGAGCACCGGGAGCTGGGGCTGGTGCGCCAGGTACTGGATGCCGGTGCCTGTGGCTTTCTGTCCAAGGCTGTCGAGCCTGGCGTATTGCTTGAAGCGGTGCGTCGGGTGTTGAGTGGTCATGCTTATATCGAGCAGTCCCTGGCCACCGAGCTGGCATTGCAGGTGCCGGGCAGCCACGCCCGTTTGCAGGGGCTGACCCAACGGGAAGTCGAGATCTTGCGCATGCTGGCCAAGGGCAGCTCCAGCCGCCTGATCGCCCAGCAGCTGTGCCTGAGCAGCAAGACCGTGTCCAACTACCTGACCCTGCTCAAGAGCAAGCTGCAGGTCGGCTCCCAGGCCGAGATGGTGCACCTGGCCATCGAGACCGGCCTGCTCAAGCGGGTCGCTTAGTTCCAGCTGTCGGGGCAGCCCCGGCAGCCTTCCATGTTGCTGTCCTGGAAGTTGGCGTAGTGCTGGCGGCTGCCGCGCAGGTCGGCGCCTTCCAGGTTGCTTTCACCCAGCTTGGCCTCCTGCAGGTTGGCATCGGCGAGGTTGGCGCCCTTGAGGTCGGCCTTGCTCAGCCAGGTCATTTCCAGGTCGGCGGCCTGCAGGTTGCTGTTGTGCAGGCGTGCGCCGGAGAGGCGGGCGAACTCAAGGTAGGCGGCGCCGAGGTTGGCGTCGCTGAAGTTGGCGCCCTGGCCAAACAGGCCCCAGCCTTGTACGGCGATCAGGGTCGCACCCTGCAGGTTGGCCAGGCGCAGGTTGCTTTGCTGCAGACTGGCGCGGGTCAGGTTGGCGCCCTGCAGGTTGGCCTTTTCAAGGTTGGCCAGGTCCAGGCGGGCGTGGCGCAGGTTGGCTCCGCGCAGGTCGGCACCGGCCAGGTTGATCTTGCGCAGGTCCTGGTTGCTCAGGTCGGCGCCGCGCAGGTCGGCGTTGGGGCACTGGCTTTCCTGGGCGATCAGGCAACCGTTGACGGTCAGTGGCGCGTCGTCGCTGGCGAAGGCGCAGGGCAGGGCGGCGGCGAGTAGCAGGGGGAGGTAGTTCATGGCGGTCTCCTGGGTCAGTCAGAGGGCTATCGCTGGCGTTGCCAGCGCCCACAGGGATCGCAATGACCCTGTGGGAGCCGGCAGCGCCGGCGATCGGACTCAGCGCTGGGCGGTCTTGGTGTCCCAGGCCGGGATCTTGAACACCCAGAACGAACCACCCTGGGCCACCGGTTTGGTCAGCTCGGCCATGTCGCCCCCCCACAGCGGTACCGCGCCGCCGTAGCCGACGGTGACACCGATGTACTGCTCACCGCCCTGTTCCCAGGTGATGGGCGGCGAGACGATGCCGCTGCCGGTCTGGAATTTCCACAGCTCTTCGCCGGTCTTGGCGTTGAAGGCCTTGAAGTAGCCATCGCCGGTACCGGTGAACACCAGGTTGCCCTTGGTCGCCAGCACGCCGGCCCACAGCGGCAGTTTCTCCTTGTGCTCCCAGACCATCTTGCCGGTGCTCGGGTCCATGGCCCGCAGGGAGCCTACGTGATCTTCGTACATGCGCTTGATGCGAAAGCCCATGCCCAGGTAGGCCGACCCTTTCTTGTAGTTGACCTCCTCGGTCCAGTATTCCTCTTTCCACTGGTTCGACGGCACGTAGAACAGCCCGGTGTCCTGGCTGTAGGCCATGGGGTTCCAGTTCTTGCCACCGAGGAACGGCGGCGAGACTTCCACTGGCTTGCCTTTGGTCTGGCCCGGCTCAGGCTTGGCCGGACGCTGGCCCGGGTTCTCGACCGGACGCCCGGTCTTGAGGTCGATGTGGCTGGCCCAGGTGATGTTGTCGGCGAACGGGAAGGCGTTCTTGAGCTTGCCGTTGGTGCGGTCGACCACGTAGAAGAAGCCGTTGCGGTCGGCGTGGGCGGTGGCCTTGTACTGCTTGCCGTCCTTGTCCTTGTAGTCGAACAGCACCAGCTCGTTGTTGCCGGAGAAGTCCCAGGCATCGTTGGGGGTGTGCTGGTAGAACCATTTCACTTCACCGGTGCTCGGGTCGACGCCGACCTGGCCGGAGGTGTACAGGCTGTCGTAGTCGTGCGGGTTGCCATCCTTGGCGGTGCGCGCCCAGGTGTTCCAGGGGCCCGGGTTACCGGCGCCGACGATAATGGTGTTGGTTTCGGCATCGAAGCTTGCGCTTTGCCAGGGCGCGCCGCCGCCATGGCTCCAGGCCTGGACCTTACCGGTTTCGGTGCTTGGGTCATCCGGCCAGGACGGCGCCTTGACGTCACCCGTGGGGGTGCTGTCCTTGCCGTTCAGGCGACCCATGTGGCCCTCGACGAAGGGGCGCATCCACACCTCGTCACCGGTCTGCGGATCGCGGGCGAACAGCTGGCCGACCACGCCGAATTCATCGCCGGAGCTGCCGTGGATCAACAGTACCTTGCCGCTCTTCTGGTCCTTGATCAGGGTCGGGGCACCGGTCATGGTGTAGCCGGCGCCGTGGTCGCCGAACTTCTTCTTCCACACCACCTTGCCGGTGTCCTTGTTCAGGGCGACCACCTGGGCATCGAGGGTGCCGAAGTAGATCTTGTCGCCATAGATCGCCGCCCCGCGGTTGACCACGTCACAGCAGGGGCGGATGTTGTCGGGCAGGCGGTGGGTGTAGGTCCACAGGCGCTTGCCTGTCTTGGCATCGAGGGCGAACACCCGCGAGTAGGAACCGGTGACGTAGATCACCCCGTCGTTGACGATGGCCTGGGACTCCTGGCCGCGCTGCTTCTCATCGCCGAAGGAGTAGGACCAGGCCGGGGTCAGCTTGAACACGTTCTTGTCGTTGACCTGGGCCAGCGGGCTCCAGCGCTGGGCGTTGGTGCCCATGCCGTACTGCAGCACGTTGCCGGTGCTCTTGTGGTCGTCGGCGATGTCCTCCCAGCTGACCGGCTGGGCCAAGGCTGGGGTGCCCAGGGCCAGCGTGCCGAACAGCAGGACGGCGTGCACGGCGGCAGACAGCGGCGAGCGGGCGGTGGGTAACGATCTTATTGTCATGGTTGGAGTTCCCAGTGAAGGTTTTGGCCTGTCTAGCCTGGAACGCCAGCGCCCTGCTTGATACGGAAAAACTCCCGCTCATGGCGGGAAAACTTCCCAAACGGCCCCTGATTTGGCACTGCTCCACAAGCCCTACGACCAAGGGAGTAGAACGCGACCTCCAAAGCAGCATGGGGGCAGGACCTGTGCCCGCCTAAGCTGTCGGACAACCTTTCAGCCGAGAGGGGTTCGCGTGCAAACAGCAGTCGAGGGCAGAACAATGACAACAGCAAAAAACGCCTGGTTGAGCCTGATCGTGGCCGGCAGCCTGATGAGCAGTGCAGGGGTGTTCGCCCATGGCAACGTCACACCGACGGCGGTCAACATCGGCAATCTTGAGAAACTCGGAGAAGCGTGGCGTACGGAAAACCCCTACCGCAACAGCAAGGACCACGACGAGGCGGTGGCGATTGGCGCGTCGGCCTACAACCAGAACTGCGCGGCGTGTCATGGGCTTGAGGCCAAATCGGGCGGCATTGCCCCGGACCTGCGGCTGCTCGATGAAGGCGCTGCCGGTGATGAATGGTTTGTCGAGCGGGTGCGCAACGGCGCGGTGCGCGATGGCCGGGTGTACATGCCGAAGATGGCGGATTATCTGAGCCAGGAAGCGCTCTGGGCCGTGCGCAGTTACCTGGACAGCGTGCATGTCACCGAATAGATCGCCGGCTCCCACACGATCGGTGGGAGCTGGCATCGCCAGCGATGGGCCGCAAAGCGGCCCCGTACCCTGTCACAAGGCGTAGTGCTTGAGCTCCCGGGCAATCAGCATGCGCTGGATCTCGCTGGAGCCTTCGTAGATCTGGGTGATCCGCGCATCACGGTAGTAGCGCTCCACCGGATAGTCTTCCAGGTAGCCGTAGCCACCATGCACCTGGATCGCCTTGGAACACACCCGCTCGGCCATCTCCGAGGCAAACAGCTTGGCCTGTGACGCCTCGCTCAGGCACGGCTTGCCGGCGCTGCGCAGGCGTGCGGCATGCAGGATCAGCAGGCGTGCGGCATTGATCTGCACCTGCATGTCGGCCAGCAGGTTGGCGATGCTCTGGTGCTCGTTGATCGGCTTGCCGAACTGGATGCGGTCCCGGGAGTAGGCCAATGCCGCCTCGAACGCGGCCCGGGCGATGCCCAGGGCCTGGGCGGCGATGCCGATGCGTCCGCCTTCGAGGTTGGACAGGGCGATGGCCAGGCCCTTGCCGCGCTCGCCGAGCATATTGGCGGCCGGTACGCGGCAGTTGTTCAAGGTCACAGCGCACGTGTCGGAGGCTCGGATTCCCATCTTGTGTTCGCTGCGGTCGACCACGAAACCTTCATTGTCGGTGGGCACCAGGAAGGCCGAGAGGCCTTTCTTGCCGAGCGTCGGGTCGGTGACCGCGAAGACGATGGCCAGGCCCGCGCGACGGGCGTTGCTGACGAACTGCTTGGCGCCGTTGATGACCCAGTGATCGCCCTGCAGCTCGGCGCGGGTGCGCAGGTTGTGCGCTTCGGAGCCGGCTTGCGGTTCGGTCAGGCAGAAGCAGCCGATCACCTCGCCGCTGGCCAGCGGCTGCAGCCAGGTCTGCTGCTGTTCGGCGTTGCCGTAGGCGAGCAGGGGGCCGCAGCCCACCGAGTTGTGGATGCTCATCAGCGCGCCGGTGGCGCCGTCGCCCGCGGCGATTTCTTCCACGGCCAGGGCATAGGCGACATAGTCGGTGTAGCTGCCGCCCCATTGCTCGGGCACCACCATGCCCAGCAAACCGAGCTCGCCCATCTTCCTGACCACGTCGTTGTCGATCCAGCCGGCCTTTTCCCAGGCCTGGGCATGGGGCGCGATCTCGCCGCGGGCAAAATCCCGGGCCATGTCGCGGATCATGATCTGTTCTTCTGTCAGTTCAAGGTCTTGCATCTGCGTACTCCAGCCCTTAAAGGCCTTCGAAGAATTGGTCGACGCGCGAGCGGTTCAGGTCGGCGAGGGAGGCCAGGCTCCAGCGCGGCTTCTTGTCCTTGTCGATGATCAGTGCGCGCACGCCCTCGATCAGGTCGCCATGGTCGAACCACTGCCGGTCCAGGTGCAGTTCCATCGCGAAGCAGTCTTCCAGGCTCAGGTGACGGCCGCGGCGCAGCATCTCCAGGGTCACGGCCATGGCCAGCGGCGAGCGGGTCTCCAGCAGGTCGGCGGTTTGCAGCGCCCATTCGTGGCTGTCGGCCACGGTCACGGCCCGCAGTTGTTCAACGATACTGCTGGCGTCGGGCAGGGCAAAGAAGTGGTCGATGGCCGGGCGCAACCTGGCCAGCGGGGCGTCGTCCAGGGTCTGGGTGCCGAGTTTGGCCAGCACGCCTTGCAGGTCCTTGAGCGGGTGATCGCCAAACTTCAGGGTATCGAGGCGCTCGTCCAGCAGCGTCAGCTTGCTGCTGTCCAGGTACCAGTCGGCCAGGCCGCAGTACAGTGCATCGGCCGCCTGGATCTGCACGCCGCTGACGCCAAGGTAGGTCCCCAGTTCACCGGGAATGCGCGAGAGGAAGTAGCTGCCGCCCACGTCGGGGAAGTAGCCGATGCCCACTTCCGGCATGGCCAGGCGGCTGCGCTCGGTCACCACGCGCAGTTCGGCGCCCTGGGCCAGGCCCATGCCGCCGCCCAGGGTAAAGCCGTCCATCAGTGCCAGGACGGGTTTTCCGTAGCGGTGGATGCACAGGTCGAGGGCGTATTCCTCGACGAAGAAATCCCGGTGCAGGCTGTCGCCGGCCTTGTAGCTGTCGTACAGCGAGCGGATATCGCCGCCGGCGCAGAAGCCCTTCGGACCGGCGCCCCGCAAGACCACGGCCTTGACCTCTGGGTCGGTGGTCCAGGTATCGAGTTGCTGCTGCAGGCGGCGGACCATGTCCAGGGTCAGTGCGTTGAGGCCGGCGGGGCGGTTGAGGGTCAAGTGCCCGATATGGTTACGGACCTCGGCCAGAATGGTCGCCTCGATGGGCGGTTGCGCGTGCGCGGTCATCGCTGTCTCCCTGCTTTGTTATTGATTTTCCACGTGAATTATCACGATCTGGATAAGCGCTAGAGGATCGGGGGATCCTAGCAGTGCAAATTTGCCCAGTACAATCGATAAAACTGCAGTTTGAATCTGCATTTTTGCACGGCGGGCGCGCCTTCTGGATCGTCGACTGACACTTTAGCCTTGTGACCCTGGCGGACAAGGGAGTAGTTCCGTCCGTCAGGCCCCCACACGCCCGGCCCAAAGCAGGGGCTTGCTGCCGCCAAGGCAGCGTATGGCCCTGTGGCATGGCTTTCGATAATCGCCTCCGACATCGGTTCCCCCTGATCGCGGAGAGCGTCATGCATAACAATAACAACCACCGTATCCTGCCCCTGCTCACTGGCCTTGGGGTCATGAGCCTCGGTTCCCTGGCCTGGGCCGACATCATGCTCTATGACAAGGACCAGACCACCTTTTCCACCGACGGCTATATCAACGCCTTCTACGTCAACAGCGACATCGATCGCGCCGGCGAGCAGTACGACCGTCGCCAGTCGCGGGTGAAGATGGGCTTTCTGCCCAACACCCTGGGTTTCAACATGACCCGCCAGGCCGACCCACTGAAACTGGGCGCACGCGCTTCGTTCTGGGTGACCATCAACGACAGCGAAACCAACGGCACCGACACGGCCATCGACGTGCGCCAGTTCTACGGCACCGTGGCCAACCCCGAATGGGGTGAAGTGCTGATCGGCAAGGACTTCGGGCTGTTCGCCCGCTCCAACATCCTGCTCGACGAACTGCTCGCCGGCTACGGTCAGGTCAGCGACACCCTGGGCCTGGTCGATGGTGGCGGGGTGTCGTTCGGCAACATCGGCAGCGGCTACCCGTACCCGTTCCCCACCTCGCAGATCACCTACCGCACACCGGTGATGGAGGGCTTGCGCGTGGCCGTGGGGATCATGGACCCGGTCGACACCAACGACGACAGTGCGGTGGGCAAGGCCTACCAGGAGAACCCGCGCACCGAGAGCGAGATCACCTACCAGTTCGACCTGGGTGGCGCGCAGATCTACAGCTGGGTCAACGGCAGCTACCAGACGTCGGACAACACCGACAGCCGCGTCGACGCGGTGACCTCAAAAGGGGTTGGCTACGGCGTGCAGGCGAAAATGGGCGGCTGGTCGCTGGCAGGCTCCGGCTTCACGGCCAAGGGCATCAACCCGTTCTTTACCAACAATGCCGGCGAAGCGACCCTGCGCGAGGTGGACAGCACCGGTTACCTGGTGCAGGGCTCCTACCGTTTCGGCCAGAACCGCCTGGCGCTGTCCTATGGCAAGACCAAGGATGATGGCAACGGTGCGGTTAACACCGGGGCCGATTATCAGACCCGTGGGGTTGCCCTGTTCCACGACATCAACGACAACCTCAAGCTGGTGGCCGAGTACAACCAGTTCGAGATCGACGGGCATGAGGGCGATGCGCAGAACGAGGACACCGACACCCTGGCGCTGGGGGCGGTGCTGACCTGGTAGCGGTTTCTGTGGGCGCAACTGCCTTTGTGGGAGCTGGGGCCCGGACTCAATCCTTGACCAACGCCCGCAACGCCGCTTTGGCCTGGGGGGTATGCAGCCGTTCGATGAACAGCAGCCCCTCACGCTGAACCGTGGCTTGCAGCTCTGCCCGATGGGCATCCTTGAGCAACCGCTTGCTGACCCGCAGCGCCTCCTGCGGCAAGGCTTGCAGGCGCGCCGCCAGTTGCCGGGCGGCGGCCAGGCATTGCTCGCCATCGTCGTGCAGTTCGTTGGCCAACCCCCACTCGACGGCCTGCTCACCGGTGAGCAACTCATTGCACAGCAACAACCGTGCGGCGCGGGCATGGCCGAGCAGGCGCGGCAGCAGCAGGCTGGAACCGAATTCCGGGCAAAGGCCCAGGGGCACGAACGGCATGCGCAGCTTGGCCGTGCGGCTGACCAACACCTGGTCGCAGTGCAGCAGCAGGGTGGTGCCGATGCCGATGGCTGCACCGGAAACGGCGGCGATCAAGGGCTTGTCCAGGTCCATGACCACCCGCATCAGGCGGAACACCGGGCTGTCCATGTCGCTGGGCGGGTTGTCGAGAAAATCCTTGAGGTCGTTGCCGGCACTGAAGCACTGCGCGCCGCCGGTCATGAGGATCACCTCGACCTGCGGGTCATCGGTGGCGGCCAGCAGCAGGTCGCCCAACTGGCTGTACATGGCATTGTTCAGGGCGTTGAGCTTGTCGGGACGGTTGAAGGTCAGGGTCAGCAGGCCCTTGTCCAGCTCGCGGGTGATCAGGTCGTTCATGAAGTGCCTTTTATTGTTGTTGTCGCAGGGTCAGAAGGTCGGTGGCGTGATCACCCAGATGACCACGGCATCCACCTCGCCAGGGTTGCCGTAACGGTGCGGCTCCTGGCTTGAGAAACTGAAGCTGTCGCCTTCGCTGAGCTGGAAATACCGCTCGCCCACCCACAGCTCGAAGCTGCCGGCCAGCAGGTAGCCGGCTTCTTCGCCTTCGTGGCTGTAGCTCTCCTGGCTGTAGGTGCCCGGTGGAAAGCGCGAGTGAAGGATTTCCAGCTGGCGGTTGGGCTGTGGGGTGAGCAACTGGTCGACGATGCCGTCTTCGTAGTGAACACTCAGGCGGCTGTGCTTGCGGACCACATAGCCGTTGTCGTCAGGGTCGGTGTTGGCCTCGCTGGCGAAGAACCACTGGATGGTCACGCCCAGGCTGCGGGCGATGTTGAACAGCGCCGGGATCGAAGGGTAGGAGAGGTTGCGTTCCAGCTGGCTGATGTAGCCGGCAGTCAGTTCGCTCTGCTGCGCAAGCTCGGCCAGGGTCATGCCCCGGCGCTTGCGCAGGCCGCGAATACGGGTGCCGAGAAACTGCGGGGCGGCGGCGCCTTCCTGGCTCGCCGCGGGCGGCGTCTTGCTGCTGTTGCTCATGGCGTGCTCCGAACCGCAGGGTCAAAACGCCGGAGTATAAACAGCCTCACAGGGTCCAGGCGACCTTCAATCCGTCGTAGACAGCTTCTTCGACCGTGCGTGGGGCCAGGCAGTCGCCGATGCGCTTGACCTCGACCACACCGCGCAGCTCGTGCGCGAGGCTGTCCACCGGCTGATGCCCCTGGCACAGCACCAGGGTGTCGATGTCTTCGAAGATCATCGGCTCGCCGCTGGCGGTGTGTTGCAGGTACACGGTGTTGTCGTCGCAGCCATAGAGACGGGCATAGGGGGTGATCGGGATGCCGAGCTTGTGCAGCTCGCCGGCCATCTGGTCACGCACGTACAGGGGCAGGCTCTCGCCGCAATGGGTGCCGTTGACCGCCAGTTGCACCTGGTGCCCGGCGCGTACCAGGCGCTCGGCGATGCCCGGGCCGATCCAGTCGCAGCGCCAGTCGACCACCAGCACCGAGCGGCCGAGGCTGACCTCATCGCGCAGTACCTGCCAGGCGTCCACCACTTGCAGCTCGCCACCGCGCTCGAAGGCCGGCCAGTAGGGTTCGGCGCCGGTGGCGACGATCACCAGGTCCGGCTGTTCACGCTCGACCAGGGCGCGATCGACCCGGGTGTTGCGCACCACCTCGACCCCGGCCAGTTGCATCTCGCGCTGCAGGTTGGTGCTGGCCCCGCCGAACTCGGCGCGCCGGGGCAGCAGTTGCGCCAGTTGCACCTGGCCGCCCAGTTGCGCGCTGGCTTCATACAAGGTCACCTGATGCCCACGGGCCGCCGCCACCGCCGCGGCCTTCATACCGGCCGGGCCACCGCCGGCGATCATGATGCGTTTACGCGAGGTGGCCGGTTGCAACTGGCCGAATTGTTGTTCACGACCGGTTTCCGGGTGCTGGATACAAGAGATCGGCAGGCCCCGGTGGAAGTGGCCGATGCACGCCTGGTTGCAGGCGATGCAGGCGCGCACGTCTTCGACCCGGCCGCTGTCGGTCTTGCTCGGCATCTGCGGGTCGCAGATCAGGGCGCGGGTCATGCCGCAGACATCGGCCTGGCCACGGGCGAGGATCAGCTCGGCTTCCTGGGGCTGGTTGATGCGTCCGGTGACGAACAGCGGGATCGACAGGCTGGCCTTGAAGGTCCCGGCTTCGCGGGCCAGGTAGGCGGCCTCGATGGCCATCGGCGGGACGATATGGATGGCACCGCCAAGCGAGGCGGAGGTGCCGGCGACGATGTGCACGTAATCCAGCGACCCCTGCAGGGCCTGCACGGCGGCCAGGGATTCGCCCTCGGTCAGGCCTTCGGCATCGCGCTCGTCGGCACTGATGCGCAGGCCGACGATGAAGTCGGGCGAAGTGGTGGCGCGCACAGCAGCGATCACCTCACGCACAAAGCGCAGGCGCTGCTCCAGCTCGCCGTTGTAACCGTCGGTGCGGCGGTTCACGCGCGGATTGATGAATTGCGCCGGCAGGTAACCATGGCTGGCGACCACCTCGACGCCATCGATGCCGGCCTGGTGCAGGCGCCGGGCGGCATCGGCGTAGCCCTGGACGATCTCGTCGATCATGTCCTGGTCCAGCGCCCGCGGCATGACCCGGAAGCGCTCGTTGGGCACCGCCGAGGCCGAGTAGGCCACGGCCAGCAAGCCATCGCTGGACTCCATGATCTCGCGCCCCGGGTGGAAGATCTGCGACAGCACCACGGTGCCATGGGCATGGCAGGTCTCGGCCAGCCGACGGTAGCCCTCGATGCAGGCATCGTCGGTGGCCATCAACACATGGGAGGTGTAGCGGGCACTGTCGTGCACCCCGGCCACCTGCAGCACGATCAGGCCGACACCGCCTTCGGCACGGGCCTTGTGGTAGGCGATCAGGCGCTCGTTGACCAGGTTGTCGGTGGGAATCGAGGTGTCGTGCCCACTGGACATGATGCGGTTTTTCAGACGCTTGCCGCGAATTTCCAGCGGTGCGAACAGGTGCGTGAAGGTCGACATGCTGTGCAGGCTCCAGCGGGGGTGTTGTTATTATTTTTCTATAGAAGTGTACCGCCAGTAAAAAATCAACTTGTTTTTTTACTTGGCTTTGACTAGCGTTCGAATCACCCCGCGTCCTGGGGCACACCTCGCACAACAAGAAAACGGACCACGCCCGGCGTGGTACCAGCATGAGGAACCATCGATGACATCGAACCTGCTCAAACGCACTCCCTGGTTGCTGGCCCTGGCGCTCGGCAGCGCCCAGGCAGCACCGGACATGGTGGTGGTCGCCTACGGCGGCGCCGGTCAGAAAGCCCAGGATGCGGCGATCTTCCAGCCTTTCAGTGCCCAGGACGGCAGTAAGTTGATCCAGAGCGAATACAACGGTGAAATGGCCCGTATCAAGGTGATGGTCGACACCGGCAACGTCGACTGGGACCTGGTGCAGATCGAAGGCCCGGACCTGATGCGCGGCTGCGACGAAGGCATGTACGAGCCGCTGGACTGGACGCGCCTGGGCCATGCCGAACAATTGATTCCCGAGGCCGCCCAGGCCTGTGGCTCTGCCGCCCTGGTGTGGAGCGTGGCCATTGCCTACGACCGCAACAAACTGGCCCAGGCGCCGACCTCCTGGGCCGATTTCTGGGATGTGAAGAAGACCCCCGGCAAGCGCGGCCTGCGCAAGCGCGCGGTATACAACCTGGAATTCGCCCTGATGGCCGACGGGGTCAAGGTCCAGGACGTCTACAAGGTGCTGGCAACGCCCCAGGGGGTGGACCGCGCCTTCGCCAAACTGACCGAACTCAAGCCCTATATCCAGTGGTGGGAAGCCGGTGCGCAACCGCCGCAGTGGCTCAGCGCCGGTGATGTGGTGATGACTTCCACCTACAGCGGCCGGGTGGCGGTGGCCGCGCAGCAGGGCAGTTCCCTGGCCCTGGTCTGGCCGCAAAGCCTGTACGGCATGGACTACTGGGCGATCATCAAAGGGTCCAGGCATGTCGACCAGGCCAAGCGCCTGATCGCCTACGCCAACCAGCCGGACACCCAGGTGCGTTATGTGAAGACCATTCCTTACGGCCCGACCAACACCCAGGCAGCGGCGCAACTGGACCCGGCCCTGGCCAGCTGGGTGCCGACCTCCAAGGAGAACCTTGAAGGCGCCTTGTCGATGAACGTCGAGTTCTGGGTCGATCACGGTGATGAACTGGAAGAGCGCTTCAACGCCTGGGCCAGCAAGTAACCCGCGGTGGCTGGACATCGATCGATGTCCAGCCCTATTGTCAGCCCAGCCCTTAGCCTGAGAACAACAATCCATGAACCCGACTGAAACGGAAATCCGCCTGCGCCAGGAACTGGCCGCCTGCTATCGGTTGATCGCGCACTTTCGCATGACCGACCTGATCTTCACCCACATCTCGGTGCGCATTCCCGGGCCCGAGCATCACTTCCTGATCAACCCCTACGGCCTGATGTTCGATGAGATCACCGCTTCCAACCTGGTCAAGATCGACCTGCAGGGGCGTGCCGTGGAGGCGTCGCGGTATCCGGTGAACCCGGCGGGCTTTGTCATCCACAGTGCCATCCATGGCGCCCGCGAGGATGCCCAATGCGTGTTGCACACCCACACCAAGGCCGGCTGTGCCGTGGCCGCGCTCAAGTGCGGCTTGCTGCCGGTCAACCAGATTTCCATGGAGTTCTACGGCAAGGTCGCCTACCACGACTACGAAGGCATTGCCCTGGACCTGGATGAGCAGCGGCGCCTGGTCGGCGACCTGGGCGACAAGCCGGTGCTGATGCTGCGCAACCATGGCCTGTTGACGGTTGGCGAGACGGTCAGCCAGGCGTTCCTGCGCATGTACTACCTGGAAAAGGCCTGCGAGATCCAGTTGGCGGCGCAGGCGGCAGGGGAGATCCTGTTGCCGCAGGAGGCCATCTGCGCCCACACCGAACGCCAGTTCAACGAGCCGGCGCGACCGTTGAAGGCCGGGGAGTTGAGCGATCCGGACGGCATGCAACTGGCCTGGGCGGCCTTGCTGCGGTTGCTGGACCGGGTGGCGCCGGACTACCGCGACTGACCCTCGCTGGCGACTGCTGCGCAGTCGATCGCAGCCTCGTTCCTCGGCAGCGGCTACACCAATCGAGCCCGACATGACTGGCCCGGTGTAGCCGCTGCCACCAGGCTGCGATCGGCCGCGTAGCGGTCGTAAAACCTGTACGGCTATCGCGACGGTCCGGCCTTGTTGTACAGTCGTTCAACTTTGCCGATGCCACTGTTCGAGAACCGCCCATGACCCAGGAAGCCCGTTACAGCCGTATGGTCCCGGAACTGCGCAAGGCCAACCTGGTCGAGGCGACCCTGGTGTGCCTGAAACGCCATGGCTTCCAGGGCGCCTCGATCCGCAAGATTTGTGCCGAGGCGGGCGTCTCGGTGGGGCTGATCAGCCATCACTATTCGGGCAAGGACGAATTGGTGGCCGAGGCCTACATGGCGGTCACCGGGCGGGTCATGGGCCTGATCCGCGAGGCCATGGCCCAGGCTGCGCCCACTGCCCGCGAACGGCTCTCGGCGTTCTTTCGCGCCTCGTTCTGCGCCGAACTGCTCGACCCGCAACTGCTCGACGCCTGGCTGGCCTTCTGGGGCGCGGTGAAGACCGCCGAGGCGATCAACCAGGTGCACGATCACTCCTACGGCGAATACCGCAACGAACTGGGCCGGCTGCTGCGCGAGCTCGCCGTCGACGAGGGCTGGCAGGCATTCGATGCCGACCTTGCGGCCATCAGCCTGAGCGCCTTGCTCGATGGCCTGTGGCTGGAGTCGGGACTCAACCCCGGTACCTTCACCCCGGAGCAGGGCATTCAGATCTGCGAAGCCTGGGTCGACGGCCTGCAGGCCGGCGGGCGGCGGCGCTTCACCCTGATCGAGGGCTGTTGATCGGTTGTTCAACAAGGGTTAGGCTGCTGACGCAGGTCTAGAACAATTCCTATAAGAGACAACACGCAATGACGCCTCGGGTACTGATCGTCGATGACGATCCGCTTATTCGCGACTTGCTGCACGCCTACCTGTCCCAGGAAGGCTACGACGTCCACTGCGCCGACACCGCCGAGCAGGCCGAGCAGTTCCTGGCCAGCCACAGCGTCGACCTGGTGATGCTCGACATCCGCCTGCCGGGCAAGGACGGCCTGACCCTGACCCGCGAGCTGCGGGTGCGCTCGGAGGTCGGCATCATCCTCATCACCGGTCGCAACGACGACATCGACCGCATCGTTGGCCTGGAATGTGGCGCCGATGACTATGTGATCAAACCGCTCAACCCCCGCGAGCTGGTGTCGCGGGCCAAGAACCTGGTGCGCCGCGTGCGCCACGCCCAGGCATCGCGGCCGGCAACCGCCACTACCCATGCCCTGAAACAATTTGCCGACTGGGCGCTGGACGTCGACCGCCGCCGGCTGATCGATTCCCAAGGCGCGGAAACCCTGCTGACCCATGGCGAGTTCCAGCTACTCAGCGTGTTCCTGCGCAACAGTGGCCACACCCTGAGCCGCGACCAGTTGATGGATCAGATCCGCAACCGCGAATGGGTGCCCAACGACCGCTCCATCGATGTGCTGGTCGGCCGCCTGCGGCGCAAGCTGCATGACGACCCGGCCGAGCCGCAGTTGATCATCACCATTCACGGCGCAGGTTACCTGTTCACCGCCAGCGTGGCGGCCTGACGGCCATGCTCCGTCTGCTCGGGCTGCTGTCGCTGTTGCTGATGCTGCCTGCGCAGGCGGCCGAACGCATCCGCTATTGCGATTACCCGGTGTACCCGCCGGTGTCCTGGAGCGACGGCAAGCAGGTGCGCGGTCTGGCACCGACCGTGGTCCGCGAGCTGTTCGGGCGCCTGGGCTATGACGTGGAGATCGTCGTGTTGGGCAACTGGAAGCGCTGCCTGCTCGATGCCGCCGAGGGCAGGGTGGATGTGGTGCTGGCCTACAACAGCGACCAGCGCGACCAGGGCATGCGCTTTTCCGCCGTGCCGGTGCTGCGCGAAGAGGTCGCGGTGTTCTTCAATCGCCAGCGTCCGGTGAAATTCGAGCGTCTGGAAGACCTGGCCAGTTACCGGGGCGGCTTGTTGTTCGGCGAGAGCTACGGGGCCGAGTTCGATCGTTTCGTCGCCCGCCACCAGAACATCGAATGGGTGTCGTCCAGCCAGCAGAACTTCGGCAAGCTGATTCGTGGGCGCATCGATTTCGTCATCCAGGAGCGGCGCACCGGCCAGCTGTATATCGAGCGCCTGCCGGGCGCCGAGGACATCCAGGTGTTGCCCAGGGCCCTGAGCGTGGATTACCTGCGCGTCGCGGTGTCACGCCACAGCGAGCTGAGCCAGCGCATGGCGCAGATCGACGAGCAGCTGCAGCGCATGACCGATGCCGGCGAGATCGAGCGTTGGCTTGAGCAAAGTGAAGTCACCTACCGCGACATGATCAACCTGCCGGCGGATGCCCGATGAAGCGCCTGCCCCCGGGAGGCCTGCTGCGGCGCCTGCTGCTGTTCATCCTGTTGTTCAGCCTGTGCTTCACCGTGCTGGCCAGCAGCGTGCAGCTGTATTTCGAGTACCGCCGCGAAATGCGCGACATCGACGCGCGCATGGCACTGATCCGCGGCGGCTACCTGGCCAGCCTGGAACGCAGCCTCTGGGACCTCGACCAGGAACAACTCAATGTGCAACTGCGCGGTCTGGTGGACTTCTCCGATGTCGCCCGGGTGCGTCTGAACAGCAGTGACTTCAACCTGTTGCAGGGCGAGGCCAATCCGTCGGGGCCGCTGCGTATCGAGCGCTTCGCCCTGGATTTCCAGCCGCCGTCGGGGCCGTTGCGCCATCTGGGTGAGCTGGAAGTGAGCATCGACCTCGGGGCGGTACACCGGCGCCTGTTCGCCACGGGGCTTACCAGCCTGTTGTGGATGAGCGTGTTCCTGTGCGGCCTGGCCGTGGCCTTGTCGGGGTTGTTCTATCGCCTGGTGACGCGCCACCTCAAGGTCATGGCCGAATTCGCCCGGCGGGTGGGCGCCGGTGACTGGCAGGAACCCTTGCGCCTGGGCAAGCGCCGTTCGGCACGCCCCGACGAGATCGACATGGTGGCCAACGCCCTGGATGACATGCGCCGGGCGATTCTCAGCGATATCGAGCGACGTGAAGAAGACCGCCTGGCCTTGCAGGACAAGCGCGATGAGCTGCAGAAAATGGTCGAGCGCCGCACCGCCAGCCTGATGCGCGCCAAGGACGATGCCGAGGCGGCGAACCTGGCCAAGTCGCGCTTTCTCGCCACCATGAGCCACGAACTGCGCACGCCGCTCAACGGTATTCTCGGCATGGCCGAGCTGCTGCGCGGTGCCGGGCTCCACGGCCAGGACAGCAAGCGCCTGGACGCCTTGTACAAAGCCGCCGAAGGCCTGCTGACGATCCTTAATGAAGTGCTGTATTTCGCCCGCCTGGAAGAAGGCCAAAGCCGCCCGGAACCGGTGGACTTCTCCTTGCGCCAGCTGTGCGAAGAGGTCATGACCCTGCTCGAACCCCGGGCCCTGGGCAACGGCAGCACCCTGGAGTGCCACATCGATCCGCACCTGGCCGAGCGTCAGCATGGCGCCGAGCAGTACTTGCGCCAGGTGCTGAGCAACCTGCTGGCCAACGCCATCAAGTTCACCGCGGCCGGGCAGGTCAAGGTCGCAGTCCAGGTGCTGGGTGAGCAGGACGAGCGCCAGCACCTGCGTATCAGCGTCAGCGACAATGGCATCGGCATTGCCCCGGCGATGCAGGCGAGGATCTTCGATCGCTTTGTCCAGGCCAGCGAGGCGGTGGCCCGCCAGTACGGCGGGACCGGGCTGGGCCTGGCGATCTGCAAGCATCTGGTCGAAAAGCTGGGGGGGCGCATCGGCCTGGAAAGCCACGAGGGGCAGGGCAGTTGCTTCTGGTTCGAGGTCGGCTTGCAACGCGCTGGCGACAGCGTCGCACCGCTGCCTGGGACACAGCCGGTTGCGGCATTGGACATCCTGGTGGTCGAGGATGTGGAACTGAACCGTGAGGTGGTGCGCGGCCTGCTGCGGCGCGACGGCCATCGGGTGTGGCTGGCCGAGGAGGCCGAACAGGGCCGGGTGCTGTGCAGCCAGCGGCGCTTCGACCTGATCCTGCTCGACGTGCACTTGCCGGGTATCAGCGGTGTCGAGTTGTGCCGGCAGATTCGCGCGACGCCGGGCCCCAACCGGGATAGCCGGATCCTGGCGCTGACCGCCAGTGTCCAGCCGGCACTGGTGAGCAGCTACCTGGATGCCGGCATGCAGGGGATCCTGGCCAAGCCGCTGAAGCTGGACAGCCTGCGCCAGGCGCTGGCGCAAGAGGCACCTTCCATCGAGCAACCCCAGGCTGACCCGGGCATGGACTGGGCGTTGCTGCAGACCCACCGCACCTTGCTGGGCGAGCAGAAAGTGCAGGGCCTGCTGGCGGTGTTGCACGAGGCGATCGGGCAACACCAGGAGGCGCTGGGTGAAGCGCTCAAGGCCATGGACTTTACCGAGATCGCGCACCTGGCCCATCGCCTGGCCGGCAGCAGCGATTCCCTGGGTTTTCGTGGGCTGGCCAACGTGCTGCGCGGGCTGGAAGAAGCGGCGCTGAGTAACGACCCGCTGGCCGTACAGCGCCTGAATGCACCGCTCCACGCGCAGGTGCAGCAGGCCCGGCAGACCCTGGAACGGCTGCTGCAGGGCTGACGTACAAAAATCTTACGACTTTTTACATCTTCGATCTTTACGTACAACAGCACCTTACATCGCTTTCCAATAATCGACGTCAACCGCGCTGCACGCGGTCTTCGAAGCTTATTGGAGATAATAATAATGAACTGCCGTAAAGCTGATCTTCCCCCGTCGTATCCCATGTCCCTTTCGCACCTGCGCCACTGTTGAGGTGCCGACATGAGCGAATCTACCGAACGTAAAGGCATTCACCTGACCCGTGCGCTCAAGAGCCGGCATATCTTCATGCTGTCGCTGGGCGGGGTGATCGGTACCGGGCTGTTCATGGGCTCGGGCGTGACCATCAACCAGGGCGGGCCCATGGGCGCGATCCTGGCCTACCTGGTGGCGGGTTTTTTGATGTACCTGGTGATGGTCTGCCTGGGTGAACTGTCGGTGCAGATGCCGGTGTCCGGCTCGTTCCAGGCCCACGCAACCAAATACATCGGCCCGGCCACCGGCTTCATGATCGGCTGGGTGTACTGGATGAGCTGGGCCACCACCGTGGGTCTTGAATTCACGGCCGCCGGCATGCTGATGGTGCGCTGGTTCCCGGAGGTGCCGATCTGGTACTGGTCGGCCCTGTTCGTGGTGGTGCTGTTCAGCCTCAACGCCCTGGCCACCCGCGCCTTCGGTGAAGCGGAGTACTGGTTCTCGGGGATCAAGGTGGCGGCGATCCTGGGCTTTATCATCGTCGGCGTGCTGGTGATCTTCGGCGCCATCCCGCTGACCAGCGGCGAACCGGCGCCGATGATGAACAACCTGATCGGCGACTCGATGTTCCCCAACGGCTTGTCTGCGGTGTTCGCGGTGATGATGACCGTGGTCTATGCCTTCCAGGGCTGCGAGATCATGGGCGTGGCCGCTGGTGAAACCGACCAGCCGGAAAAGAGCATCCCCCGCGCCGTGCGTAACGTGGTGTTCCGCGTGCTGATCTTCTACGTGCTGGCCATCGTGGTGTTGTCGGCCATCGTGCCCTGGCAGCAGGCGGGCCTGATGGAAAGCCCGTTCGTGCAGGTGTTCGACATGGTCGGCATTCCCTATGCGGCCGACCTGATGAACTTCGTCATCCTCACCGCCATCCTCTCGGTAGGCAACTCGGGGCTGTATGCCTCCACCCGCATCCTCTGGGCCATGTCCAAGACCGGCATGGCACCGAAAAGCCTGTCGCCGCTGAGCAAGCGCGGTGTGCCGCTGCGGGCCCTGAGCATCACCCTGTGCTTTGCCCTGGTGTCGCTGATGACCAGCTTCGTTGCCGCCGACACCCTGTTCATGGTGCTGATGGCGGTGAGCGGGATGTCCGGCACCGTGACCTGGATCGTGATTGCCCTGGCCCAGTACAAGTTCCGCCGCGCCTACCTGCGTGATGGCGGCAAGCTCAGCGAGCTGAAGTACCGTGCGCCGCTGTACCCGCTGGTGCCGCTGCTGTGCATCACCTTGTGCAGTTCGCTGTTCGTGTTCCTGGCGATGGATGAGACCCAGCGGCCTTCGTTGTACTGGGGTTTTGGTTTCATTGCAGTGTGTTACGCGGCGTACTTCATCATCAATCGCAAGCGTCAGGGGGTGCTGGCGTCTACTGCGCCTACGGTCTGATATCGCTATCGCGGGGCAAGCCCGCTCCTACAGGACGCCTGTAGGAGCGGGCTTGCCCCGCGATGCGTTTCAGGCAGTTGTACAAAGTTGTAACAGCTCTTCGGATACTGGAAGTTTAAGAAGAAAAAACATCAATAAAAACAGATTGATAGATAGGTAACTTAATCTGTTACAGCAACATTAACCCCCGATTGTCTCCTTGTTGAACACTCGTTTAGTATCTCTCCAGGTCCTACCCCTCGCACCTACCACAATAATTCGAGGCCCCCATGACTCAATCCCCGTCTCTGCTCAGCAAGGTCGAAGCCGGCGTCGCCTGGATCACCCTGAACCGTCCCGAGCAGCGCAATGCCCTGGACATCCCTGCGCTCAAGCAACTGCATGCCCTGCTGGAAGGCTTCAACAGCGACCCTGCCGTGCGGGTGGTGGTGCTGACCGGCAGCGGGCGCAGCTTCTGCGCCGGGGCGGACCTGGCCGAGTGGGCCGAGGCCGAGGCCCGTGGCGCCCTGGAAACCTACGGCTGGACCGAAACCGCCCATGCCCTTATGCAGCGCCTGCACAGCCTCGACAAACCCACCATCGCCGCCATCAACGGCACCGCCGTTGGCGCCGGCATGGACCTCACCCTGTGCTGCGACCTGCGCATCGCCGCCGCCTCGGCCCGCTTCAAGGCCGGCTACACCAGCATGGCCTACAGCCCGGATGCCGGCGCCAGCTGGCACCTGCCGCGCCTGATCGGCAGCGAACAGGCCAAGCGCCTGCTGTTCCTCGACGAGCTGTGGGGCGCCGAGCGGGCCCTGGCAGCCGGGCTGGTGGGTGAAGTCTGCGCCGACGAGCAGTTGCTGGCGGTCACCGCGGAGCTGGCAGGCCGCCTGGCCAATGGCCCGACCTTCGCCTTCGCCCAGACCAAGCGCCTGATTCGCGACGGCGCCCAGCGCACCCTGGCCGAGCAGCTGCAGGCGGAAATGGCGGCCGGCTTGCTCTGTGGCCGCAGCGAGGACGGGGCCGAGGCCCTGCGCGCTTCGATCGAGAAGCGTGCCGCGCATTTCGTCGGTAAATAATTTTTGTAAACAACAACTTAGAAGACTTTCTTCAGGAACGACTCATGAATTTCCAACTGACCCAAGAACAAGAAATGTTGGTGGAAGCGGTACGCAGTTTT
This sequence comes from Pseudomonas sp. NPDC090755, assembly GCF_044769005.1. Taxonomy (NCBI): domain Bacteria; kingdom Pseudomonadati; phylum Pseudomonadota; class Gammaproteobacteria; order Pseudomonadales; family Pseudomonadaceae; genus Pseudomonas; species Pseudomonas sp. NPDC090755. The sequence continues at coordinate 250,797 of NZ_JBIVXC010000004.1, read as the reverse complement.
GTCGCCAAGGAGTTGCTGCCTCACGAGGAAGCAGTGGACCGCGCCGATGAAGTCTCTCCGGAACTTGCCGCACAGATCCGCGGCAAAGCCATCGCCGCCGGGTTCTACGCCTTCAACATGCCCGAGGAAGTCGGCGGTGGTGGCCTGGACTACCTGTCCCAGGCCCTGATCGAGCGCGAGCTGTCCAAGGTGTCCTGGGCGGTGCACGTGTTCGTCGCTCGCCCTTCGAAAATCCTCATGGCCTGCAAGGGCGAGCAGATCAACGACTACCTGCTGCCGTGCATCCAGGGCGAGAAGGTCGACTGCTTCGCCCTCACCGAGCCGGGTGCCGGCTCCGACGCCAACGCCATCAAGACCCGTGCCGTGCGCGAGGGCGACGATTTCGTCCTCAATGGCAGCAAGCACTTCATCAGCCACGCCGGGCATGCCGACTTCGCCATCGTGTTCGCCGTGACCGACACCTACGAGCACAATGGCAAGAAGCGCAACGCCGTGACCGCCTTCCTGGTCGACCGTGGCACCAAGGGCATGACCATCCGCCGCGGGCCCAAGTGCGTGAGCAACCGTGGCTACCACACCTACGAGCTGTTCTTCGACGACTGCCGCGTGCCGGCCAGCAAGGTTTTGGGCGAAGTGGGCAAGGGCTGGGAAGTGGCCAACGCCTGGCTTACCGCAGGTCGGGTGATGGTCGCGGCCAACTGCGTCGGCCAGGCCCAACGGGCGCTGGATGTGTCATTGCAATGGGCGGCGGACCGCAAGCAGTTCGGCCAGCCGATCGGCACCTACCAGGGCGTGTCGTTCAAACTCGCCGACATGGCCACGCAGATCCGCGCCGCTGAGCTTTTGACCCTGCACACCGCCTGGAAGATGGACCAGGGCACCATGACCGACGGCGAGGCCGGCATGGCCAAGTTGTTTGCCAGTGAAGTGCTGGGCAAGGTCGCCGACGAGGCGGTGCAGATCTTCGGCGGCATGGGGCTGATGGACGAGGGGCCGGTGGAGCGGATCTGGCGTAATGCGCGGATCGAGCGGATCTGGGAGGGTACCTCGGAGATCCAGCGGCACATCATTTCCCGCGAATTGCTGCGTCCACTGCTGCGTTGATCGGGTCGGAGAATAGTATGTCGCAGTCGATTCGTGACAACCTCAAGCGCCTGCTGGCGCCGCGTCACCTGGCCTTCGTCGGTGGCCGCAGCATGGCCCGGGCGCTCAAGCGCTGCGCCGAAGGTGGCTACCAGGGCCAGCTGTGGCTGGTCAACCCGCAGCACGACAGCATCGATGGCGTGCCGTGCGTGCGCAGCGTGGCCGAGCTGCCCTGTGGCCCGGACGCGGTGTTCATCGCCACCAACCGGGAGCTGACCCTGACCTGCGTCGCCGAGCTGGCCGCCAAGGGCGCGGGCGGGGCGATCTGCTACGCCTCGGGCTTTGCCGAGACAGGCGCCGAAGGCCAGGCATTGCAGCAACAACTGATCGAGGCCGCCGGCAGCATGGCCTTGCTCGGGCCCAACTGCTACGGCTTGCTCGACTACCTGCACAGCAGCGCACTGTGGCCGGTGGCCCATGGCGGCAAGGCGGTCGAGAAGGGCGTGGCGATCCTGACCCAGAGCGGCAACTTCGCCTACAACCTGTCGATGAGCGACCGCTCGCTGCCGGTGGCCTACATGGCTTCGGTCGGCAACCAGGGGCAGATCGGCATTGCCGAGCTGATGGAGGCGCTGCTCGACGAGCCACGGGTGACCGCCATCGGCCTGCACCTGGAAGGGCTGAAGAATGTGCCGGGCTTTGCCCGCGCGGCGCACAAGGCGCTGGAGAAGGGTATTCCGATCATCGCCCTGAAAACCGGCGTGTCGCAGATCGGTGCCGAGCTGGCCTTGAGTCATACAAGCTCGCTGTCCGGCTCCGACGCCCTGTACGACAGCCTGTTCCGGCGCCTGGGGGTGATTCGCGTCAGTGGGCCGGTGAGTTTTGCCGAAACCCTCAAGGCCGCGGCCTGTGGCAACCTGCCCAAAGGCGGCAGCCTGATCGCCCTGGCCTGTTCCGGTGGTGATGCCGGGCTGATTGCCGACTATGCCGAGCGCAACCAGCTGAGCCTGCCGAAGCTGGACGCGGGGCAAGTGGCTGAGCTTGCCCAGGTGCTGCCCGGCTACGCCAACCTGGTCAACCCGCTGGACTTCACCACGGCGATCTGGGGCGATGGCCCAGCGCTTGAACGCATGCTCGACAGCGCCCTGCGTACCGAGGCCGACGCGGCCATGCTGGTGCTCGATTATCCGGCAGAATTCACCGGCGAGCGCAAGGAATGCGACCTGCTGCTGGAACTCTACTGCGCGGCCCTCAAGCGTCACGGCAAGACCGGCTTCGTGACTTCGGCCTTTCCCGAGCTGCTGCCGGCCAGTGCGCGTGAGCGTCTGCACGGCCATGGCATCGCCGCCTTGCAAGGGGTCGAGGATGGCCTGGCGGCCTGGGGCCGAATCGCGGCCTACCAGGTCAACCGCCAGGCGTTGCTCGCACGCGGCGAGTCGGCCCTGGAGCCGCTTTGCCCGCAAGCGCTTGAAGGTGACAGCCAGTTGCTCAATGAGTGGGACTCGAAAAAGGCCTTGCAGGCGTTCGGCTTGCCCATTCCCGCTGGCCGCTTGAGTTCACCTGAAAAGGCTGTAGGTGATGCCCAAGCAGTGGGTTACCCCTTGGTACTCAAGGCCGTCAGCGCGCAACTGCCGCACAAGACCGAGGCCGGCGCCGTGGCGCTGAACCTGCGCGATGCCGACGCCCTGGGCCGCGCGCTGGAACAGATGCGTGGGCGGATTGCCGACTATGCCCCCGGGGTGGCGTTCGATCAGGTCTTGCTCGAACCCATGGCCGAGGCACCACTGGCCGAGCTGATCGTCGGCATCAAGCGCGAGAATGACTTCGCCCTGGCGCTGGTGATTGGCGCTGGCGGTGTGCTGGTCGAACTGCTCAAGGACAGCACCAGCCTGTTGCTGCCCACCACCGAGGGGGCTATCCGCGCGGCCTTGCTGGGCCTGCGCAGCGCCACCTTGTTGCAAGGTTTCCGTGGCCGTCCGGCTGCCGATCTCGACGCCCTGGTGGCGGCGATCCGTGCAGTGGCCGACTACGCCTGCGAGAACGCCAACCAGTTGCTGGAACTGGATGTGAACCCCCTGATGGTCGGCCCGCGCGGTAGTACCGCGGTCGACGCCCTGATCCGCCTGGGCAAGGCGTGAGGAGCTGAACATGACTACTCCATTGACTGGCGGCCAGGCCCTGGTGCGCCTGCTGGCCAACTACGGCGTTGACACCGTGTTTGGCATTCCCGGGGTGCACACCCTGGAGCTGTACCGCGGCCTGCCCGGCAGCGGCATCCGCCACGTGCTCACCCGCCACGAGCAGGGCGCCGGCTTCATGGCCGACGGCTACGCCCGGGTCAGCGGCAAGCCGGGGGTATGCTTCGTCATCACCGGCCCTGGCGTCACCAACGCCGCCACCGCCATCGGCCAGGCCTATGCCGACTCGATTCCGATGCTGGTGATCTCCAGCGTCAACCACACTGCGAGCCTGGGCAAGGGCTGGGGCTGCCTGCACGAAACCCAGGACCAGCGCGCCATGACCGCGCCGATCACGGCGTTCTCCGCCGTGGCCCTGAGCGCCGAAGACCTGCCGGAGCTGGTCGCCCGCGCCTACGCGGTGTTCGACAGCGAGCGCCCGCGCCCGGTGCATATCTCGGTGCCGCTGGATGTGCTGGCCGCACCGGTCAAGCGAGACTGGAGCGGTGAGGTGGTACGCCGCCCCGGCCGGGGTGTGCCGGCCAGCAGCGTGCTGGAACAGGCTGCCGCCAGACTGGCAGCGGCCAAACGCCCCATGATCATTGCCGGTGGTGGTGCGCTACAGGCCGCCCAGGTGCTGCAGCAACTGAGCACGCGCCTGGCCGCGCCGCTGTTCACCAGCGTGGCCGGCAAGGGCCTGCTGGCTGCGCACGCACCGCTCAACGCCGGTGCAAGCCTGTGCGTCGAGCCCGGCTGGAATCTGATCGGCGAGGCCGACGTGGTACTGGCCGTGGGCACCGAGATGGCCGATACCGACTTCTGGCGTGAGCGCCTGCCGCTTAACGGCGAGTTACTGCGGGTGGATATCGACCCGCGCAAGTTCAACGACTTCTACCCTTGTGCGCTGGCCTTGCAGGGAGATGCGAAACAGACCGTTGCCGCCTTGCTGGACCATCTGCCGGAGATCGACCGCGATCCTGCGGTGGCCATCGAAGCCGTGGCGGCCTTGCGTGTTGCGCTGCGCGAAGGCCATGGTCCATTGCAGTCGATCCACCAGGCCATTCTCGACCGCATCCAGGCCGTACTGCCGGACAACGCCTTCATCAGCACCGACATGACCCAGCTGGCCTACACCGGCAACTACGCCTTCGCCAGCCGGGCGCCGCGCAGCTGGCTGCACCCCACCGGCTACGGCACCCTGGGCTACGGCCTGCCGGCCGGAATTGGCGGCATGTTCGCAACCGACGATCGCCCGGGGCTGGTACTGGTCGGTGACGGCGGCTTCCTCTACACCGCCCAGGAGCTGGCCACGGCAGTGGAAGAGCTGGACCGCCCGCTGGTGGTGCTGCTGTGGAACAACGATGCCCTGGGGCAGATCCGCGACGACATGCTGGGCCTGGACATCGAGCCCATCGGCGTATTGCCGCGCAACCCGGACTTCGCAGGGCTCGGCCGGGCCTTCGGCTGCACCGTCGCCCAGCCGCGCAGCCTGGATGAACTGCAACGCGAGCTGGCGGCCGGCTTTGCCCGCAACGGCGTGACCCTGATCGAGCTCAAGCACGCCTGCGCTCGCTGACCTACACCTTAATTCAGGAAGATTGCCATGCGCTTTTCCGATCTGACCCAACGTATTGCCGGTGACGGCGCCGCCGCCTGGGACATCCACTACCGCGCCCTGGAGTTGCAGGCCCAGGGCCAGGACATCCTCCTGCTGTCGGTTGGCGACCCGGACTTCGATACCCCGGCGCCCATCGTCCAGGCGGCCATCGACAGCCTCAAGGGCGGTCATACCCATTACGCCGACGTGCGCGGCAAGCTGGCCCTGCGCCAGGCCATTGCCCGCCGTCACCAGCAGCGCAGCGGCCAGGCGGTCGACGCCGACCAGGTGACGGTGCTGGCCGGTGCCCAGTGCGCGCTGTTCTGCGTGGCCCAGTGCGTGCTCAACCCTGGCGACGAGGTGATCGTCGCCGAGCCGATGTATGTCACCTACGAGGCGGTGTTCGGCGCCTGTGGTGCCACGGTGGTGCCGGTGCCGGTGCGTCCGGAGAACGGCTTTCGCGTGTGTCCGCAGGATGTCGCTGCGCGCATCACCCCGCGCACCCGCGCCCTGGCCCTGAACAGCCCGCACAACCCTTCGGGGGCGAGCCTGCCGCGCAGCACCTGGGAGGCCCTGGCCGAACTGTGCATCGGCCATGACCTGTGGCTGATCTCCGATGAGGTCTACAGCGAGCTACTGTACGAAGGTGAACACATCAGCCCTGGCAGCCTGCCGGGCATGGCCGAGCGCACCGCGACCCTCAACAGCCTGTCCAAGTCCCATGCCATGACCGGCTGGCGGGTAGGCTGGGTGGTGGGTTCGACGGCGTTGGCCGCGCACCTGGAAAATCTTGCGCTGTGCATGCTCTACGGCTCGCCCGACTTCATCCAGGATGCCGCCGTGGTGGCCCTGGAGCAGCCGTTGCCGGAGCTTGAGTCCATGCGCGAGGCCTACCGCCAGCGCCGCGACCTGGTCTGCGAATGCCTGGCCGATTGCCCGGGCCTGAAGGCGCTCAAGCCCGATGGCGGCATGTTCGTGATGGTCGACATCCGCGAAACCGGGCTCAGTGCCCAGGCGTTTTCCCAGCACTTGCTGGAGCGCCATGGTGTGTCGGTATTGGCCGGCGAAGCCTTCGGACCGAGCGCCGCCGGGCATATCCGCCTCGGCCTGGTGCTGGACACCGAGCCGCTGCGCGATGCCTGCCAGCGCATCGCCCGGTGCACCACGCAGCTGATGGAGGGCAAGGCCCATGCGTGAGTACGCGCGGCTGTTTATCGATGGCGCCTGGCAGATGCCGTCCGGGCGTGGCCTGGCCGAGGTGATCGACCCGGCCAGCGAAACCGCTGTCGGCCGGGTGCCGCTGGGCGACGAACAGGACGTTGACCGGGCGGTGGCGGCGGCGCGCCAGGCCTTTGCCGGCTGGTCGCGCACGCCGTCCAGCGTGCGCGCCGGCTACATCCGGGCGCTGGCCGATCAACTCAAGCAACGTGCCGGGGAAATGGCCGGGGTGATCACGGCCGAGTTGGGCATGCCCGTGCAATGGTGCCAGGCGGTGCAGGTCGAGGGGCCGATCGTCGGCCTTGAGCAGTACATCGAGCTGGCCGGGCTGATGGATGAGGTGCGCGAGGTCGGCAACTCCCTGGTGTACCGCGAGGCGGTGGGGGTCTGTGCCTTCATCAACCCCTGGAACTATCCGCTGCACCAGTTGATCGGCAAGTTGGCTCCGGCCCTGGCCGCAGGCTGCACCGTGGTGGTCAAGCCGAGCCAGGAAACCCCGCTGCACGCGTTTCTGCTGGCCGAGATGATCGAGGCCATCGGCTTGCCGGCCGGGGTGTTCAACCTGGTCAGCGGGCCGGGTTCGAAGGTCGGAGAGGCGCTGGCCAAGCATCCGCAGGTGGACATGGTGTCGTTCACCGGTTCTACCGGCGCCGGCGTGCGGGTGGCCCAGGCGGCGGCGCCGACGGTCAAGCGGGTGTGCCTGGAACTGGGTGGCAAGTCGCCGTTGCTGGTCACCGCCGATGCCGATCTCGACGCCGCCGTGCGCTATGGCGTGCAGGACGTGATGATCAACTCCGGGCAGACCTGCACGGCCCTGACCCGCATGCTGCTGCCCGCCAGCCGCTATGCCCAGGCGCTGGACATTGCCCTGGACGAAACCCGCCGCCTGGTCATGGGTGACCCGCAGGATCCGCGCAGCTTCCTCGGCCCCATGTGCTCGGCCGGGCAACGGCGCACGGTGCTGGACTACATCCGCATCGGCCAGGAGGAGGGCGCACGGTTGTTGTGCGGTGGTGGCGCGGGGCTTGAGCGTGGCTTCTACGTGCAGCCGACCCTGTTCGCCGACGTCGATAACCGCATGCGCATCGCCCAGGAGGAGATCTTCGGCCCGGTACTGTGCCTGATTCCTTACCGCGATGAAGCCCAGGCCATCGAGCTGGCCAACGATTCGCCTTTTGGCCTCTCCAGCGGTGTCTGGGCCGGCAGCCGCGAGCAGGCCATGGCGCTGGGGCGGCAACTGCGTGCCGGGCAATGCTTCATCAATGGCGCCGCTTTCAACTACCAGGCACCGTTCGGCGGTTACAAGCAGTCGGGCAATGGCCGCGAGTGGGGCGAGGAGGGGTTGGCCGAGTTCGTCGAGATCAAGGCCATGCAGGTTTGAGGTCGCAACAATCGAGCAGGCTCAGGCCTGCTCGGCTTTTTCCACCGGTTTGTCGAAGGCCACGAACAGCTGGTCGGCGGTGATGCTGCCCAGGTCCAGGCGCATGTTGGCTTCGAGCATGGCGAACAGGCGGGTGAACACCTCGAACACCTTGCAGTGGTCTTCCAGGCCCGAGAAGGGGTTGTCGATCTTCTCGGCGATCAGCGAGCTTTCCTGCACCGCGTCGTAGACCTCGCGCAGGGTGATCTCGCTGGCCGGGCGGGCAAGGGTCAGGCCGCCATGGGCGCCGCGCCAGGATTTGAGGATATTGGCCTTGACCATCAGCGAGACCAGGCTGCGCACGCGGGTGGGGTGGGTCTTGACCCACTTGGCGATGGTCTCGGTACGCAGCTTCTGCGGGGCGTTGGCGGCCACGAACGACAGGATGTACGAGGCGGTGATCAGGCGGGTCGACTGGCTCATCGGCTGAAAAGTCCCTTTGCAAATCGAAAATATACACCCTGCGAAAAACCTTTTTGCAGGGCTTGGCAGCGGTGTGCTGTTGAGTCTAATGTAATTGTCACGATGACAAATACAAATATTTGCACCATCGATGCGTGCGAGGTCGACTGAATCCTTTTCTCTGCGGTTTTTCAGGGGCAATGCCATGAGCGATAACAACAACAAGATTACTCAAGCGATGCACGACGGCGGACTACCGCGTCGGGATTTTCTCAAATACAGCGCGGCAGCGGCAGCGGTTGCCGGTGCGTTCTCCCTCGGCCTGCCCACCCGTGGATGGGCCGAGGAGACGCCCAAGGCCGGTGGCGTGCTGCGCATGGGCCTGGCCGGTGGCAGCACCACCGACTCGCGTGACCCGGGTTCCTGGAGCGACACCTTCACCTTCGTCGGCTTCTCGGCGGTGTACAACACCCTGAGCGAGATCGGCGTGGACGGCAACGCCATTCCGGAGCTGGCCGAGCGCTGGGAATCAAGCCCCGATGCGCGCATCTGGACCTTCACCCTGCGCCAGGGCGTGACCTTCCACAACGGCAAGACCCTGACCGCCGACGACGTGGTGGCCTCGATCCAGCACCACCTGGGCGACAAATCCACCTCGGCGGCCAAGACCGTGCTCGGCGATGTCGCCCAGGTGCGCGCCCAGGGCAGCGACAGCGTGGTGTTCGAGCTGCACTCGGGCAACGCCGACTTCGCCTACGTGGTCGCCGACTACCACCTGGTGATCATGCCGTCCAAAGACGGTCTGGCCGACTGGCAGTCCGCGGTCGGCACCGGCGGTTATCGCCTCAAGGCCTTCGAGCCGGGTGTGCGTATGGACCTTGAGCGCAGCCCCGACTACTGGAAGCCGGGCAGGGCGCACTTCGCCAGCGCCGAGTTGCTGGCCATCGCCGACGGCGCCGCCCGGGTCAATGCCCTGGTCACCGGCCAAGTCGATGTCATCAACAAGGTCGACCTCAAAACCGTGGCGCTGCTCAAGCGCAACCCCAATCTTGCCATCGAGGAAACCAAGGGCGCCCAGCACTACACCTTCCCGATGCTCACCGATAGCAGCCAGTTCCAGGACAACAACGTGCGCCTGGCGCTCAAGCACGCAATCAACCGTGAAACCCTGCTGGCCTCGGTGCTCTATGGCTACGGCCAGATCGGCAACGACCACCCGATCCAGCCCGGCAGCCGCTTCATCAACAATGCCCTGGAGCAGCGCAGCTACGACCCGGACAAGGCGCGCTTCTACCTGCGCCAGGCCGGTCTGGACTCGCTCAAGGTACGCCTGCAGGCCTCCGACGCCGCCTACACCGGCGCGGTGGATGCCTCGGTGCTGTTCAAGGAGCAGGCGCGCCAGGCCGGCATCGACATCGACGTGGTGCGCGAGCCGGCCGACGGCTTCTTCACCAACGTCTGGATGAAGCAACCCTTCACCACTTCCTTCTGGTACAGCAGCCTGACCGCCGACCGCATGTTCAGCATCGGCTACGCCAAGGGTGCGGCCTGGAACGAAACGCACTGGGACAACGCCCGTTTCAACCAGTTGCTCACCGCCGCCCGTGGCGAGATGAACGCACCGCTGCGCCAGGAGATGTACAACGAAATGCAGGCGCTGTGCCGTGATGAAGGCGGGGCCATCGTGCCGCTGTTCGCCAGCTCCGTAGCGGCGCGCTCCAAGCGGGTCACCCACGCAGGGCTGACTGCACCCTATGGCGAGCTCGACGGCCTGCGCCTGATCGAACGCTGGTGGCAGGCCTGAGTGCCGGTGCTTTCAAGCCTTCTTTCGGTGTACCTGTGCGAGGAGCTGTACGGTGAATAGTCTTTGCAAATTGCTTGGCCAGCGTCTGGCGCTGGGCCTGCTGTCGCTGCTGGCGGTGGCGGTGATCATCTTCCTGGCCGTCGGCATGCTGCCGGGCGATGTCGCCCAGGCCATGCTCGGCCAGGCCGCCACCCCGGAAACCGTGGCGGCGCTGCGGGCGCAGCTGGGGCTGGACATGCCGGCGCTCAACCGCTTCGGCCACTGGGCCTGGCAACTGCTGCACGGTGACCTGGGCGTGTCGCTGGCCAACCAGCGGCCGATTGCCGAACTGATCGGTGCGCGCCTGGGCAACACCTTCAGCCTGGCCCTGCTGGCGGCGCTGGTGTCGGTGCCGGTGGCCCTTGTACTGGGCATGCTGGCGGCGCTGTACCGCAACAGCTGGTTCGACCGGCTGCTCAACACCAGTGCCTTGAGCGCGGTGTCGTTCCCGGAGTTCTTTGTCGCCTACATCCTGATCCTGGTGTTCGCGGTCAAGCTCAACTGGCTGCCGAGCATTTCCAACCTGGCGCCGGGCGCAAGCCTTGCCGAGGTGCTGGAGCGCTCGCTGCTGCCGGTGCTGACCCTGAGCCTGGTGGTGATCGCGCAGATGATGCGCATGACCCGCGCAGCGCTGATCAACCTCCTGGCCAGCCCCTACATCGAAATGGCCCGGCTCAAGGGCATCAGCCAGGCACGGATCATCTTCCACCATGCCTTGCCCAATGCCCTGGCACCGATCATCAACGTGGTGGCACTGAACCTGGCCTACCTGGTGGTCGGTGTGGTGGTGGTCGAGGTGGTGTTCGTCTACCCGGGCCTGGGGCAGTTGCTGGTGGACTCGGTGGCCAAGCGCGACATCCCGGTGGTGCAGGCCTGCAGCCTGATCTTCGCCGCCACCTACATCCTGCTCAATACCACGGCCGATGTGCTATCGATTGCCAGCAATCCACGCCTGATGCATCCGAAGGGGTAGTCCATGAGCCTGATCAAACAACTGCTGCGCGCGCCGCTGAGCGCCAAGTTCGGCCTGCTGGTGATTCTGCTGTACGTGCTGGTGGCGCTGTTCGCACCGCTGCTGGCGCCATTCGGCGAGACCCAGGTGGTGGGCGAGGGCTTCGCGCCCTGGGGCGGCGAATTTTTGCTGGGTACCGACAACCTGGGCCGCGACATGTTCAGCCGCCTGGTCTACGGCGCCCGCAACACCCTGGGCATCGCCTTCCTGACCACGACCCTGGCCTTTGCCCTGGGCGGTTTCTGCGGCCTGGTGGCAGCGATCAAGGGCGGCTGGATCGACCAGGGCATGTCGCGGGTGGTGGACATCCTCATGGCCATTCCGCAACTGATCTTCGCCTTGCTGATCCTCAGTGTGGTCGGCACTACCGCCACCTCGCTGGTGCTGGTGATCGCGCTGCTCGATGCCACCCGGGTGTTTCGCCTGGCGCGGGCAGTGGCGATGACCGTGGTGGTCCAGGACTTCGTCGAGGCCGCTCGCCTGCGCGGGGAAGGGCTGTGGTGGCTGGTGACCCGTGAAGTGCTGCCCAATGCCGCGGCGCCGCTGATTGCCGAGTTCGGCCTGCGCTTCTGCTTTGTCTTCCTGTTCATCAGTGCGCTGTCGTTCCTGGGCCTGGGCATCCAGCCGCCCACTGCCGACTGGGGCAGCATGGTCCGCGACAACGCCGTACTGATCACGTTCGGCGACATCAGCCCACTGCTGCCGGCACTGGCGGTGGCGCTGATCACCGTCAGCGTCAACTTTGTCGTGGACTGGGTGCTGCATCAATCCAGCGGCCTGAAGGAGTGCTGAACATGACTGTTTCTGAAAAACCGTTGCTGGAAATCCGTGACCTGCGTATCGAAGGCCATTACGAAGACGCCTGGCATCCCCTGATCAAGGGCATCGACCTGACCCTGCAGCGCGGCGAAGTGCTGGGGCTGATCGGCGAGTCGGGGGCGGGCAAGTCGACCCTGGGCCTGGCGTCCATGGGCTATGTGCGCAATGGCTGCCGGATCACCGGCGGCTCGGTGCTGTTCGACGGCATGCAACTGGTCGGTGCCGGCAGCGAGGCCCTGCGCAAGCTGCGCGGCCTGCGCATCGCCTATGTGGCACAGAGCGCCGCCGCCTCGTTCAACCCGGCCCATCGGCTGATCGACCAGCACGTCGAAACGGCCGTGAAAAATGGCGGCATCGACCGCGCCCGCGCCGAAGCCGAGGCGGTGGAGTTGTACCGGGTGCTGCGCCTGCCCAACCCCGAACATATCGGCCAGCGTTATCCGCACCAGGTCTCCGGCGGGCAGTTGCAGCGGGTGATGACCGCCATGGCCATGGCCTGCCACCCGGACCTGATCATCTTCGATGAACCGACCACGGCGCTGGACGTCACCACCCAGATCGAAGTGCTGGCGGCCATCCGCGATGCCGTGAAGACCTATGGCAGCGCGGCGCTGTACATCAGTCACGACCTGGCGGTGGTGGCGCAGATGGCCGACCGGATCATGGTGCTGCGCCACGGCAAGCTGGTGGAGGAAGCCGATACCCGCACCATGCTCGATGCGCCGCAGCAGGACTACACCAAGTCGCTGTGGGCGGTGCGCAGTTTCCGTACCGAGCCCAAGGCCTGCCCGGGGCAGCAAAAGCCCTTGCTGGAAGTGCGCAAGGCCAGCGCCAGCTACGGTGATCAACCGGTGCTGCACGACGTTTCGCTCACGCTGCACCGGGGCCAGACCCTGGCGGTGATCGGCGAGTCCGGCAGCGGCAAGAGCTCCACGGCGCGCTTGATCACCGGCCTCTTGCCGCCCACCAGCGGCGGGGTGCTGTACGACGGTGAAGCCTTGCCGAACGATTTTCGCCAGCGCAGCAAGGAGCAGCTGCGGCGCATCCAGATGATCTACCAGATCCCCGACACCGCGCTGAACCCGCGCCAGCGCATCGTCGACATCATCGGCCGGCCGCTGACGTTCTACCTGGGCCTCAAGGGCCAGGCCATGCGCAAGCGGGTGGCCGAGCTGCTGGAGATGATCGAACTGGACCCGGCGCTGTACATGGAGCGCCAGCCGCGCGAGCTGTCCGGCGGACAGAAGCAGCGTATCTGCATTGCCCGGGCGCTGGCTGCCGAGCCGCAACTGATCATCTGCGACGAAGTGACCTCGGCCCTGGACCAGCTGGTGGCGGAAGGGGTGCTCAAGCTGCTCAACCGCATCCAGCAGCAACTGGGCGTGGCCTATCTATTCATCACCCATGACGTGGCCACCGTCCGCGCTATCGCCGATGAAGTGCTGGTGATGCAGCGCGGGCGGGTGGTCGACCACGGCAGCCGCGATGCCATCTTCACCCCGCCGCATCGGGACTACACCGGCCTGCTGCTGTCCTCGGAGCCGGAAATGGACCCTGACTGGCTGGACCGCTTGCTGGCCAAACGTGCCGTCCCTGGCACCTTGCAACCTGTTTAAAGGAAGGTATTCATGAATGTACTGATCGTCCACGCTCACCCCGAGCCGCAATCCTTCACCGCCGCCCTGCGTGACCAGGCCGTCGAGACCTTCACCGCCCAGGGGCACCAGGTGCAGGTCAGCGACCTGTATGCGATGAACTGGAACCCGGTGGCCAGTGCGGGCGACTTCGTCACCCGCGAGAACCCCGACTACCTGGTCTATGCCCTGGAGCAGCGCCTGGGGGTCAAGAGCCAGTCGATCGCCGCCGACATCCAGCAAGAGCTGGACAAGCTGCTGTGGGCTGACCTGGTGGTGCTGAACTTCCCGATCTTCTGGTTCTCGGCCCCGGCCATGCTCAAGGGCTGGATCGATCGGGTGCTGGTGTCCGGCATCTGCTATGGCGGCAAGCGCTTCTATGACCAGGGCGGGCTGGTAGGCAAGAAGGCCCTGGTGACCGTGACCCTGGGCGGGCGTGAGCACATGTTCGGTGAGGGGGCTATCCACGGGCCGCTGGAAGACATGCTGCGGCCGATCCTGCGCGGGACGTTGGCCTATGTCGGCTTTGACGTATTGGAACCGTTCGTGGCCTGGCATGTGCCGTACATCAGCGATGAGGCGCGCAAGGACTTCCTGCAGGCCTACCGCCAGCGCCTGGAGCACCTGTCGGATGACCAGCCGCTGGCGTTCCCGCGCCTGTCGCAGTTCGACGAGGCGCTGTACCCGCTGGCCTGACCGGCCCGGGGCTGCTGCGCAGCATCGCCGGCGCTGCCGGCTCCCACAGGGGGTCGGCGTACACCGGTGTTGTGGGAGCTGGCGAAGCCTGCGATCGACCGCGCAGCGGTCGCCATTCCCCTACCAACCACCACCTACCCATTCGGGTTATGGCCCGGCCAATCGAATCACCCGATAGTACGTCCATCGGCTCACCCCGGAGCGATCACACGATGGAGTTGCTATGCGCAAGGCACTGAAGGTGATGGGTACGCTGTTGCTGCTATCCACCGCCACGGCCGCATCGGCCAGCGAGACGGACACCGGTAACACGCTGAGGCTGTACAACTGGACCGACTACATCGGTGAAACCACCCTGGCCGACTTCGAGCAGGCCACCGGCATCAAGGTCATCTACGACACCTTCGACGGCTACGAGACCGTGCAGACCAAGCTGCTGACCGGCCGCTCCGGTTACGATCTGGTCATGCTCAACGCCTCCCTGGTGCCACCCTTGATCAAAGCCGGGGTGTTCCAGCCGCTGGACAAGCAGCAACTGCCCAGCTGGCACAACCTCGATGCCCAGGTGGTCGAAAACCTGCAAGGCTACGATCCGGGCCTGAAGTACTCGGCGCCCTACACCTGGGGCAGCTCCGGGGTGACCTACAACGTCGACAAGATCAAGGCGCGCATGCCGGATGCGCCCATCGGCTCGCTGGCCATGCTGTTCGACCCGAAGATCGTCGCACGCTTCGCCGACTGTGGCGTGACCCTGATGGACGCCCCCACCGAAGTGATCCCCCTGGCCCTCAAGTACCTGGGCAAGGACCCGCGTAGCGCGTCGGCCACCGACCTGAAGGCGGCCGAGAAGCTGCTGCTGGACATCCGCCCCTACATCCGCAAGTTCGACTCGGTGAACTACCTCACCAGCCTGCCCAACGGCGATGTGTGCATGGCCCTGACCTGGTCCGGCGACTACGCCACCGCCCAGGCCCGCGCCGTCGAGGCGAAGAAGAATATCAACCTGGCGTTCTTCATCCCCGACGAAGGCTCGCTGATCTGGTTCGACAACCTCTACCTGCCCAAGGACGCCCCGCACGCGGCCAACGCCCACCGTTTCATCGAGTTCCTGCTGCAACCGCAGACCATGGCCAAGGTGACCAACTACATCCACTACGCCAACAGCAACGCGGCGGCCACCGAACGGGTGGCGCGCGAGATTCGCAACGACCCGGCGATCTACCCCGACGACGCCACCCGCGGGCGCCTGTTCGCCCAGAAGTCCCACGAGCCGAAGGACATGCGCGCCATCACCCGGGTCTGGAGCACGGTCAAGACCGGTTTTTGAACCCTTTCGATTCTCATCGCCAAGGAACTGCCCATGGCTACGCCAAGCAAAGCATTCGTCACGCCCATCGCCCACGACCCGCTGGTGGCGGCCGACAAGGCCCACTACATGCACGGTTACCACATGTTCGACGAGCACCGCGAGCAGGGTGCGCTGAACATCGTCGCCGGGGAGGGCGCCTACATTCGTGACTCCGAGGGCAACCGTTTCCTCGATGCCGTCGGCGGCATGTGGTGCACCAACATCGGCCTGGGCCGCGAGGAAATGGCCCTGGCCATCGCCGACCAGGTACGCCAGCTGGCCTATTCCAACCCGTTCTCGGACATGGCCAACACCGTGGCCATCCAGTTGTGCGAAAAACTCGCCCAGCTGGCCCCGGGTGATCTGAACCATGTGTTCCTCACCACCGGTGGCTCCACGGCGGTCGATACGGCCTACCGGCTGATCCAGTACTACCAGAACTGCCGGGGCAAACCGCACAAGAAGCACATCATCGCCCGCTACAACGCCTACCACGGCTCAACCACCCTGACCATGTCGATCGGCAACAAGGCCGCCGACCGGGTGCCGGAGTTCGATTATGGCCATGACCTGATCCACCACATCTGCAACCCCAACCCGTACCGGGCCCCGGACGGTATGGACGAGGCCGAGTTCCTCGACTTCCTGGTGGCCGAGTTCGAGGACAAGATCCTGTCCCTGGGCGCCGACAATGTCGCCGCCTTCTTCGCCGAGCCGATCATGGGCTCGGGCGGGGTGATCATCCCGCCCAAGGGTTACTTCCTGCGCATGTGGGAGCTGTGCCAGACGTACGACATCCTGTTCGTGGCCGATGAAGTGGTCACCTCGTTCGGCCGCCTGGGATCCTTCTTCGCAAGCGAGGAGCTGTTCGGCGTGCAGCCGGACATCATCACCACCGCCAAGGGCCTGACCTCGGCCTACCTGCCGCTGGGGGCATGCATTTTCTCCGAGCGGATCTGGAAGGTGATCGCCGAGCCGGGCAAGGGCCGCTGCTTCACCCACGGCTTCACCTACAGCGGCCATCCGGTGTGCTGCACCGCAGCGCTGAAGAACATCGAGATCATCGAGCGGGAAAACCTGCTGGCCCATGTCAAGGATGTCGGTGGCTACCTGGAGCAGCGCCTGCACAGCCTGCGCGAGCTGCCACTGGTGGGCGACGTGCGCTGCATGAAGCTGATGGCCTGCGTCGAGTTCGTTGCCGACAAGGCCAGCAAGGCGCTGTTCGCCGATGCGGTGAACATCGGCGAACGCATCCACCGCCGGGCGCAGGCCAGGGGCCTGTTGGTACGGCCGATCATGCACCTGAACGTGATGTCGCCACCGCTGATCATCACCCATGCCCAGGTGGATGAGATCGTCGAGACCTTACGGGTGTGCATTCTGGAGACGGCCGAAGAGCTGCGCCGGGAAGGGGTGTACGCGGGTGGGTGAGGACCGCGCTGCGGGCGCGGGCATGCTCGGCGAACGATCGCAGATGCAGGCTCATGCCCGCCCCGTTAGACTGCGGGGCATGAGCCAACTTTCCCTCGACACCCCCGTCACCCTGTCCTTTGCCGCCCTGCAGCAATGGCACGCCGCGTTGCAGAACGCCTTCGCCCACAGCGAAAGCCAGGATGCCCTCGTGCACCTGGCCGCTGCCATCGGCCAGCTGGTGGCGGTGGAGTCAATGATGATCAGCCTCGAACGCCAGGGCCAGGCCCCACAGTTGCTGTACCAACAGGGCATTCCCGAGCAGCACCGCGATGCCATCCTCAACCGTTACTTCGCCGCCGGCTACCTGCTCGATCCGTTTTGCCTGGCGGTGGAGAGCGGCCTGGCCCAGGGCTTCTATCACCTTGAGGACATCGCTCCGGACCACTTCTTCGACAGCGACTACTACAAGACCTACTACCTGGGCACCGGCTGCAGCGAAGACAGCTATTTCATTGCCGATGTCGGCGACGGGCGCAAGTTGTCCCTGAGCTTGTTCCAGGGCTGTAGCGGCACGCGCCTTGGCGTGGAGCAGGTTCATCTGCTGCGGGCGGTGGAACCGATGGTCCGCGAGTTGCTGGTGCGTTTTGCCCGCCACGGGCTGGCGCCGGCCAGTACCGGGCACGGCAGCATCCAGGCCGCGTTCGACAGCTTCGGCTGCCAGCTGCTGACGGACCGCGAGCGGGAGGTGGCGCACATGATCCTGCGCGGCCACTCGGCCAAGTCCACCGCCAGCGAACTGGGCATTTCCCCGGAAACCGTGCGCATGCACCGCAAGAACCTGTACCAGAAGCTCGAGATCAACTCCCAGTCCGAGCTGTTCGCCCGCTTCATCGACTGGTTGCGCCAGGGCTGAACCGCGCGTCAGGCCACGGGGAACCCTGGCTTGGCGGGGCGTCCAATAAGGTATGGACCCTTGTTGGAGGACTGGCCATGAACAGTCATCGCAAACATGTTCTCAGTGGTCTGGGCCTGGCGCTGGCCATGCTCTGCGTGGCACCGCTCGCCGCGGCGCAGTCGTACCAGGAACCCATCGACCCCGCCGGCGTTCAGCTGCAGCCCCAGGAACAGAACGGCATCCCTTACCTCAAAGGCGGCATCGGCCTCGATGAATCCAGGGCCATGCAGCAAACCCGTGGCTACAACCTGGAGATCACCTTGTCGTCGGGGGCGGACAACAAGTACCAGAGCGGCGCCGAAGTGCGTGTCGAATCCGCAACCGGCCAGCCGGTGCTGACCTTGCAGGATATCGGCCCGATGCTGTTCGCCAAGCTGCCCAATGGCCACTACCAGGTCCTGGCCAGCCTCAATGGCCAGCAACAGCGTCAACAAGTGGTGATCGACGGCAGCAAACCGGTGAAGGTCAACCTGCACTGGCGGGAATAGCTCCAACATGGACGTTCCATCCGTGCTGAGGGCCTTGCATGACGACGGCTTTGTCCTGTTGCCGGCTGCACTTGCGCCGGCGCAGGTCGAGCAACTGCAAGGCGCCATCAGCCGGCTCACACCCCTGCATTGGGACTACAACGGCCTGATCGAACACTACAAATGCGTGTTCAACCGCGACCCGCTGTGGCTGGCCTACCTGGACCTGCCCGGTATCATCGAGTTGGCGCAGGCGGCGCTGGGCGAGGATTGCCACATCATTGGCCAGACCGCCTGGCGCAGTCATCCCGGCGCCCAGGGCATGCCGTTGCACCTGGACCATCTGGTGATGCAGCTGCCACCTGAGCTATTGGCCGACCCTGATTTCGAACTGCCGATGCAGATCTGCACCGTGCAGTTCTACCTCGACGACATCGACGCCGACCTGTGCCCGACCCGCGTGCTGCCCGGCAGCCACAAGGCAGGGCGAAAGCCCGCTGCCGGTGAGCAGTCGTGGCAGGGGCAGGCGGTGCAGACCATCCTCTGCCGCGCCGGCGACGCGCTGATGTTTCGCAGCGAGCTATGGCACGGCGGCAGCGACAACACGACCCCCGACCGCTGTCGCTCGATGCTGCAGGTGCACTACGGCCGGCGCATGGTCGCGCAGAAGTTCTCACCCTACCTGCGCTGGCAGTTCAACCCCGCCGTGCTCGCCCAGGCCACGCCACGACAGCGGCGATTGCTGGGTGAACACGAGGAGGCCGAGTACGACTGAGCCTCAGTCGTGAACCCGGATCGCCAGCACATTGCACAGCGATTTTTCGAGCACATGCTCGGTGACACTGCCGGTGACGCGTTCGAGCAACTTGCGCGGATGATTGCCCATCACCAGCACGTCGGCGCGGCTGTGGTCGACGAAGTCGGCGATGCTGCGGGTGATTGGCGCCGAGAGAAAATGCTGGCGGTCCAGTGACACGGCATGCCGCTCGGCCAGGTGCTCGAACGCCTTGTGGATCGACTTGCGCACATCGCTGCCAAAGCCCGGCATGGTCACCGTGCCAGCGCCGAAGTCGGACATGTGGGTCTGGCTGCTGTCGCAGACATGCAACAGGTGCAATTCGGCGTTGCACTGGTGGGCCAGGTTGCTGGCGGCCTGGATCACCGCTTCATTGAGGTCGCTGTAGGGGTGCTTGGGATGCACGGGGTCGACGGCGGCCACGACGATGCGCGGCAGCGGGCAGTGCACCTGGGTGACCAGATGGACCGGGCAGGGGCTCTGACGCAGCAGTTGCCAGTCCAGCGGGGTGACCAGTAGACGCTTGAGCGCCGGCTCATGCTGTACATCCTTGATCAGCAGGTCCGGGTCGATCTCGTTGATCTGTGTGAGTGCCGCCTGTAGCAGGTCGCGGGTCAGCATCACTTCGGTGTTCACGCACTGGATCCCGCTTTTGTGCAGCAGGGTGGCTTCGTCGGCCAGCCATTTGCGGTTGTCACTGACGCGAGACAGCAGCAGGTTTTCGTCGCCGCTCATCAAGCCCAGGGTGTCGACCTCTTCGATGAATACGCAGATATGCAGGGCGGCTCCGGTTTCCCGGGCCAGGGCAGCGGCGCGTTCCATCGCCGGGGTGTGGCGCAGGTCGCCGCCGAGCATCAGCAGAAGGTGTTGGTACTGGCTCATGGAGCACCTCCGGTCGTGTTGCATTGCCAGCCCCCGCGATTCAGTTTAGCCCATGGCTCACCGACGCCCCGGGGCAACGGCCGGGAGGATCTGACAAGCGGTCGCCGCTGGTCTAGGCTGCGCTACAGGTAAGGGCTGGCCGGTAGCGAGGAGCAGGGCATGGGCAGGGTGGGCGTCGTTGGCTGGCTATTGATGGTCTGCCTGTTGCTGGGCGGGCAGGCCACTGCACAGGAGGAGACGGCGCAGACGACGGCCGCGCCGGTGGAATTGAAGGTCGCCAACCGCAGCATCATGCAGTTTCGCGCCACGGTGCTGGGTGAAACCCCCGAGCACCGGGTCAAGCGGGCCGAGATGGTGATCGGCGAAACCCTGGAGGAAAGCCAGGACCTGGAGGTGCGTGTCGACCCGATCCAGACCAGCTACCTGGTGCTGCTGGGCGACAAGCGTGCCTTTATCGTAGCACCCCGGGATGTCGATCCGCTGACCCAGGCCTCGGTGCTCGACGCCGCCCAGCAGGCCGCCGCCAACCTGCGCCTGGCCGTGGCCGAAACCCGCGAAGCACGCAACCTGCGCATGCTCATGCACTCACTGGTGGCCGTGGCCATCGCCACCGGCCTGTACCTGGCCCTGCTGTGGGTCATCGCCTATATCCGCCGCAAGCTGTCGGTCAGCCTGCCGAGCCTGATGCGCCGGCATGCCCGCGCCTTGACGGTCGGGCAGACACCGGTGATCGAGGCCAACGTCTTCTATACCCTGATCCGCCGCGTGCTGGAGACGCTGCGCTGGCTGCTGATCGCCTTGCTCAGCTACGAGTGGCTGGGTTTTGTACTGTCGCGCTTCCCCTACACCCGGCCCTGGGGCGAGCAGCTCAATGAATACCTGTACGAGCTGGCCCGCTACCTGCTCGAAGGCATCATTGGCGCGGTACCGGGGCTGGTGGTGGCCCTGGCGATCTTCTTCATCGCCCGCGGTGCGGTGGCGTTCAGCAAGCGCGTGCTGCGGCGCCTGGCGGTACCTGGCACCCTGAGCTGGCTGAATCAGGAAACCCTGCAGCCGACCACGCGGCTGACCGCCCTGGCGATCTGGCTGTTCGCCCTGGCCATGGCCTATCCCTACCTGCCAGGCGCGGGTACGGAGGCCTTCAAGGGCTTGTCGGTGCTGATCGGCCTGATGATTTCCCTGGGCGCCACCAGTGTGGTCGGCCAGGCGGCGGCCGGCCTGATCCTGACCTATACCCGCACCTTGCGGCCGGGCGAGTTCGTGCGCATTGGCGACTATGAAGGCACGGTCACCGAGCTTGGCATGTTCACCACGCGGATTCGCACCGGCCTTGGCGAAGTGCTGACCCTGCCCAATTCGATGATCACCGGCAGCGTGACCAAGAACTACTCAAGGATCGTGGAGGGTGAGGGCTATGTGGTGGACACCACGGTGACCATCGGCTACGACACGCCGTGGCGGCAGGTCGAAGCGATGTTGCTGGAGGCGGCGCAACGCACCAACGGTATCCTCGGCCAGCCCCGGCCCCAGGTGTTCCAGACTGCGCTGTCGGACTTCTACCCCGAGTACCGCCTGGTGGCCCAGGCCATCCCCAGTCAGCCACGGCCGCGGGCGGTGCTGCTGAGTGAATTGCACGCGCATATCCAGGATGTATTCAATGAATATGGCGTGCAGATCATGTCGCCCCATTACCTGGGCGACCCGCAGCAGCCCAAGTCGGTGCCAAGGGAACAATGGTACAGCGCCCCGGCACAGCCCCCGAAGGAGGAGCGGTGAGGGCGCTGGTACTCAGCCGCGGCGGTCGAGCCAGACCGTCTGGGCGTTGCAGAACTCGCGCACGCCGAAGTGCGACAGTTCACGGCCAAAACCGCTCTTCTTGACGCCGCCGAAGGTCACCCGGGGATCGCTGGCGCAGACGCCGTTGATGAACACGCCACCGGTGTCCAGTTCCTCGGTGAGCCGGGCGGCCAGTTCCAGGTCCTGGGTGTAGAGGGTCGAGGCCAGGCCGAACTCGCTGTCGTTGGCCAGCTCCAGGGCGTGACGGGCATCGCGGGCGGTGATGATCGAGGCCACGGGACCGAACAGCTCCTGGCGGAACGAGGTCATCTGGTCGGTGACATCGGCCAGCACGGTCGGCTCGTAGAAGTTGCCCACGCCATCGGCCTTGCGCCCGCCCAGCAGCAGGGTGGCGCCTTCGGCCAGGGTCGCCTGGACCTGCTCGTCCAGCTCGTCGCGCAGGTCGAAACGGGCCATAGGGCCCAGGTAGGTCTGCTCGGACAGCGGATCGCCCATGACCAGTTGGCGGGTGGCCTGGACGAACTTCTCGGTGAAGGCTTCGACCACGCCTTGCTCGACGATCAGGCGCTTGGCCGCGGCGCAGACCTGGCCGGTGTTGGCGTAGCGGCCAATGACCGCAGCCCGGACCGCTTCGTCGAGGTTGGCATCATTGAGGACGATGAACGGATCGGAACCGCCCAGTTCCAGCACGCATTTCTTCAGGGCGGCACCGGCCTGGGCACCGATGGCCATGCCGGCACGCACGCTGCCGGTCAGGGTTACGGCGGCGATGCGCGGGTCCTTGATCGCCTGGGAGACACCCTCCGGGGTAACGTTGATGACTTCGAACACACCCTCGGGCAGGCCGGCCTGCTTGATCACGTCGAGCAGCAGGTAGGCGCTGCCCATGACGTTCGGGGCGTGCTTGAGCACGTAGGTGTTACCGGCGATCAGCGCAGGTACAGCGCCACGCAGCACCTGCCAGACCGGGAAGTTCCATGGCATCACTGCCAGGATCGGGCCCAGCGGACGGTATTCGATGCGCGCCTGGCCGTTGTCCACCAGGGTCGATTCGGCGCTGAGCATGCCCGGGCCCTGGGCGGCGTACCATTCGCACAGCTGTGCGCATTTCTCCACTTCGCCACGGGCCTGGGCCAGCGGCTTGCCCATTTCCAGGGTGATCATCCGCGCCATGGCAGGGGCGTTGTCACGGATGGCGCTGGACAGGGCCAGAATCTGCTTGGCGCGCTCGTCGACCGGGGTGCGGCGCCATTGGGCGAAACCGGCGGTCGCCCGTGCCAGTGCCGCATCCAGGTCGGCCTCGGACTCGTAGGGGTAGTGACCAATGGCTTCGCCGGTGGCGGGGTTGGTCGAGACGGCATGGGTGTGGCTGGAAAACGCGGTCATGGCACTGTCCTGCAAATAGGAGGGAACATGGCCAGCGTAGAGGGCTATTCGATTTGTGGAAACTGAATAATAATGAGCCTTTCATTCACGATCGGAGAATGACGTGGACCTGGTTCAGCTGGAAATCTTCAAGGCCGTGGCCGAGCACGGCAGCATCAGCGTTGCCGCCCAGCACATCCACCGGGTGCCGTCGAACCTGACCACGCGGATCAAGCAGCTGGAAACCGACCTGGGCGTGGAGCTGTTCATCCGCGAGAAAAGCCGTTTGCGCCTGTCGCCGGCCGGCTGGAACTTTCTCGACTACACCCGGCGCATCCTCGCCCTGGTGGAGGAAGCGCGCCTGACCGTGGCCGGCGAAGAGCCGCAGGGGCCCTTTGCCCTGGGCTCGCTGGAAAGCACGGCGGCGGTGCGCATTCCGGCCTTGCTCGCGGCCTATAACCAGCAATACAGCAAGGTCGAGCTGGATCTGTCCACCGGGCCATCCGGGTCGATGATCGAAGGGGTGCTGGCCGGGCGCCTGGTGGCGGCCTTTGTCGACGGCCCGGTGCTGCACCCGACCCTGGATGGGGTGCCGGTGTTCGAGGAGGAGATGGTGCTGATCGCGCCGCTCAACCATGCCCCGATCAGCCGTGCCCGGGATGTCAACGGCGAGAACATCTATGCCTTTCGCTCCAACTGCTCCTATCGCCATCACTTCGAGCGCTGGTTCAGCACCGACGCGGCCGTGCCGGGCAAGATCTACGAGATGGAGTCCTACCACGGCATGCTCGCCTGCGTCAGCGCCGGCGCCGGCCTTGCCCTGATGCCGCGCAGCATGCTGCAGAGCATGCCGGGGTGCGCCACGGTCAGCGTCTGGCCGTTGTCGGAAGACTTTCGCTACCTGCACACCTGGCTGGTGTGGCGGCGTGGCACGGTGTCCCAGAGCCTCTCGAGCTTCGTGCAACTGCTCGAATCCCGACGCCAGGCGGGCGAGGTTTCAACGGCTGGATAAATCTCGCTGACCGGCGCCATTCATTGGTAAACTCAATCCAATGCATCCCCCCGGATGTGAAATGGAGCAGTCATGCTGGATTACTTTGCATTGGGTTTGTTGGTCTTTGTCGGGTTGGTGCTGTTCTACGGCATCATCGTGCTTCACGACATCCCTTACGAGATTGCCGTTCACCGCAACCATCCGCACCAGGATGCGATTCACGCCACCGGTTGGGTGAGCCTGTTCACCTTGCATGCGTTGTGGCCGTTCCTGTGGATCTGGGCCATGTTGTATCGCGAGGACCGTGGCTGGGGCATTGCCGGCGGCGTTTCGAAGACACCGCTATCTGACCTGGAACGCCAGGTGCAGGCGCTGCAAGAGCGGGTGGCGCAACTGGAGGCCGAGCACGCCAGGTCTGGCCATGGCCGGCAGGATTCGGGGGGAGTCTGAAGCATGGATCTGTTGCTGGTTCTCACGTATGCCGCGATCTGCGTGGGCATATTCAAGCTGTTTCGCATTCCCCTGAACAAATGGACGGTACCCACTGCCGTGCTGGGTGGCGTGGTCATCGTCGGTGCATTGATCTTCACCATGAACTACAACCACCCGTATTCGGAGGTGGCGCGTTCCTACTTCATCTCGACCCCGGTGATTCCGGTGGTAACCGGCCGGGTTGTCGAAGTGCCGGTGCGCAGCAATACGCCGCTCAAGCAGGGCGACGTGCTGTTTCGCATCGATCCTGCGCCCTTCGAATACAAGCTCAGGTCGCTCAAGGCACAACACGTGGCGGCGCAGGGCGATTTGTACCGGATCAACGAACTGATCAAGCGCAACTTCGGCACCCGTCGCGAGCAGGAAGCGGCCCTGGCCAGGGTTGACGACTTGCAGGCCCAGATCGACAACGCCCAGTTCGAGTTGGACAACACCGTCATACGTGCGCCGAGCAATGGTTTCGTGACCCATGTGTCGCTGCGCCCGGGGATGATGGCGAGCAGACTGCCGCTGCGACCGTCCATGGTGTTCGTCCCCAATGAAGGCCAGTATTTCGCCGCCTGGATGCGTCAGAACAGCCTGCTGCGCCTGGTCCCTGGGGACGAGGCGGAAGTGGCGTTCGACGGCATTCCCGGGCGGGTGTTCAAGGGGCGGGTGAAGGATGTCATTGCAGTGATCGGCGAAGGTCAGGTGCAGCCTTCGGGTACCCTGATCAGCTACACCGGTTCACCGCCACCAGGGCGGGTGCCGGTGATCATCGAAATCACCGACCCGGATTTTGCCCAGTACAAACTGCAGATGCCCGGGGGCGCCTACGGCCAGGCGGCGGTCTACAGCCAGCATTTTCACCACATTGCGACCATGCGCAAGATCCTCCTGCGCATGGCGGCGTGGATGAACTACATCTTCCCGTTCCATTGATCGGTGGTGGGTAGGTGCAGGCCAGCACCGGTAGCTGGGGGCGTCAATGACTGGCCGGGCAGCGACTGCTGCCACCACGAGCGGCCTGGCTGACCAGTTCGGTGAAGCGCTTGAGGTTCTGTTGATGGGCCAGCACCAGGTCGTCGATGGTGGCGCCGGCGGGGGTCTGGATCACGCTGCGGCAATTGAGGGTGGCGGTGTCCTTGCCGTTGGCCGGGCGCAGCCGCCACTGGGCATCGAACAGGGCGTACTGGCCCGGCACCGAGTCAAAACGCTGCACATCCACGCGCAGGCCCAGGCTCGGCTGGGCGTTGCTGCTGGCAAACTGGGTGACCAGGGCGTTCTGCAACTCATCGGCAAGGCTCGCCCCCCACCATTCGGTTTCCAGGATCGCCAGACCGCTGTTGCCCTGGCGCACCACCACCTGCGGCCGGTCGACCTGGGGCGGTACGCTGACCCGTTCCAGCTGCACATCCACGGCGCTGGCCGGGGTGGGTTGTTGCGGGATCAGGGTGTGGTAATGGATCGGATCGCTGCGACAGGCTGCCAGCAACAGCGCCAGGCCCAGCAATGCGAATTTGGAAGCGTGCGCCATGGTTGGTGCTCCTGCGGTCAATTGCGCGACGAAGGTTTCAGGTTCTCGGGCGATGCGTCCTTGGGTCGGCCGCGTACCAGGGATTCAGGGTTACGGCCCAGGTAGTCGGCCAGCTCGCGCAGCGATCGCGACATGCGCCCCAGCTCGTCCAGGGTCTGGGTCAGCTGCTCACGCTGCGGCGAGTCGTCGGCCAGGGTCGAGTTGGCCGACTGCAAGGTCTTGCTGACTTCCTGCAGGGTGCCCTGCACACCGGGCAGGGTACGGCTGTTGAACTGTGCCAGGCCCTTGCGCAGTTCCACCAGGTTGGCGTCCAGGTTGTTGGCGATGCGCTCGATCGGCAAGCGGTTGATCCGTTCGAGCATGGCCTGGAGTTTTTCCTGCAACTGCTCCAGGCTGCCCGGCACGGTGGGGATGCTGATCGGCCGCGCCTTGGGATCGAAGACCACCTTCGGCGCCTTGGGGTCGAAATCCAGGGCAATGTACAGCTGGCCGGTGATCAGGTTGCCGCTGCGGGCCTGGGCACGCAGGCCATTGTCGATGAAGGTGCCGAGGATCAGGGCAGCATTCTGTTCGTCGTCGGGGTCGTGGCTGAGGGCCTTGAGCAGCTTGGTGTGTGCCTTGCCCAGGCGTTGCGGATAAATGACGATGCCGACATTGACCGGGAAGGAGCGTTTTTCGGCGTCGAAGTCCAGGTTGACCGAGACCACCCTGCCGATTTCCACGCCCAGGAACTCCACTGGCGCACCGACTTTCAGGCCACGCAGCGACTCTTCGAAGCGCAGGGCCAGGTACTGGGCCCGGCCGCTGGGCGGGGCGAGGGCGGTCTGCTCGTCTTCGAACAGTTCATAGACCTTGTCTTCAGCTGCCACCTGGTCTTCGGGGTTGTACTGCGGGGCGCGGAAGGCAATGCCACCCACCAGCACGGATGACAGCGACTCGGTGCGTACGGCAAAGCCATTGGCCCCGACCTCGAGGTCGATGCCGCTGGCATTCCAGAAACGGGTGTTGTCGGTGATGAAGGCATCGTTGGGGGAGTGCACGAAGATTTCGATGTCCACGCCCTTGCCGTCCTTGGACAGCTCGTAGGACACCACCTGGCCCACCGGGATCTTGCGGTAGTACACCGGAGAGCCGACCCCGAGCGAACCGAGGTCGTCGGCGTGCAGGGTAAAGCGCTTGCCGGGCTCGCCATAGGTGATAGGCGGCGGTACTTCCAGGCCTTTGAAGACCTTGGCGCGGGCGTGGGACTGGCCGGCGTCGGCGCCGATGAAGTCGCCCGAGAGCAGGGTATCGATGCCGGAGATACCGCCGGCGCCGATGCGCGGGCGGACCACCCAGAACGACGAATCCTCACGGGTGAAGTTCTCGGCCTGTTTCTCAAGCTTCACCGTGGCCGTGACGCTTTTCTGGTCGGGGCTCAGTTCCACGGTGGTGACCTCGCCGATCACCACGTTGCGGTACTTGACCGCGGTCTTGTGGGCGGTCAGCCCTTCGCCGGTCTTGAAGGTGATATGGATGGTCGGGCCTTCCTGCAGCCAGCTGTGTACAACCAGGGAAATGCCCACCAGCACCGCGACGATGGGTACGATCCACACCAGCGAGACGCTGAAGCGTCGGGTCTTGACCGTTTCCGGGCGTGGCACTGAGGGCTCTTCAGTGGCTGCTGACTTCATCCGTGCGCTCCTTGGGTTGACGGCTTTCCCAGATCATTCGGGGGTCGAAACTCATGGCCGACAGCATGGTGAAGACCACCACCAGGCCGAAAAACAGGATGCCCGGGCGCGGCTCTATGTCGCCCAGGGCCTGGAACTTGACCAGGGCGGCGACCAGCGCCACCACCAGCACATCGAGCATCGACCAGTAGCCGATCAATTCGACGAAGCGGAACAGCGTGGATCGCTCCTTTTGCGCCCAGCTGCTGCCCCGTTGTACCGAAACCAGCAACAGGCCGAGGGCGACGAACTTGGTCGCCGGCACGGCGATACTGGCGATGAAAATGATCAGGGCGATGTCCCAGGCACCATGGGACCAGAACTCGATCACACCGCTCATGATGGTGCTGTCTTCACCGCTGCCGAGCATCGTGGTGTTCATCACCGGCAGCAGGTTGGCCGGCACGTAGAACACCAGTGCGGCGATCAGGTAGGCCCAGGTGCGGGTCAGCGATTCAGGTTTGCGTGCATGCACCGGTGCCCCGCAGCGGTCGCAGTGATGGATCGCAACGCTCGCGTCGCAGACCTTGCCACAGGCGTGACACAGCACCAGGTTGAGCTCCGAGGCCAGCGGTGGAAGGCTCATGGCAGGGTATCCCAGAGTTCGCGCACGTCACGACCGGCCACGCGGATGATCAACAGGCTCAAGGCGCCCAGGGCGAGCAGGCCGATGCCGGGCAGCACATCGAGCATGCCGGCCAGTTTGAACACCGCCACCAGGGCGCCGAGCAGGCAGACTTCGAGCATGCTCCAGGGCCGCAAGGTCTCCAGCCAGCGCATGCACAGGCTGAACCCCGGCGAGCGTCGGCCGGCGAGGGCGAACAGCAGCACCCAGATCAATATCAACAGCTGGAACATCGGCGCGATGATGATGGAAATCCCCGCCACCAGGGCAATGAAGGTGATCGGCCCGTTGGCCAGGGCGCGCACCGAGTCCCACAAGGTGGCACTGTTGGAGAAGCCCTGCAGGCTGATGCTCATCACCGGGTAGAAGTTGGCCAGGATCCACACCACGCCGGCGGTGATGCTCAGGGCCAGGCGCTGTTGCAGGGTCAGGCCGTTGTAACGCTGCAGGACGGCGCCGCAACGTACGCACACGGCCTTCTGGTGTTTGCCGAGGGTGACCTTGTGGTACACGCTGTCGCAATGTTCGCAGATGATCAGTTGACCGGTATCCAGCATGGGGTGCGCTCACGCTACGGCAGGGACAAGGTCAATATAGACGGCGTGTGCACAAGGCTGCGGATTTTTCCTGCAACCACGGGGTGGTGCTGAACAGGGCGCGACCCGACCGATAGGGCGGACAATGCGCCGTTTATCGCAAGGAGTACAAATGTACTCCTTGGGGGGTTAACACATACCGTAACGATTACCGAGGCGGGCAAGAGGGCGCAGGGCTAAGCTTTTCTACTGGCCTACGCATTTGTCCGGGAGCCCTGCCATGCCGACACGTCGCGATTTTCTCGCCGCCAGTGCCACCCTTGCCGCCGGTCTTGGCTGCCTGAGCCTCGCGGGCCAGGCCTTTGCCCAGTCCGGCAGCGGCATGCTGACCCGCAAGGTACCGTCCAGCGGCGAGCAACTGGCGGTGATTGGCGCGGGCACTTCCGGCAGCTTCGAGGTAGAACCCGACTCGACGCAGTACCCGCAGCTCAAACAGGTGCTCAAGGCGTTCTTCGCCGGCGGTGGCCAGGTGATCGACACCTCGCCCAACTATGGCGGTGCCGATGCGGTGCTTGGCCAGTTGCTGGAGGAGGGTGGCTGGCGCGCCAAGACCTTCCTGGCCACCAAGATCGCCGCCGACAGCCGCGCCGCCGCCGAGGCGCAATGGGCGGGGACCTTGCGCAGCTTGCGCACCGACAAGGTCGACCTGCTGCAGATCCACAACCTGCGCGACTGGCAGCGCCAGTTGCCCTATGCCCGCGAACTCAAGGCCCAGGGGTTGACCCGCTATGTCGGCGTCACCCATTACATCGACAGCGGCCTGGAAGAGATGGAGGCCATCCTGCGCAATGAACCGCTGGACTTCATCCAGATCCACTATTCGGTCAATTCCCCGGCTGCGGCGCGTACCGTGCTGCCGCTGGCCCAGGACAAGGGCGTGGCGGTGCTGATCAACCGCGCCTTCGATGACGGCCGGCTGTTTGCCAGGGTCAAGGACCTGCCGCTGCCGGGCTGGGCGGCGGAAGCGGGGATCGGTAGCTGGGCGCAGCTGTTCCTCAAGTTCGCCATCAGTCATCCGGCAGTGACCACGGTGATCCCGGCCACCAGTCGTCCGGAGCGCCAACTCGACCAGCTCAAGGCCGGGCATGGCATCTTGCTGACCGAGGCCCAGCGCAAGCAGTTGATCGACCAGTTCGCTTGAGGCATCCCCCATGACCGCGCTGGCGACGCGCCTGTTCAATGTTCGCGAAGGGGAAGTGCCGCTGGTGGTGGCCGGGCTGACCTTGTTCTTCCTGCTGTTCGCCGGCTATTTCATGCTGCGCCCGGTGCGCGAGACCATGGGCGTGGCCGGCGGCGTGGAGAACCTGCAGTGGTTGTTCACCGGCACCTTCGTGGTCACCCTGATCGCCTTGCCGCTGTTTGGCTGGCTGGCCTCGAAGGTCCGGCGCCGGCGCATACTGCCCTGGACCTACGGCTTCCTGGCCAGCAACCTGCTGGTGTTTGCCCTGCTGTTTGCCTGGCAGCCGGACAACCTGTGGAGCGCCCGGGCCTTCTACATCTGGCTGTCGATGTTCAACCTGCTGACCATCTCCCTGGCCTGGAGCGTGCTCGCCGACCTGCTGTCCAGCGAACAGGCCAAGCGCCTGTTCGGCCTGCTGGCGGGCGGGGCGAGCCTGGGCGGGCTGGTGGGGCCGCTGCTGGGCACCGTGCTGGTCGGGGTGGTCGGCCATGCCGGGCTGGTAGTGCTGGCCACCGCCTGTTTGCTGGGGAGTGTCCTGGCGGCGGCGTATCTGCAAGGTTACCGGGATCGCCACCCGCTGCCGGCCGACATCGAGATGCCCCGGTCCCGGCCCTTGGGCGGCAACCCCTTTGCCGGTGCCAGCGAAGTGCTGCGCACCCCGTACCTGATGGGCATTGCCGTGTTCGTGGTGTTGCTGGCCAGCGTCAGCACCTTCCTGTACTTCGAACAGGCGCGCCTGGTGGCCGCGCATTTCACCAGCCGCACCGAGCAGACCCAGGTGTTCGGCCTGATCGACAGCCTGGTGCAGTTCTTGTCGATCCTCACCCAGGTGTTCATCACCGGGCACCTGGCACGCAAGCTGGGGGTGGGGATACTGCTGGTGGCGGTACCGCTGTTGATGGTGGCCGGGTTTCTGTTGTTGGCGGTGGCGCCGGTGTTTGCGCTGTTTGTGCTGGTGATGGTGGTGCGTCGGGTGGGCGAGTATGCCCTGGTGCGGCCTGGGCGCGAGATGCTCTACACCGTGGTGCTGCCGGAGCAGAAGTACAAGGCCAAGAACTTCACCGATACGGTGGTGTATCGCGGTGGTGATGCCCTCAGTGGCTGGGTCAAGCGCGGGCTGGACCTGCTGGGAGACCACTCGGCGCTGGCGATGTTCATCGGCGCCGGCATTGCCCTGGCCTGGGCCCTGACCGGCGCCTGGCTGGGCCGTGAGCAAAGACGCCGCGAGTAGATGCTACGTGCAGTCGATCGCAGGCTTCGCCAGCTCCCACAGAGCAGTGGTGCCCGCCGGGCCATTGTGGGAGCCGGCAGAGCCGGCGATGGGGGCCTCAAGGCAATGCATACAGCTTGAACAGCTTCCTGGTCGCCTTGGTCGTCCCGCCGAGATGCGTCGCATAGGCCTGCTCGATTTCCCCCGACCGGTACATCTGGCTGATCGCCGTATCGACCAGCAGGCGAAAGTCCTCGTCGTCACGGGGCACCACCATCGACACGGGGGCGTACTCGTAGACCCGTTCGACCAGCATCAGCCCGCTATCACGCCCGACCAGCAGGTTCTTGAGCAGCATCCGCTCGGAAAAGAACGCATCGGCCTTGCCCTGGGCCACCTGCTCAAGCCCGGCGTCGTTGCCAGGCACCGTGACCACCGTGGCAATCACCCCAAGGCTGCGCAGTTGCTGGCGCACCCACTGCTCGGTCACCCCGCCGGCCACCACGGCAAAGGTCTGGTTGGCCAGCCCACGGTTGAGCGTTGCCCGCCAGGTCGGGCCGTCGTGGGCCTGCTTGCCGTTGAGCACGTTGAGCAGCGGCTGCGGCGCATCGCTGCGGACCACGGCAGTGACGCCTGCGGTGTATACCGGCACCGAAAAGCTCACTTGGCGGCGTCGCTCGAGGGTGGCCACGGTCGGTGTGCAGACCATATCCACCTTGCCGCTGCTGACCGCGCTGAGCTCGTCAGCCAGTGTCACGGGCTGATAACGCACGTGCAGGTCAGGCAGGGCTGCCGTCGTTCTCACTTGCTCGGCGATCTTGCGGCACAGGTCGATGGCATAGCCCTTGGCCTGGTCGCCGTCCTGGGCGCTGAACGGGGCAAAGTCTGGTAGGTAGCCGAGGGTCAGGGTGTTGCTTTCGCGCACTCGCTCCAGGGTGGCGGCGTTGGCGAAAACCGGCAGCAGGGCCAGCAGGCAGGCGAGGTTAACCTTCATAGCCCGCCCCCTGCCCAGCGGATTGCTGGAGAATGAAACGCTTGGCCAGAAAACCATAGAGCAGGTAACCGAAGGCCAACACCAGCGCGCCACCGAGCACCGCTTCCATGCCGCAGGCATACAGGGCATACAGCGAATAACCCACCGCCACCAGCAGCACCAGGGTATTGCGGGTGTACACCGCCGGGCTGACCCGGGCCTTGTACATGATCGCCAGCAGGCCGGTCAGGGCGGTGACATAGGGGATCAGGTTGGTCACTGCGGCCAGGCTCACCAGCTTGCCGAACTGGGCACTGGCGTTGGGCGAGATGGTCGACAGGGCCATCAGCGTTTGCAGCACGCCACACACCACCATGCCGAGGATCGGCGCGTTCAGGGCGCTGACCTTGGAGAACAGCCGGGGGAACAACCCCTGGTCGGCGGTCACCTTGGCGGTCTGTGCCAGGGTGAACTGCCAGCCCAGCAACGAGCCGATGCAGGCGATCACCGCCAGCACCATGATGATGTTGCCGATCAACGGGTTGAACATTTTCGCGTAGACCAGGGCAAAGGGTGCCGAGGCGTTGGCAAGCTCGGCGTTGGGCACGATGCCCTGGATCACCGTGGTCGACAGCACATACACCACCGCCGCCCCCAGGGTGCCGAACAGGCAGGCCAGGGGCACATTGCGCTTGGGATTCTCCACGGCATCGCTGGCCTGGGCCGCTGACTCCATGCCCAGGAACGCCCAGAGGGTCAGGGGGATGGTCTTGCCGATGGCCTCCCACAAGGGCAGCTCATTGGGGTTCCAGGCCTGGATGAAGACATCGCGACTGAACCAGTACCAGCCGATCACGCTCAGCCCGGCCACCGGGATGATCACCCCCCAGACCGTGATCGCGCCGATCCGGCCGGTGATATTCGGCCCGCCGAAGTTGGCCAGGATGGTCAGCCAGATCAACCCGGTCGTGCCGATGAACAGCGCCATGGCGCTGCTGCCCAGCCAGGGCAGGAAGGCGGTCATGTAGCCGACCGCGGAAATCGCCACCGCGACATTGGCAATCGCCAGGGACAGAAAATACAGGTACGAGCAGAGGAAGAACCCCGACTTGGCATGGGCTTCCTCGGTATAGGCCGACAAGCCGCCGGGGCGGGTACAGAACACCCCGCACTGGGTGAAGCTGTAGGCAATCGCCATCGAGCCGATCGCCGTCGCCCCCCAGGACAACAACGACACCGCGCCCAACTGGGCCATGCTGGTGGGCAGCATGATGATCCCGGAGCCCATCATGTTGACGGTCACCAGCGTGGTGAGCCCGACCAGGCTCATTTTTTTCGACTCGGCCATATCCGCCCCTTGCATGTGCTGTGTGGCCTATTGGGTATAGGCCATTTGCGCAGAAGGGGTGATGGATCGGTTGTGCTTTGCCAGGAAGTGGCGCTAACTGGAGTGTGGTTGTTCCACTTAGCAAGTAACCGAGGTGCCTATGTCCGACAACGCAAGGGGCCAGCGCCAGGCCTCGACCCCACCCCAGCCACAACCCGGATCGGGCGCGCCTGCCCCTGATCGGCAAACACCCGACCAGGGCGACTACCCGGAGCAGTATCCCGACGACAAGGACATGCCGCTGCCCAACGACTAGTCGATGCCGTTGCAGCGACGGGGAACTCCTGTGCGGCGCCGAGCATCCTAACAGATGTAGGAACCCTATTCCGGAGGCACCACCATGCGCCGCATTCTGATCGCTACTTCGCTTGTTCTGTGCTTGCCGTTCGGCTCGGCCCTGGCCGATGTCGATGCCGGTGATGTGGCCACCTCGGCGGGCGTTTCGGCGTCGCTGTATTCCACCTTCAAGGATGACAAACGCATCATCCCGGCCCATGACGATGCATCCTCGTTCATCGCCAGCGGCGGTGCCATTCGCGGTGTCTACCTGGAATCGCTGATGCAGCGCATCCGCCAGGAAAACCCCGGTCTGCAAGCTAGCGATGAAGAGCTGGCGAGCGCGATTTTGACAAGCTCCGAGGCGAGCGCTGGCCGATGATCCCACACCCGTTCCGTCCCCGGGACTACACTCAATGGACCGTTCCGGGCAAGGAGTCCGTCATCATGTCCAGGTTCTCGCTAACCGCTATCTGCATGGCGTTGTCACTGGGCGCAGGCTTTGCAGGCGCCCAGACCGTCACGCCGCTGAAGGGCCAGAGTTCGCAGCAGGTCCAGGCCGATATCAACGAGTGTCACAACATTGCCAACAGTACCGCCAGCACCTCGACGCCGTCCGGCGGCCGGATCAAGGGCGCGGCGGTGGGGGCGGCGGCCGGTGCGGTCGGTGCCCAGGTACGGGGCAATCAACACGATGAGCTGTACGACCGTGTGGATGACGATGTGAAACAGGATTACCGGCAGAACCGCGCCAAGGAAACCGCGGCCGCCGGTGCTGTGGTCGGTGGTTCAAGGCAACGCCAGGAGCGCCGTGAGCAGCGTCGCACCAATGAGTCGAACGCCGCCACTGCATATACCAGTTGCTTGCAGGGCAAGGGGTATCAGGTAACGCCTTGAACCGTGCATGCCGGCATCCGGCCTGCTGGCCGAATGCCTGCACCGGCGCCTGGAGACCTACCGCATAGCCCGTGACATGGTGGGGCGCCCCGGCCGTGACGGTCCGGTACCCAGGACGCTGTTTCCGATCTTCCGGGACCGCGAGGAGCTGCCGATGTCGGCTGACCTGGGCAGCTCGATCGAAGATGCCTTGCAGGCTTCGCGATGTTTGATCGTGTTGTGCTCGCCTTCGGCGGCGAAATCCCGCTGGGTCAACGAAGAGATCCGCTACTTCAAATCGCTGGGGCGCGAGGACCGCATCCTGGCCTTGATGCTCGACGGTGAACCCAATGCCAGCGACGACCCGGCCGAGGTCGATCGTGAATGTTTTCCCCCGGCGTTGCGCTACCGGATCGACGCCTCAGGGCAACTGGGTGATGTGCGCACCGAGCCGATTGCCGGTGACTTGCGCAAGGGGGGCGATGGCTGGGCCGGTGCTTTTTTCAAGGCCATGTCTGGTATTACCGGGCTGGGCTACAACGCCTTCGTGCGCCGCGAACGACGCCGGCAACGGCTGCGCCGCCTGGTGGCGGGTATCGCTGCCGGACTGGTGCTGGCTGCCGGGGTCTGGGTCTGGGATTACAACCGCTTGCAGGTCAGCTATTACGCCAACCTCGGTTCGCAGTGGGGCGTGCCGCAGGGCGTGGGGGAGATTGACGATTCGATTCGTCGTGGTCGTGACGTTCACTATCAGGTCGAGTCACGCCAGTACAAGGTGCGGCGTGTACTGCGGGTCAACAGTGTGGGGCGGTTGCGTGATGACGAGAATGAACAGAACGTTGCGATGCAGAAGATTTTCTATCGCGAAGACGGCACCATCGAGAAGGCCGAGTTGCTTGACCACAATAACCAGTTGGTGGTTCAGAAGACGTTCAGCGAACTGGAAACGACTGATCACGGCAAAATGCATTACGTAGAATTTCGTAAAAAAGAGCGCGCAATGGTTGGCTTGAGTGCAATGACTGGAGCCATCGGATTTGCGAATTCAGCAGATCAGCTCCTGCGCTCGGAAATTACTGCTCAACGTGTGGAATACGATGAGCAAGGGCGGGTAGCGAGTATCGGCTATCGCAATGCCAATCAATTTCCACGGGCCAACGGAGAGGGGATTTTTGGTCAGGCGTTTACATACGGCGATGGCTTGCTGGCTACCCGCGTGGAAAATCTGGGGATCGATGGTTCGAAGCAAGCCAACCGTTTAGGAATTCGCTTGAAGGTGATAGAACGGTCAGCGTTGGGCGACGAGCTTGCGCTTCGATACTTTGATAGCAATGAGCATCCAACTTTTCACCAGAACCGATATCATGCGCTGATTATTGCTCGAGATAATTATGGCAATATTGAACGTTGGGCCTACTTTGATCCTCAAGGGCGCGCTGTTCTACATCGCAGTGGTTACCACAAAATCATTCAGACACTTGACGGTCGGGGTAATGCCACTGTAATGGCTGCGCTTGATGTGGATGACTTGCCGGTGCTGACCTCAGACGGTTACTCCAGTGTCATGCGAAAGTTTGATAAACAGGGTTATATAACGGAGGTTGCGTATTTTGATACTGAATCGCGGCCGGTGCTGGTACGAGAGGGTATTCATAAGTTGACCACTGTGTTGGACGACGCTGGGAACGTGATCGAACTTCAGTGTTTTGGTGTCGATGGACAGCCTACGTTCCACAAGGATGGCTTTCAGAAGCAAGTTTACTCCACAGATGCTCAAGGACACATAGTGGAGATTTCAAGTTTTGGGATTGATGGTCTTCCCGTTTTCAATAATTAGGGATTTCATACAATCAAGGTTAGCTACGACGAGCGGGGCCAATTCGTAGGGCAAGCGTATTTCGACGTGGACAACCAACCGACGCGCAGTCGCGACGGTTGCCACAAGGTCGAGCAGGTGCTCGATGAACGGGGAAACCTGAAGGAGTTGGCATGTTTTGGCAATGCAGACGAGCCGGTTCTGCATCGCGATGGCTATCACCGCTTCCACCAGGTTGTCGACGCGGGTGGTCATATAACGGAGCAGTCAAACTATGGAACGGATGGCTTGCCTGTGCTCAAAAAGGAGGGGGTCCACAAATTTACCCAGGTATTTGATGCCCGTGGAAACTCAATAGAACAACGCTATTATGGTGTTGACGGCAAGGCCGTACTGAATCGTGATGGTGTTCACAAGCTGGTGCAGGCATTCGACCTGCGTGGTAATCTGATAAAGTTAGCGTTTTTTTTCAACGGATGCTCGCCCGACATTATCTCATAACGGTTACCACTCATCAGAACAAAAATTCGATGAGCGTGGAAATATGGAGGAGCGCACATACTTTGACGTCAATGGCAAGCCAACCTTGCAGGGCTTTGGATTTTACAAGCTGGTCCAGCGCTTTGATGATCGTAGCAATATCATAGAACAGCATTTTTTCGGTATTGATGGCGAGCCCATAATGTTGCCTGATGGGTATCATCGGGCAAGTTATGTATATGATAATAAAGGCGGTCTCAGTATTCAGTTTTTTTTTGCTGCAGACGGCCAGCCTGGCGCGAATCAAGGTGTTCATAAAATAGTTCAAAAATTTGATCGTCGTGGAAACGTGACAGAACGCGCTTTTTTTGGGAGCGATGGGCGGCCTCTGCTAAGGGATAACGAGTTTCACAAGCAGGTCATGGAGTTGGATGAGCGAGGTAATATACTCTCGTTAGGGCTTTACGGGGTGCGCGGTCAACCGGTTTTGAATCATCAAGGTGTGCACAAAGTAATCAGTAGCTTTGACACGCAGGGGAATGAGGTCGAAAACCGTTATCAAGGTGTAAAGGGGGAGCCGGTTCTCTATGATAACAATTATTACAGGCTCCTTAGTAAGCGAGATGCAATCGGAAACATCATCGCACAATCTTATTTCGGTCTGAGTAACGAGCCCATTCTCAATAAAAATGGTTTTTTCAAAGAGCTCGGAACCTATGATGCATTCGGCAATCAGGTTGAAGCTACATATTTTGGGGTCGCTGGGGAGCCTATCAACTTGCCCCAGGGCTACCACAAAGTACTTTTCCAGTTTGACATCTACAGTAAAGTAATCAGTGAAACCCACTACGATCTTCAGGGACAACTAACCTCGGGTCAGGGAGTGGCGCAATGAATGCTACGTCCCACGTAACCCTCGCCTTGCGCATCGGCGGCATCGGCCACCGCCCCAACCGCCTGCCGCTTGAGCAGGGCGATGCGATCGAGGAACAGTTCGCCACCTTGCTCTACGCCATCCGCCAGGCTGCCACGGGCTTCCAGAAAGCCCATGGTGAGTTCTTTGCCGACCAGCCAGTGCAGTTGAGCGCGGTGACCTCACTGGCCGAGGGCGGCGACCGCTTGTTCGCCCAGGCCGCGATCCGCCTGGGGTATGCGCTGTCCTGTGTGTTGCCCTTCGCCCAGAAACGCTTCGAGGACGACTTCAGCCAGGCCAACTCCTTGCTGCCCGACCGTGATTCGCTGGCCGAGTTTCGCGCGCTGCTGCAAAGCGCCCGCGAAGGTGGCGGCCTGACCCTGTTCGAGCTCGATGGCGAACGGCAGACTGAGGACAATCGCTATCAACCGGCGGCGCGCACCGTACTGAACCAGGCCGATCTGCTGTTCGTGGTCTGGGACGGCGAGCGCGAAACCCGGCCGGGCGGGACCTACGCCACCATTCTCGAAGCGCTGGCGTCCTCGATTCCCGTGGTGTGGATACCGTCGCAGCAGCCGGACAACTGGTGCCTGCTACGCACCGCGCAAGACCTGGACACGCCACCCCCTGTCGGCAACCTTGCCGCCCTGTCGGCGGTAGTCAATTCGCTGCTGGCGTTACCGCAGGCCCAGAACAGACTGGCACAGTTCATCAATGAGGCGCCCGCCACCAGTGGCTGGAGTCTGTGGCAGGTCTTTCGTGCGGTGCTGGGCTGGCGCTGGGGAGAAACTCGCAGCCATTCTTCCGCCAAGCCGGCAGAAGAGGGGACTGATACCTTGCCGGCGACCATCACCACCTGGCTTGAGCAGAACATCGAGCCCCACTACCGACGCGCCGATGCCCTGGCGCGCTACTACGGCGACCGTTACCGCTCAGCCTTCCTGCAGAGCTATGCCCTCGGTGTCGTGGCGGTATTCCTCGCGCTGATCCCCTTGGGCGCAGGCTGGACGGTGGCCGATCATCTGCTCTTGATGGTGGCCTGCGCCGTGCTGGAACTGGGCATCGTCCTGTACATCGGCCTGCTGGTCAGAAGGGGCAACCACCAACGCTGGCACCAGCGCTGGCTGGAGTACCGCCTGGTCGCCGAACTGCTACGCCAGCAACGCTTGCTGCTGCCGTTGGGCAGCTGGCGTTCGATCGCCTCCAACCCGGCGCACCTGCTGCAGTACGGCACGGCCGAGGGCACCTGGATGTACTGGTACGTGCGCAACATCAGCCGCGCTGCCGGCGTGCCCAATGCCGTGATCAACGACGATTACCTGCAGGGCTACTGCGCCGAGGTCCGTGCGCTGGTGCAGGAGCAGTGGCAATTCCATAAGCACTGCGCCGAGCGCGACCAGCGCATCGAGCATCGCCTGCATCGCACCGGGCTGGCGCTGTTCGCTGTCACGGCGGCGATCATCGCCGTGCATGCGCTGGAGCTCATGCTGCAGGGCACGCAGGCCAGTGAGAGTGTGCCCCATGCCACTCACTGGATGGCGGTGTTATGCGCGCTGTTGCCGGCCACCGGTGCGGCCTTTGCCGCGATCAACAACCAGGGCGAATTCAACCGCATCGCCAAGCGCGCCCAAGCCATGGAGCGGCGCTTTGGCGAGTTGCGCGAGCAGACGGCGCAGTGGGGCGACAGTGTCGCCCTGAGTTCGACGACGCTGCTACTGGCCCATCAGATCAGCCAGATGATGGTGGCCGAAGTGCTGGACTGGCGGGTGGTGTTGCTCGACCGCCCCCTGGTCATGCCGGCCTAGTCGCTGCCCTGGCGACTGAACCAGTCCAGCACCGCCTGCCTGGCCGGATGCCGGGCGCTGCCGGGTTGCAGCCACAAGGTATAGACCCCGCCGGTGGTGAGGGCAGGGCCGAAGGGGATGATCAGCTCGCCCCGGTCGATCCGCTCCCGGGCCAGCGCCAGGTCGGTCATGGCCACGCCCAGGCCCCGGGTGGCGGCATCCAGCGCCAGTTCATCGAGGTTGAAGGTGATGTGCTTGTACTGATCCTCGGCGGCGCGCGCGTTGGCGTGCAGCCAGGCCGCCCACTCCAGATGGCCGGTGGAACCGTGGATCAACGGGTACTGCCCAAGCTGGTCGAGGGACGTGGGCGCGGGTTTGCCGTCCACCTCGCGGGGCGCACAGACCGGCACCAGCACTTCCTCGAAGAGCAGGTGATAGGCCGGGTCGGCAGGCCTGGCCGGCAAATAGAGAATGCAGGCATCACAATCGCCGGACGGGTCGACCTGGGCGGTGGCCACGGTCTCGATGGACAGCGCAAGGCCGGGATGCCGGGCGTAGAAGTCGGTCAGCCGTGGCATCAGCCAGCGCACGGCCAGGGACACATGGATGCGGATGCGCAACGGGGCATCCCTGGGCGCCAGCCGCGACTCCAGCGCCCGTAGCTCCTCCAGCAGGCGCCGTGCGCTGTCCAGCACTTCCTTGCCCTCGGCTGTCAGCGCCACCTGGCGGCTGCTGCGCACCAGCAGCGGGACGCCGTAGTGGCTCTCCAGCAGCTGGATCTTGCGGCTGATCGCGCTCTGGGTCAGGCACAAGGCCGCCGCTGCCTCGGTGAAGTTGCCGCGGTCCACCACTTCGACCAGGGCTTGCAGGGCCTGCAGCGAAGGCGGTCGAAAGAACTTATCCATGCGAAAACAGCATGCATGGATGCGTTAATAGCGTTGGAGTGGTCATCGTAAACCTCATATTTTGTACTCAGGCGCTCGAGTCACGCTGAAGTGATCATGCTAATAGTTCATGGCGCCAGCCTTCAACAAGCCCGAGCGGTACGAGGTGATGACATGACGGAAAATCGGTGTGGCTGGATCGTGCAGGCGGGCGAAGCCGCTGCGTACCCAGGCTTGCGCGGGGTGGAGCAGGCGGACTGGCTGATCATCGGCGGTGGCTTCACCGGCTTGTCGGCCGCTCACAGCCTGGCGCGCATGCACCCGCAGGCGCGCATCGTGCTGGTTGATCGCCAGCGTGCTGCGCAAGGCGCATCGGCACGCAATTCCGGCTTTGCCGTGGCCCATGAAAACCCGGTGGGTGACGAACTGCTGGGGCGCTCGCTCAATGCCGACTATCGACAGGGCAGCGCAATCGGTCAGGCGGCCAACGAGGAAGTGCGCCTGCGCATCAACGAGCTGGGCATCGACTGTGACTGGCGCGACGAGGGTTACTTCTTCGCCGTTCATGACCCGGACAAGCTCGAAGACGCCGAACTGCGGGTGCAGACCCTGCGCGCCGTCGGTGCCGATGCCCAACTGCTCCAGGGCCCGGCACTGGCCAGCCGTCTGGGAACGGACTTTTACCAGGCGGCCATCCATTGCCGTGGCGGCAACGCGTTGCTGCAACCGGCCAGGTACGCCAGGGGACTGCTCGACACGCTGCCAGGCAGCGTCACGGTGTTCGAACAGACCGGCATCACTGCCCTGGCGCGCATGAAGGGCGGCAAGATCCGCGCCGTCGCAGCCAATGGCAGCATTGAGGCTGCCCAGGTGCTGGTGTGTGTCGGCCCCTTCATGCCACGGCTGGGCCTGCAGGACCGCGCCGTGTTCCCCCTTGAACTCAGCGCCTCGTTGACCCGGCCATTGACCGATGCCGAGTACCGGCAAATCGGCAGCCCCGAGCCCTGGGGCGTGTTGTCAACGCGGCCGGCCGGGGCGACGCTGCGTCTGACCAACGACCGCAGGTTGCTGATTCGCAACACCGTGGAGTACCGCCGTCGGGACCTCACCGCCAGCGCCCTGGATGTCCGCCGGCAGACCCATGTGCGCGGCCTGCAGCGGCGTTTTCCCTGGATTACCGCAGACCATCTGCAGTTCACCTGGACCGGCCACCTCAGCGCCACGCGCTCGGGCGAGCCACGCTTCGCCCGGATTGAGCCCGGCATTCATGTGGTCGCCGGCTGCAATGGCTCGGGCGTGGCACGGGGCACCCTGTGGGGGCGATTGCTGGCCGAGATGGCCAGCGGCAGCCAGTCACCCTTGCTCAGCAGCGTGCTCCGCCAGGCCCAGCCCGGCTGGCTGCCACCCAGCCCGTTCTTCGACATCGGCGCTTCGCTGCGCCTGCGTTACGAGGCCTGTCGCGCGCAGTCCGAATCCTGATCTGACCTTACAAGAAAGAGAACAGCCATGATCACCCTCAAACAGCTCACCCTTGCCCTGTGCACCGCCTCCAGCGGGGTCGCCATGGCGGCCGACAGCGTGCGGATCTCCAACTGGAGCAACTACATCGCCGGCGATACCTTGAGCAATTTCACAGCTCAGACCGGTATCCAGACCACCTATGACCTGATCGACAGCAACGAGATGCTCGAGGCCAAGCTCATCACCGGCAGCAGCGGCTATGACGTGGTCAGCCCCTCCAACCACTTCCTGGCACAACTGATCAAGGCGGGCGCCTTGCAGAAGCTGGACAAGAGCAAGCTGCCGAACTGGCACAACCTCGATCCGCAGCTACTGAAGATGCTGGAGGTCAACGACCCCGGCAATGCCTATGGCTTTCCCTACATGTGGGTTACGGTCGGCATTGGCTACAACGTCGAGAAGCTCAAGGCGATCTTCGGCGATACCGCCATCACCCAGAGCTGGGACCTGCTGTTCGATCCGAAGAACATCGAGAAACTCAGCCAGTGCGGGGTCGCCTTCATCGACAACTCGACCCAGCTGTTGCCCATCACCCTCAACTACCTGGGGCTCAGGCACGACAGCGAGAACCTGGCCGACTACAAGCAGGCCGAGGCGGCCTTGCTCAAGGTAAAACCCTACGTGCAGTACTTTCACCAGTCCAAGTACGTCAGCGACCTGGCCAACGGCAATATCTGCGTGGCCATCGGCTTCAGCGGCGACATCGCCCAG
Organism: Pseudomonas sp. NPDC090755; assembly: GCF_044769005.1. Classification (NCBI taxonomy): domain Bacteria; kingdom Pseudomonadati; phylum Pseudomonadota; class Gammaproteobacteria; order Pseudomonadales; family Pseudomonadaceae; genus Pseudomonas; species Pseudomonas sp. NPDC090755. The sequence goes on along the minus strand of NZ_JBIVXC010000004.1, from coordinate 207,927 downwards.
GCCGCCTCGATTGCCCGTGAGGCGCACAACGGTGTCGAGATCGGTTACAGCATCCCCAGGGAGGGCTCGACCCTGGCGGTCGACATGGTGGTCATGCCGCGCAACGCGCCGAACCCGGACAGCGGCTATGCCTACATGAACTACCTGCTCGAACCCAAGGTCATCGCCGATATCAGCAATGCCATTCATTACCCCAATGGCAATGCCGCAGCGACCCCGCTGGTGGACCAGGTCTTGCGCGACGACCCGGCGATGTACCCTGCGCCGCAAGTGATGAAATCATTGTTCACGCTCAAGGCCATGCCACCCAAGGTGATGCGCCAGGTCACCCGCTTGTGGACCAAGGTGACCAGCGGCTTGTGAAACCCGGGGTTGCCTACCCCTACGTATCGATCCGATTGCGACTGCTGCGCAGTCGATCGCAGCCTCGTGCCTCGGCAGCGGCTACACCATTACAGGCCAGCTGTAGCCGCTGCCGCCAGGCTGCGATCGGGCGCGAAGCGGCCGCAAGGTCACCAGCCCTTGACCCCGTGCATGTCGGGCAACTTGTGGGCAATGCCCTTGTGGCAATCGATGCAGGTCGCCTCGCCCTTGGCCAGCGAGGTGGAATGCATCGCCGCCGCCCGCTTGCTCTGGCGGGTGAAATCCATGAACTCGAAGTTGTGGCAGTTGCGGCACTCGCGCGAGTCGTTGGCCTTGAGCCTGGCCCATTCATGCTCGGCCAGTTCGCGGCGCAGGGTGAGGAACTTGTCGCGGGTGTCGATGGTGCCGAAGATCTTGCCCCAGACCTCCTTGGACGCCTGCATCTTGCGCGCGATCTTGTGGGTCCACTCGTGGGGCACGTGGCAGTCCGGGCAACTGGCGCGCACGCCGGAGCGGTTGGTGTAGTGGATGGTCTCCTTGAGCTCGACGAAGACGTTGTCGCGCATCTCATGGCACGACACGCAGAATTTCTCGGTGTTGGTCATCTCCAGGGCAGTGTTGAAACCACCCCAGAAGATGATCCCGGCGATGAACCCGCCCAGGGTCAGGAACCCCAGGCTGAAGTAGACGCTGGGCCGACAGAGGATGCCCCAGTACTCCTTAAGCAGGGCGAACAGTGCTTTCATGGCGCCTCCTCAAGGTTGCTTGCCTGCGGCTTCGGCGTCGTCCTGCAGGATCTTGTCGATGGTTTCGAAACTGTTGCCCACCAGCGGCTGCACCTCTTTCTGCGGCACGTGGCACTGGTTGCAGAAGTACCGGCGCGGTGACACCGCCGCCAGGGCCTGGCCGTCTCGGTCCATGTAGTGGGTGATGCTGATCATGGTTGCCTGGCTGCGGGCGCTGTTGGCGCGGCTGTGGCAAGACAGGCACTTGTTGCCGTTCTTGTCGATCTGATAGCCACGAATGCTGTGGGGAATGGTCGGCGGCTGGTCGGGGTAGTTGCGCTCGCGCTTGAGGTCCTTGTTTTCGTCATTGGCAAGGGGCGGTGCCGGCATGCTCTGGGTCAGGGTACCGCCGGGGCGGCGTCCGTCGGGCCCCGGGGCATCGAGCGGATAGTCGACATCGGCGGCGATCACTGCGCCAATCACGGCGAACAGCAGCAACGGCAGGATTCGGATAGTCATGACGGCGCTCCTCAGGCCACGCTGATCAGCTCGATACGGATGGCGCATTTTTTGTAGTCGGTCTGCTTGGAGATCGGGTCGGTGGCGTCGAGGGTGACCTTGTTGATCAGCTTGTTGGCGTCGAAAAAGGGCACGAACACCAGGCCACGGGGCGGTTTGTTGCGCCCACGGGTCTCGATGCGCGCGCGCATCTCGCCACGGCGGCTGACCAGTTTCACCTCGCTGCCACGCCGGGCGTTCATGGCCTTGGCGTCATCGGGGTGCATGTACACCAGGGCATCCGGCACGGCCCGGTACAGCTCCTCGACCCGCTGGGTCATGCTGCCGGTGTGCCAGTGCTCCAGCACCCGGCCGGTGCTCAGCCAGAACGGGTACTCGTCATCCGGTGCTTCGGCCGGCGGCTCGTAGGGCAGGGCGAAGATGATCGCTTTCTTGTCCGGGTAGCCATAGAACTGCACGCCGCTGCCGGCTTCGACATAGGGATCGAGGCCCTCGCGGTAGCGCCAGCGGGTCTCCTTGCCATCGACCACCGGCCAGCGCAGCCCGCGCTCGCTGTGGTAGCGGTCGAAGGTCGCCAGGTCGTGGCCGTGGCCGCGCCCGAACTGGGCGTATTCCTCGAACAGGCCCTTTTGCAGGTAGAAGCCAAAGGCCTTGGCTTCATCGTTCTTGAAGCCGGCTTCCAGTTGCTCCACCGGGAACTGATCGACCTGGCCGTTCTTGAACAGCACCTCGAACAGGGTCTTGCCCTTGTACTCGGGCGCCTTGGCCAGCAGGTCGGCGGGCCAGACTTCGTCGGTGGTGAAGCGCTTGGAGAATTCCACCAGTTGCCACAGGTCCGAGCGCGCGTCCCCCGGTGCACTGACCAGCTGATGCCAGAACTGGGTACGGCGTTCGGCATTGCCGAAGGCGCCTTCCTTTTCCACCCACATGGCGCTGGGCAGGATCAGGTCGGCGGCCTGGGCCGAGACGGTGGGGTACACATCGGAAACGATCACGAAGTTCTCCGGCTTGCGCCAGCCCGGCAGCACTTCCTGCATGATGTTGGGACCTGCCTGCATATTGTTGCTGGCCTGGGTCCAGTACACGTTGAGCACGCCGTCCTTGAGCATGCGGCTCTGTTGCACGGCGTGGAAGCCGACCTTTTCCTGGATCGTCCCGGCGGGCAGCTTCCAGATCTTTTCGGCGGTGGCGCGGTGCTTGGGATTGGTCACCACCAGGTCGGCCGGCAGACGATGGGAGAAGGTGCCGACCTCGCGGGCGGTGCCGCAGGCGGACGGCTGGCCGGTGAGCGAGAAGGGGCTGTTGCCCGGTTCGCTGATCTTGCCGGTGAGCAGGTGGATGTTGTAGATCAGGTTGTTGGCCCAGACCCCGCGGGTGTGCTGGTTGAAGCCCATGGTCCAGAACGACACGACCTTGCGCTTGGGGTCGGCATACAACTCGGCCAACGCCTTGAGGCGCTCGGCGGGCACGCCGGTTTCTTTGGCCGTGCGCTCAAGGGTATAGGGCCGGACGAAGGCGGCGAACTGGTCGAAATCGATGTCGCTCCAGGTGTTGGCCTTGTCGGCGTTCTTGGCCCCGGTCTCCAGCGGGTTGTCCGGGCGCAGGCCGTAGCCGATGTCGTCGGCGCCCTTGGCGAAGCGGGTGTGCTTGCTGATGAAGTCCTTGTTCACCGCGCCGCTCTGGATGATGTGGTTGGCGATGTAGTTGAGGATCAGCAGGTCGGTCTGTGGTTTGAACACCATGGGGATGTCGGCAAGCTCAAAGCTGCGGTGTTCGAAGGTCGACAGCACCGCGACCTTGACCTGCGGCTGGCTCAGGCGCCGGTCGGTGACCCGGCTCCAGAGGATCGGGTGCATCTCGGCCATGTTCGAGCCCCAGAGCACGAAGGCGTCGGTGACTTCGATATCGTCGTAGCAGCCCATGGGCTCGTCCATGCCGAAGGTGCGCATGAAGCCCATGACTGCCGAGGCCATGCAGTGGCGGGCGTTGGGGTCGATGTTGTTGCTGCGAAAGCCGGCCTTCATCAGCTTGTTGGCGGCATAGCCTTCCCAGACGGTCCATTGCCCGGAACCGAACATGCCGATCGACTCGGGGCCTTTGTTCTTCAGGGCTTGCTTGTACTTGTCGGCCATGATGTCGAAGGCCTTGTCCCAGCTGATCGGCTGGAATTCGCCCTGTTTGTCGTACTGGCCGTTCTTCATGCGCAGCAGCGGTTGGGTCAGGCGGTCGACGCCATACATGATCTTCGACAGGAAGTAGCCCTTGACGCAGTTCAGTCCGCGGTTGACCTCGGCCTTGACGTCGCCATGGGTCGCGACCACGCGGTTGTCGCGGGTGGCCACCATCACGCTGCACCCGGTGCCGCAGAAGCGGCAGGGCGCCTTGTTCCAGTCCAGGCTGACCATGTCCGCTTCGGTGATCAGGTTGCTGGCGGTGGTGTAGATCGGCAGGCCGGCGGCGGCTGCGGCAATGGCCGCGGCCTGGGCCTTGGCGAATTCACGGCGGGTCATGCTCATTGCTGCTCACCTGCGGGGTCGAGGAGTTCGTGGTAGATCAACGCGGCATTGAGTACGCCTGGCAAATTGTTGATCTGTTCGATGCGTTGCAGGATCTGTTGTTCGTCTCGGGCTTCAAGTACCACCACCAACTTTCCGGCCGTACTTTCCTGATGCAGTTCAATACCTTCGAGCAGGCGCAAGTTGGCTTTTACTGCTTCAAACAGTTCCGGGCGGGCAAGTACGACAAGACTGGCGATATGCAGCGCGTCATCCATGGGCGGGCTCCGATGAACAAGGTCAGTTGGGCGGCCCAGGCGGACCGTAGATCATCTGCAGGAACCAGACAATGAAGCCGTAGCCACCGACAATGGCGACCGAGAGCAGGGGAAAGAGGCAGGCGACAAGAAAGATGAACAGCCGGACTTCCTTGCGGCGCGTGGATTTTTGTTCTTCAGCCAATGACATTGAAGTATCTCCAGCCGAACCTTGGTTCAGCGTAGATCACGAACTTGGGATGGCTTGGAGACTGTGACGTATTACGACCGGCGGCAACTTGCGCCAGATCAACGTTGAGGTGGGGATTATTTAAAAGATAAACAAAACAATAAGCATTGCAGGTATTCAAATGTAGGAGCGGGCTTGCCCCGCGATCGCGTGCTATCTGGCATAACGCAATCGCGGGACAAGCCCGCTCCTACAGGGAACCATCAGTTCCAGGGACGGTCGCCGTGCTCGTCCTTGACGCGGGTCGGCAGACCCATCACGTCCAGCGCCTTGAGGAACGGCTCGGCTGGCAGCTCCTCGACGTTGACCATGCGCTGCACGTCCCACTCGCCACGGGCGACCAGCAGGGCGGCGGCTACCGGCGGCACGCCAGCGGTATAGGAAATACCCTGGCTGTCGGTCTCGGCGTAGGCTTCTTCGTGGTCGGCGACGTTGTAGATGAACACCTCACGCGGCTGGCCGTCCTTGGTGCCCTTGACCAGGTCACCGATGCAGGTCTTGCCGGTGTAGCCAGGCGCCAGCGACGCCGGGTCAGGCAGCACGGCCTTGACCACCTTGAGCGGTACCACTTCCAGGCCTTCGGCGGTCTTGACCGGCTGCTCGGAGAGCAGGCCGAGGTTCTTCAGCACGGTGAACACGTTGATGTAGTGCTCGCCGAAACTCATCCAGAAGCGCACGTTGGGCACGTCCAGGTTCTTGGACAGCGAGTGCACTTCGTCGTGACCGGTCAGGTACAGGTTCTGCGAACCCACCACCGGCAGGTCATCGGTACGCTTGACTTCGAACATGGTGTTGCTGGTCCACTGGCTGTTCTGCCAGCTCCACACCTGCCCGGTAAATTCGCGGAAGTTGATTTCCGGGTCGAAGTTGGTGGCGAAGTACTTGCCATGGGATCCGGCATTGACGTCGAGAATGTCGATCGAATCAATGCGGTCGAAATACTGTTGTTTTGCCAGGGCTGCATAGGCGTTGACAACGCCCGGGTCGAAGCCCACGCCGAGAATGGCGGTCACGTTCTTCTGCTGGCACTCCTCGAGGTGTTTCCACTCGTAGTTGCCGTACCATGGCGGCGTCTCGCAGATCTTGCCCGGCTCTTCGTGAATGGCGGTGTCCAGGTAGGCCACGCCAGTATCGATGCAGGCACGCAGCACCGACATGTTGAGGAAGGCGGAGCCGACGTTGATGACGATCTGCGATTCGGTTTCGCGGATCAGCGCCTTGGTCGCTTCGACATCCAGCGCATTGAGCGCGTAAGCGGCGATTTCAGCGGGCTGTTTGAGGCTGCCCTTGGCCTTGACGCTGTCGATGATGGCCTGGCATTTGGAGATGTTGCGCGACGCGATAGCAATACGACCGAGTTCGTCGTTGTGCTGCGCGCACTTGTGGGCCACCACCTTGGCGACACCTCCTGCACCAATGATAAGAACGTTCTTCTTCAATTTCTCTTTCTCTCCTTTACTGCCAGCTCAAGACAGGCTGGACAAGTAGTCTTCGAAACCAAACTCGCGAACCACCTCGACAGTACCGTCGAGTTGTTTCACAACGATGGACGGCATTTTCAGGCCGTTGAACCAGTTTTTCTTGACCATGGTGTAACCCGCTGCGTCAACGAACGACAGCCGATCGCCGATGGCCAACGGACGATCGAATTGATACTCGCCGAAGATGTCACCGGCCAGGCAGGACTTACCGCACACCATATAGGTGTGTTCGCCGTCGTTGGGCGCCATCTTGGCGTTGAGGCGGTAGATCAGCAGGTCCAGCATGTGCGCTTCGATGGAGCTGTCGACCACGGCCAGGTGCTTGCCGTTGTACAGGGTGTCGAGCACGGTGACTTCCAGCGAGGCGCTCTGGGTGATGGCCGCTTCGCCCGGCTCCAGGTAGACCTGTACGCCGTATTGCTCGGAGAAGGCCTTCAGGCGCGCGCAGAAGGCGTCCAGGGCGTAGTCGTCACCGGTGAAGTGGATGCCGCCACCCAGGCTGACCCACTCGACCTTGTGCAGCAGGTGGCCGAAGCGCTCCTCGATGTGTCCGAGCATCTTGTCGAACAGCTCGAAGTCAGCGTTTTCGCAGTTGTTGTGGAACATGAAGCCGGAGATCTGATCGATCACGCCTTCTACTTTCACCGGGTCCCACTCGCCCAGGCGGCTGAACGGACGCGCCGGGTCGGCCAGCAGGTAATCCGAGCTGCTCACTTGCGGGTTGACCCGCAGGCCGCGCACGGTGCCTTCGGTCTGCTCGGCAAAGCGCTGCAATTGGCCGATGGAGTTGAAGATGATCTTGTCGCAGTTCTCGATCATCTCGCCGATTTCGTCATCGGCCCAGGCCACGCTGTAGGCGTGGGTTTCGCCGGCGAACTTCTGGCGACCGAGCTTGAGCTCGTAGAGCGACGACGACGTGGTGCCGTCCATGTACTGCTGCATCAGGTCGAACACCGACCAGGTGGCGAAGCACTTGAGTGCCAGCAGGGCCTTGGCCCCGGACTTTTCGCGCACGTAGGCGATCTTCTGCATGTTCTGCAGCAGCTTTTGTTTATCGATGAGGTAGTACGGCGTATTGATCATTTCCAGGCCCCAGGCTTGGCCAGCCAAAAAAAGGACACGCATTGTGCCTTCACTGACCGCATATCGAAAGGGCGATTCACGTATTTCGCTGGGTGGATGTCGGGAAACCCCGTTAGATGGGCGTCCAGAGTGCTTCTATACTGCTATTACCGTACTGGCACGCCTGGCATGAATGCGTGGCTCCAGCCTATTCCTCTCAATCAGGGCATGGTCGATGCCCCGGGTGTTGGAGCATGAACGACATACCCTGGGGCTACGTGATGCTGGCGGCGATGCTGATCGCCTCCGCCGCCATCCTGGCCTGGGGCGCTGCCCTGGCGCGTCGGCGCGATCGGGAAAACCCGCGCAAGCGCAAGGATTGAGCAGCGGCAACAGATCAATAACCCGCGCCACCCATACCGCCCATGTTCGAGGGAGGTTCCCTGGATTTCGCCTGGGCAGTGCTCCATTGCGCGCAGGTCATGAAGCCCGTGTGGTCGACGTGTTCGCCCAGATCGAAGCTGACGTAGTAAGGCTGCTGCATGCCCGCCTGCACGAGCATGTAATCAAAGCAGGTGCCAGGCACCACTGTGCGGTCGGACTCCAGCAGGGGCTGCCCGCCAATCTGCCGGACCTGCTCCTTGGTCATGCCCGTCTCGACCCGCGCAACCAGTGGCTGGTTACGATAGGCATCCTTGTCGGACGAACAACCCGCTATCACCGAGAGTACCGCGACCAGCGCAAAAACAGACGTGTTCATGGCAGGGCTCCCGCCAGTGAATGTCGCGAAGAGGCTTCTGGGTACATCTATTAAAGTAAAGCCCAGCACCGCTGGGTGCGCCAAGCGACAACGCGCCGACCGCCATTGCCATACCCCTCCCAATCGAGGGGGGTGGCTAGCCGAACAGGGACTTACGCTACGTCGGTCATCCATGCTGAACACCGTGGACACCCATAAGGATTCGTATGCGCTATCGCCTATGTGCTCTTTTCACTGCCATTGCCTTGTCCAGTGCGCCGTCCTGGGCCCAGGACGCCCCGGCAGCCGACCCGGCAAAGGCTGCCAGCCCGACCACCGCCGCCGTCAATCAGGGCGTGCTCAAGCAGCTGCCGTTCCAGGACCGCGCCGACTTTGACGCCGCCCGCCGGGGACTGGTGGCGGCCTTCGAGGGTGAGGTGAAGAATGCCGAGGGCAAGCCGGTATGGTCATTGCAGCAGTATGACTTCCTCAAGCAGGCGCAGGCCCCTGACACGGTCAACCCCAGCCTGTGGCGCCAGGCGCAGCTCAATGCCAACGCCGGGCTGTTCGAGGTGACCGACAAGGTCTACCAGATTCGCGGCATCGATCTTGCCAACATGACCATCATCGAAGGCGACGACGGGCTGATCATCATCGATCCGCTCTATGTCACCGAGACCGCCAGGGCCGGCCTTGAGTTGTACTACCGGCACCGCCCGCGCAAGCCGGTGGTGGCGGTCATCTACTCCCATAGCCATGCCGATCATTTTGGCGGCGTGCGCGGCGTGGTCGACGAGGCGGACGTCAAGGCTGGCAACGTGCGTATCTATGCCCCGAACGGCTTCATGGAGCACGCGATCCAGGAGAACGTCCTGGCGGGCACTGCGATGTTTCGTCGAGGCGCGTACCAGAGCGGTAGCGCGGTAGCCAGGAGCGAACGCGGGCAGGTGGATACCGGCATCGGCAAGGCCGTGCCGCAGGGGGGCAGCATCAGCCTGATCGCGCCGACCGACCTGATCGTACAGCCCCTGGAAAGCCATGAAATCGCTGGCGTGCAGGTGGAGTTCCAGCTCACCCCCGGCACCGAGGCACCGGCGGAGATGAACCTGTACCTGCCGCAGCTGCAGGCGCTGTGCATGGCTGAAAACGCGGTGATGTCGATGCACAACGTGCTCACGCCACGGGGCGCGGAGGTCCGGGACGCCAAGGCCTGGTCCCGGTTCATCGACGACAGTCTGGTGCGCTACGGCGACAAGGCCCAGGTGATGTTCGCCCAGCACAACTGGCCAACCTGGGGCGCCGACGGCATTCGCACGATGCTGGCCGACCAGCGCGACATGTACGCCTTCATCAATAACCGCACCTTGCACCTGCTCAACCAGGGCATGACACCACTGGAGATCGCCGATGCGATCAAAGCACTGCCCGGCGAGCTCGATCACAAATGGTATGCCCGGGGCTACTACGGCAACCTGAGTTTCAATAGCCGCGCCGTCTACCAGCGTTACCTGGGCTTTTACGACGGCAATCCGGCCAACCTCGACCCGTTGCCGCCGCAGCAGGCCGGCCAGCGCTACGTCGAAGCGCTGGGCGGGGCAGACAAGGTGCTGACACTGATGCGCGCGGCGATGGAGCAGGGCGATTACCGCTGGGCGACGCAACTGGGCAACCACCTGGTGTTCGCCGAGCCTGACAACAAGGCCGCCCGCGAGGCGCAGGCCGATGCCCTGGAGCAGTTGGGTTATCGCAGTGAGTCGGCGATCTGGCGCAACATCTACCTGACGGGCGCCCAGGAGTTGCGCAAGGTCGAGGTCCCCCGGGGCGGCCGTGCCATTGCCGACCTAGTGCGCGCGGCAACGCCGGCGATGTTCATGGATGTGCTGGCCGTGCGCATGGATTCGGACAAGGCCCAGGGCCACGACATGACCCTGAACTGGAACTTCGACGACCTCGACCAGCATTTTGCCCTGACCTTGCGCAATGGCGTACTGACCTGGCGCGAACACGCGAGCCATGAGCGTGCCGATGCCACAGTGACCATGAGCAAGGCGGCGCTGGACCTGATCAGCCTGCGCCAGCTCGACTTCCCGACAGCGATCAAGCAGGGCGATATCAAGATCGAGGGCGATGCCCAGCGCTTCAAGGCGATGCTCGGCATGCTGGCCAGCTTCCAGCCCAGCTTCAACATCGTGACCCCCTGAGCGACATGGGGTTTCATCCAGCGGGCGTAACTCCGGCTGACCGAGGTGCCGGGGTGGCGACTGCGTTGCAGTCGATCGCAGCCTCGTACCTCGGCAGCGATTGGTGAGAGCGGCGATGCGACGACTCGACTTGCCCCGCGATTGAACGCAGCGACGCATCGCGGGGCAAGCCCGCTCCTACAGGCAGTCGGTCGCAGCCTCGTACCTCGGCAGCGGCGACACCGGTCGCGTCGTAGCCGCTGCCGCCAGGCTGCGATCGGCCGCGCAGCGGTCGTAGAACCGGCTGACCGAGGTGCCTGGCTGGCGACTGCCTCGTACCTCGGCAGCGGCTACGACCAATGCCAGCCCGACCCACTACCCAAGTAGCATTCGTCTTACCTGGGCGCCTCCCTAGACTGCTTGCATCATCCAGGGCGGAGCCCGTCTCATGCACCCGTACCCGAGCGAAGGCGTCACCTGCGCCGTATCGCGGGCCAGCGCCGCCGACCAGGTGGCCCAGGCGCTAGCCGCCCAGTTGCTGCACCCGCATCTGGGCTTCGTGCTGTTCTTTTGCTCGCCCGGCTACGACCTGCCGGCCCTGGCCCAGGCGTTGCAGCAAAGTTTCGGCGGGATTCGCCTGGCCGGTTGCACCAGCGCCGGCGAGATCACGCCCGAAGGCTACGAACGTGGCTGCGTCACCGCCCTGGGCTTCGATCATCGCCAGTTCTCCATCGCCGCCGAACGCATCGATGCCATGGAGCAGTTCAGCCTGATTGCCGCCCAGGCCATGGTCGAGCGTCTGGTGGCGGGCTGTCGTAGCAACAGCCTGGCACCGATCAAGGGACACAGCTTTGCCCTGACCCTGCTCGACGGGCTTTCCAGCCGTGAAGAAACCGTGCTGGCCGCCCTCAGCGCGGCACTGGGCGATATTCCGCACTTTGGCGGGTCGGCCGGTGACGACAACCAGCTCAGCCATACCCACGTGTACTACGACGGCGCCTTTCACAGCGGCGCGGCGGTGGTGCTGCTGGTCAACACCTGGCTGGATTTCGAAGTCTTCACCACCCATCACCTGCAGCCGCGCCGCGAGAAGCTGGTGGTGACCCGTGCCGACCGCCAGTTGCGCCGGGTCCATGAACTCAACGCGGAGCCGGCAGCCGAGGAGTACGCACGCCTGATCGGTGTGCCGGTCAGCGCCCTGGACCAGCGGGTATTCGCCGCCCATCCCCTGGCAGTGCGGCTCAATGATCGCCATTACGTGCGCGCCATCCAGCAGGTGCACGACGACTTGAGCCTGAGTTTCTACTGTGCGGTGGAGAACGGCATCGTCCTCACCGCCATGCGCCCGGGGCCGTTACTGGCCAACCTGCAGTCACTGTTCGACGGCCTGCACGAGCGCCTCGGGCCATTGCTGGTGTGTATCGGCTGTGATTGCTTCCTGCGCCGCCTGGAGCTTGAGGGCAGCGATGCGCTTGCCGCGGTCGGCGACTTCCTGCGCAGTCGGCAGGTGCTGGGTTTCAACTCCTACGGGGAACAGTTCAATGGCACCCATATCAATCAGACCTTCACCGGTGTCGCCATCGGACGCCCGCGCCAGCGACTCGAACCTTGAGCTTGAGGCGCTGCGTCGAGCCAACCGCAAGCTGTTGCACATCAATGCGGCGCTGATCGAACGCCTGGAGTCCGGTGCGGTGCGCCCGGACGATGCCTACGCAGCGTTCCAGCATTCGGTGGCACTGGCCGAACAAGTGCGTGAACGCACCGACACCCTGAACCAGACCCTGATCGAACTCAAGGCCAGCAATCGCTTGCTCAGCGATGCCCGGCTGCGCGCCGAAACCGCTCATCAGCACCTGGTCGATGCCATCGAGAGCATCTCCGACGCCTTTGTGCTGTTCGACCAGGACCTGCGCATCGTGCTGTTCAACAGCCGTTTCAACACCTTCTGGGCCAACAGCCGGATACGCATCATCAGCGGCATGCGCCTGGCCGAGATCAAGCGCCTGATGCACGGCAGCGGCCTGTTCAACGAAGAGCACCGCGGCGCGGGCGACGAACACGGGCTCTATTGCCTGCACAACGGTCGTTGGTTGCAGGTCAGCGAGCGGCCGACCCGCGACGGTGGCCGGGTCATGCTGTTCACCGACATCACCGAACTCAAGCACAGCGAAACCCGCCGCCGCGAACAGGCGGTGGCGCAGAAGTCGCACCTGTTACAGCGCGCTGTGGACAACCTGTCCCAGGGTGTGGCCATGGTCAATGCCGACGGCATGCTGGAGCTGTGGAACCGGCGTTTCCTGGAGCTCAGCGGCTTGGCCCCGATTGCCGCCCACAGACCGTTCGCCGAAGTGATCGCCGACAGCGAGCTGGCGTTGTTGACCCCGGACAGCCGCGACGCCAACGGACGCTGCATCCATGAACGGGAACAGCGCCTGTACGACGGCCGCATGCTGGAGATCCGTACCCATCCGCTACCCACCGGAGGCTTCGTCAACACCTTCACCGATATCACCGAGCGCTACCAGCACGCCGAGACATTGAGCGAGAGCGAGCGCTGGATTCGCCTGATCACGGACCACGTGCCGGCCCTGATTGCCTACCTCAATGCCGAGCTGGTCTATGAGTTCACCAACCAGGTCTATGAGCAATGGTACTGCTGGCCACGGGGAGTGATGCTCGGGCAACGCCTGCGCGACGTCCACAGCCCCGAGCACTACCAGCGCCTGGAAGGCTACATCGCCCGGGCACTGGCGGGGGAGAGCGTGACGTTCGAGTGCGCCGAAACCCACGTCAACGGTCAGGAGCGCTACATGCTGCGCTCCTATGTGCCCAATCGTGCGGCCAGCGGCGAGGTGGTCGGCATTTTCGTGCTGATCCGCGACATCACCGAGCGCCGGCGTAGCGCCGAGGCCCTGCACCAGGCCTACCAGCACCTGGAAGTACGAGTGCGTGAGCGCACCGCCGAGCTGACCCGGGCCAAGCAGGAGGCCGAGCAGGCCAATCTGTCCAAGACCAAGTTCCTGGCCGCCGTCAGCCATGACCTGCTGCAACCGCTGAACGCGGCGCGGCTGTTCACCAGCGCCTTGCTCGAACAGCACAGCGCCAACCCGGGCCTGGTGCGCAGCGTCAGCCATTCGCTCGACGATGTGGAGAGCCTGCTCGGTACCCTGGTGGATATCTCCAAGCTCGATGCCGGTGTCATACAGGCAGACCTTGCGACCTTTGCCCTGACCGACCTGCTCGACAACCTGGCCATCGAGTATGCCCACGCTGCCAGCAGCGAAGGCCTGTGCCTGTCCTACCATCCCTGTAACCTGTACGTGCACAGCGACATCCAGCTACTGGCGCGGATCCTGCGCAACCTGCTCAGCAATGCCATCCGCTACACCCGGCAAGGGCGTGTTGTGCTGGGTTGCCGGCGGCGGGAGCGGCGGGTGTGGATCGAAGTCTGGGATACCGGTATCGGCATCGCCGAAGACAAGCGCGAAGAAGTCTTCCAGGAATTCAAGCGCGGCGATGTGCAGCGCCCCGACCAGGACCGCGGCCTGGGGTTGGGCCTGGCGATTGTCGAGAAGATCGCCGGGATCCTCGGGCACCGCATTGAGCTGCGCTCGGTGCCGGGAAAAGGCTCGGTGTTTGCCGTCGAAGTGCCCCGCGCCGACAGTGCAGCCCGACCGCCACAGGCCCTTGCGTTGGCTGAGGTGTCGGAAATACGCCTGGCCGGTGCGCGGATCTGGGTGCTGGATAACGATGCGGCGATCTGCGCCGCCATGGCCACCTTGCTGATGCAATGGGGCTGCGAGGTGGTGACCGCCTTGAGCGAAGAAGACCTGGCGCGCCAGGTCGATATCGGCCATGCCGACGTTGACCTGATGATCGCCGACTATCACCTCGATGGCGAACGCAACGGCGTCGATGCGCTGGCGGCGATCAATGCCCAGCGCCCGACGCCGCTACCGGCGCTGATGATCACGGCCAACTACAGCAGCGAGCTCAAGCAACAGGTGCGTGAACGTGGCCATGCCTTGTTGCACAAGCCGGTGCGGCCGATGAAGCTCAGGGCTGCCATCGGCCACCTGCTGGGCAACGGCCTCAGCGTGGCAGGCGCCCGCTGACGAAGTGGGCGACGTCGTTGAAGCCGTGGGTCGAGGCATGGCCCGGCGTCACCAGCGAATCGATGAAGGCTTCGTCCTCGGCGCTGATCTTGACCTGCAATGCGCCGCTGTAGGTGTCCCACTGGGCTTCAGTGCGCGGGCCGACGATGGCCGAACTGACCAGCTGGTTGTTGAGTACCCAGGCGATGGCGAACTCGACCATGCCCACGCCCTTGTCCTGGGTGTAGGCCTCAAGCGTGCGGGCGATGGCCAGGGACTGGGGGCGCCATTCGGTTTCCAGGATGCGCTTGTCCTGGCGACCGGCACGCGTACCGGCCTGCGGTGCGGCACCGGGGGCGTACTTGCCGCTGAGCACACCACGGGCCAACGGGCTGAACGGCACGATGCCCAGGCCATGGTGGGCCGCGGCGTGGAACTGTTCGGGTTCGGCCTGGCGGTTGACGATGTTGTACAGCGGCTGGCTGACCACCGGCTTCGGCACGCCCAGGCGCTCGGCCAGGTGGCAGATCTCGGCGATGCGCCAGCCGCGGAAGTTGGACACGCCCCAGTGGCGGATCTTGCCCTGGCGCAGCAGATCGCCCATGGCGCCGACCGTGACTTCCAGCGGTGTGCCGTGGTCTTCGCGGTGCAGGTAATAGATGTCCAGGTAATCGGTGCCCAGGCGCGTCAGGCTGGCCTCGATGGCATTGAAGATATGCTTGCGGCCCAGCCCACTGCGGTTGGGGAGGCCGTCGGCCGGGCCGAAACCGACCTTGCTCGCCAGCACCCAGTCGTGGCGATGGCGGGCGATGGCTTCACCGACGATCTCCTCGGAGCGCCCGGCGTTGTACACGTCGGCGGTGTCGATGAAGTTGATGCCCTGGTCCCAGGCCTTGTCGATGATGCGCAGCGAATCGTCGACGCTGGTAGGTTCGCCGAACATCATGCTGCCCAGGGTCAGGGCGGACACCCGCAGGCCGCTGCGGCCCAATGGACGATAGATCATGAGCGAAATCCCGTGGCGATGTGATCCGGTCTGTTTTACACAGTTCGCCCCGGGATTGAAAGCGCGCGCCTGCTGTCAGCTTGCGGCGACCGATACCGCCGTACGCGCGCGTGACACCTGCAGCGCCACCAGGCTACCGACCACGATCAGCCCGGCCAGGGAATACAGCGCCGCATCGGTCGAGCCGGTCTGGTCCTTGATGAAACCCACCAGGTAGGGGCTGAGGAAGCCGGCCATCTGCCCGACCGAGTTGATGATCGCCAGGCCCGCCACGGCGGTGCCGGCGCTGAGCAGGGCGGTGGGCATCGGCCAGAACATCGGCAGGCCGGTGAGGGCGCCCATGGTGGCGATGCTCAGGCCGACAATGGCAATGGCCGGGCTGTGGGCGAAGTTGACCGCGATCAGCAGGCCGGCGGCGCCCATCAGCATCGGTACCACCAAGTGCCAGCGGCGTTCGTTGCGCAGGTCCGCCGAGCGGCCCACCAGCAGCATGAACACACCGGCCAGCAGGTAGGGGATGGCGCTCAGCCAGCCGATCAGCAAGGCATCGCTGAAGCCCAGGTTCTTGATGATCGACGGCAGCCAGAAGTTGATCGCATAGACCCCACTCTGGATGCAGAAGTAGACGAAACCGAAGGTCCAGATCAGCGGGTTGGTGAACACCGACAGCACGCTGTCGCTGGTGGTCACCGGCTTGCTGGCGGCGTCGGCGGCAAGATCCGTCTCGATGATCTTGCGTTCGGCCGGGCTCAGCCATTTGGCCGTGGCATAGCCGTCACTGAGCAGGAACACCGCGAGAACGCCCAACAGCACAGTCGGCAGGCCCTGGATCAGGAACATCCACTGCCAGCCGGCCAGGCCATGCTGACCGGCGGCGAAGTGGTTGAGGATCCAGCCGGAGAAAGGCCCGCCCAGCAACCCGGAGACCGGGATCGCCGACATGAACAGGGCCATGATCCGGCCACGGCGGGTGGCCGGGAACCAGCGCGAGAGGTACAGCACGATGCCGGGGAAGAAGCTCGCTTCGGCAGCGCCGGTGAACAGGCGCAGCACATAGAACTCCATGGGCGTGGTGACGAACAACAGGCAGGTCGACAGCGTGCCCCAGGCGATCATCATCAGCGCGATCCAGCGCCTGGGGCCGAAGCGGTTGAGTGCCAGGTTGCTGGGCAGGCCGCACAGCACGTAGCCGATGAAGAAAATGCCGGCGCCGAGGCCGTAGATGGTTTCGCTGAATTTCAGTGCATCGAGCATCTGCAACTTGGCAAAGCCGACGTTGACCCGGTCCAGGTAGTTGAACAGGTAGCAGATGAAGATGAACGGAATCAGCCGCAGCGTAACGCGCCGGTACAGCGCATTGCGGGTGACGTCTTGGCCTTGGTCAGGGGCAGGGCTGTATGCCATGATTCTCTCTCTGTTGTTATGTTTATCGCCGCAGCAGCATCGAGGCTGTTGCTGCGACGAGTCTCGGTGAGCGGACCGTGGCTGTCTTTGTGCTTTTGCACAGCATTTCATGCGGCCTGCTGTGCCCCGGACCAATCACTGCGACAACAAGGATCCTCCCATGTTCGAACTCGACCATGACCTGGCGCAAGATATCGTCGATCGGGCGATGGCGATCCTGCCCTGCAACGTCAACGTCATGGACAGCCAGGGCCTGATCCTGGGCAGCGGCGAGCCGGAGCGGATCAACACCCGCCACGAAGGCGCCCAGCTGGTACTGGCCAACGGTCGGATCGTCGAACTGGACGTCGAGGCGGCCAAGTGCCTCAAGGGCGTGCAGCCCGGGGTCAACCTGCCGTTGATGCTCGATGGGCGCCTGATCGGCGTGCTGGGCCTGACCGGCGACCCGCAGCAGCTGCGCACCTATGCCGAACTGGTGCGCATGACCGCCGAGATGCTCCTGGCCCAGCGCCACCTGCAGGTCGAGCAGCAGTGGCGCCAGCAACGGTGCGATGATCTGCTGGCCTTGTTGCTGGGTGGTTCGGGCGACTCGCCCAGGTTGATCGACGAAGCCCGGCAACTGGGGCTCAAACCGCAATTGGCGAGAATTCCCTGCCTGTTCGAACTGGAGGCCGGGCCTGCGGCCGAGACCCTGGCCGGCTGGTTGATGAGCCGGTACCCGGACAGTTGGTGCGTGAGTCCGGCGCGCCAGTCGTTGCTGTGGTGCCGGCCGGCCAGCGTCGCCCTGGATGAGCCCCGCCTGCTGGAGAAACTGCAACGCCAGGGCTGGCAGGTTCAGCGCCTGGCCGCAGGCACCGCGGCGCAAAGCCTTGAGCAACTGCGCCGGGGTTACCGGCGCGTGCGTGATCTGCTGGCCTATGGCCGCGAGGTGCTGCCTGCCGAGCAGGTCCTGACCCTGGCCCGCTACCGCCTGCCGGCCTTGCTCTGGCGCCATCGCAACGATGACGCCCTGGACGAGTTGCTCGAGCCTTTGCAACGTATTCGTGCCAAGGACAGCAGCGGGCAGTTGCTGGCCACCCTGCGAGCCTGGTGTGCCCACGACGGCCAGAGCCAGGCCTGCGCCGATGCCCTGGGGATTCACCGTAACAGCCTGCGCTACCGGCTGGAGCGCATTGCCGAACTGAGCGAGGTCGATCCCTTGCGCCTTGAAGGGATGCTCAGCTTGTACCTGGGCTTGCAACTGATACCCGCGTCGTGAAATCTACGGCCGCTGCGCGCCCGATCGCAGCCTGGCGGCAGCGGCTACACCCGTTGTAGCCGCTGCCGAGGTACGAGGCTGCGATCGACTGCGCAGCAGTCGCAGGTTGCGGGGGCGATTTGGCCAGCTGACCAAACGAAAGGCCGGCACCTTTGTGCATCCGACTGAAGAACGCCCATGCTGCAACTGTCAGCATGCTGCCTATCAGCACAAGGAGCACTCCCATGAAAATCGTCATTGCCCCTGACTCGTTCAAGGACAGCCTCAGCGCCGAAGGGGTCGCCAGCGCCATTGCCGCAGGGCTTGCCCAGGTGCTGCCCCAGGCGCAATTGGTCAAGTGTCCGATGGCCGACGGTGGCGAGGGCACCATGGACGCGATCATCGCCGCCTGCGCCGGCGAGCTGCGTACCCTCGACGTACGCGGGCCGCTGGGTGAGGCTGTAGGTGCTGGCTGGGGCTGGCTTGCCGAGAGCCGCACCGCGATCATCGAGATGGCCCAGGCCAGCGGCATTCAACTGCTGGCCCCGGCACAACGCGACGCCTGCCGCACCAGCACCTACGGCACGGGGCAGTTGATCGGCGCGGCGCTGGACGCCGGTGCGCAGCGGATCATCCTGGCCATTGGCGGCAGTGCCACCAACGATGCCGGCAGCGGCATGCTGCGTGCCCTGGGCCTGGAGCTCTTCGATGCGCAGGATCAACCGCTGGCCGAGGGCGGTCTGGCCCTGGCGCAGCTTGCACGCATTGATGCCCGTGCACTGGACCCACGACTGGCCGAGGTGCAACTGGAAGTGGCGGCTGACGTCGACAACCCCCTGTGTGGCAGCAATGGCGCGTCGGCGATCTTTGGCCCACAAAAAGGTGCCAGCCCGGAACAGGTGCGCTTGCTGGACCAGGCATTGGGGCATTTTGCCGATCACTGCGCCGGGTTGCTAGGTACCGACGTGCGTGACCTGCCAGGTTGTGGCGCCGCCGGTGGCATGGGCTTCGCCGCCAAGGCGTTCATGCAGGCAAGCTTTCGCCCCGGTATCGAGGTGGTGGCAGAGCTGGCCGGACTGGACGCAGCGGTGCAGGGCGCCGACCTGGTGATCACCGGGGAAGGGCGCTTCGATGCCCAGACCCTGCGTGGCAAGACACCCTTTGGCGTGGCGCGTAT
Source organism: Pseudomonas sp. NPDC090755 (assembly GCF_044769005.1). Lineage (NCBI taxonomy): Bacteria > Pseudomonadati > Pseudomonadota > Gammaproteobacteria > Pseudomonadales > Pseudomonadaceae > Pseudomonas > Pseudomonas sp. NPDC090755. The sequence continues at coordinate 188,938 of NZ_JBIVXC010000004.1, read as the reverse complement.
CGCCCGCCGTCATGGCGTGCCGGTGGTGGTGATCGCCGGGACCCTGGGGGAAGGCTACGAGCAACTCTATGCCCATGGCATCGAATCCGCCTTCGCACTGACCAGTGGGCCGATGAGCCTGGAACAGGCCTGCGCCCAGGCAGCGCCGTTGCTGCAAGCACGGGCCGGGGATATCGCCCGTCTGTGGCGCTGCGCGTCGAAGACTCAGGACTGAATCAAGCGCTCCAGGGGAACGAGGCTGGTACCTTCAAGCAGGGCCAGCTCGCCAAAGGACGCCGACGCATCGATATACCGCAACGCCGACTTGGCATCCTTCCAGCCCACATGGCTCATCAACGCCTTGAGTTCCCAGCCATTGCTGGTGGCCCAGGTGGCAAAGCCACGGCGCAATGAATGGCCGGTATACAGGGCGGCGGGCACGCCGCCACGTTCGAGGATGCGCCGCAACAGGGCGATCAGGCTGTTGCTGTTGAGCGCAGCCTCACCGAGGTTGCCCCAGCGGTCGAGCTTGCGGAACACCGGGCCGTGGGCGATGCCGGCCACTTCGATCCATTGCAGGTAGGCCTGCACCGGGCACAGCACTTTCAACGCCGGGGCCTGATGGCGCACGCCCAGTGCCTGGCGGTCGCCTTTGCTGCGCGGCAGGTAGATCGACAGGCCGATGCCGGCCTGGGCCTGGATATGCTCGACCCGCAGGCGCGCCAGTTCATCGCCGCGAAACCCCCGCCAGAAACCGATCAGCAGCAAGGCGGCATCACGCCGGGCCCTTAGCAGGGCGGGCAGGTCGTGCTGCTGTCGTGCCGCGTGTGCCTCGGCGTCCAGTACCGCTACCGCCTGTTGCAAGTGCTGGATCTGCAAGGGCGCTGCCTGCCGCGGTTCGGCCGGGTGCAGGGTGCGGATGCCCCTGAGCACCTGGCGCACCACCGGCGCCTTGGTCGGGTCGGGAAAGCCCTGGCTGACATGCCATTGCCCCAGCGCTGCCAGGCGCTGTTTGAGGGTGTTGATCGAGTGGCTGCCTGCGTGATCGGCCAGGTAGCGGGCCACGTTGTCGGCGGTGGCCGGCAGGAAGCCGCCCCAACTGACCTCGAAGTGCTCGACCGCCGCCTGATAACTGCGCCGGGTGTTGTCCCGGGTGGCGGCCTGCAGGTACTGTTCGATGCTGTTGGGTGGGGTCATGGCTCACGGGGCCCTGGTTGCCGGGCCATTGCTGGATAGTGTGTTCGTTGCATTGTGCTCACACCGTCGGCGAGTAACAAGCGACGTCACTCGGCGCATCAGGTTCCAGTGTTTGGCGCTGCTGGTCAGTTAGCGCGGCCGTGGCGCGTGCCGGAACTAGACTGTCACTCTGACGTTGAGGTTAGGTCGCTGGTATCAACGTGTTCGATTGAGGGAAAACCCTCATTGCTGCGGGTATGTCAGCCTCCTAGCATGGCAACGGTGCCAGCCCTCAAGCCCTGAACCACGGAGCCAGCCATGACCAGCACAGCAACCGACGACAAACGCCCGACCCCGGATCCTGCCGAGGACAATGCGTTTTTTCCCTCACCGTATTCGCTCAGCCAGTTTACCTCGCCGAAGTCCGACCTCAGTGGTGCCGATTATCCCGATCCTTACAAGGGCGGGCGCTGGAAGGTGCTGGTGATCGGCGCCGATGAGCGCTATCTGCTGACTGATAACGGCACGATGTTCTCGACCGGCAACCATCCCGTGGAGACGCTGCTGCCGATGTACCACCTGGACAAGGCCGGGTTCGGCTTCGATGTCGCGACCGTGTCCGGTAACCCGGTCAAGTTCGAGTTCTGGGCGATGCCGTCCGAAGACACTGAAGTCAAAGGCTTGTACGGCAAGTACCGCGCTCAGTTCAAACAGCCGAGAAAGCTCGCCGAAGTGATCGACAGCGCCCTGGGCGACGACTCCGACTACATCGGGGTCTTCATTCCGGGTGGGCATGGTGCGCTGATCGGCCTGCCGGAAAGTGTCGAGGTGCAAAAAGTGCTGGAGTGGGCCGCCGCCAGGGACAAGTTCGTCATCTCCCTGTGCCATGGTCCGGCTGCCTTGCTCGCCCTGGGCGTTGGCAAATCCGCAGCGGCCAACCCCTACAAGGGCTACAAGATCTGTGCCTTCCCCGACGACCTGGATGCCCAGACGCCCGCCATCGGCTACATGCCGGGTCACCTGACCTGGAAGTTCGGTGAACAGCTCCAGGCGCTGGGCTTCGAGATCATCAACAAGGACATCTCCGGTGCCACCCACCAGGATCGCAAGCTGTTGACCGGCGACAGCCCGTACGCGGGTAACGCCCTGGGCAAGTTGGCTGCTGCCGTGTTGCTCGACGAGGTCGCGGCAAGGTGAAAAGCGGGGTGGCCGAGGCGGCCGTGCGCGCGGTGCTGGAGATCGAACGCGCCACCGCGCTGGCGCAACTCCAGCAGGCCGTTCGCACCTTTGCCAGGTCCTTTGGCTACGATCGCTTCGTGCTGTTTTCGGCCTCATCGGCACGGGACGAAGTGGTCGAGCGCATGTACTGGGTCGAAGGTGACTGGTTTGGCGATGGCCTGACGGTCGACGCCCAGACCTACGTGCGCCGTTGCCCGGTCACCCGCCATATCCTGGAAACCCGCGAACCGTTCTTCTGGACCAAGACCCAGCGGGAGGAGGGTGACCGCTACCGTGTGGTCCGTCGCCCACTTGGCAACGGGCCACACGGCTTGCAGGTGCCGGTATTCGGTCCGCTGGGGCTCGAAGGTGCCATGAGTCTTGGCGGTGATCAGGTGGACAGCAGCCCCGAGGTCCGGGTGCTGTTGGCAATGGTCGCCACCGCCGCGTTTTGCGCCGCTCGCCGGTTACTCGAAGCGCCTGGCACCGAGGGCGTCAGAACGCTGTCCGAGCGTGAGCGTGAAGTACTGGCCTGGACCGCCGCCGGGCGACGCCAGGCCGATATCGCCGCCACCCTCGGGTTGTCGGAGCGCACAGTGGAGAATCATCTACGCGCTGCCCGTCGTCGCCTGGGCGTGGCAACAACCGCACAGGCGATCCAGGTCGCCACGCGCAGTGGAGACCTGGACGGCTGAGGCGGCTGGTAAACGACGCTCAGCTTGACGATCAGCTATCGCACTGACATGGAACTTACTATTACAAGGTGAGTTGGGCGGGTGCTTACGAACAGAGACCCTATCCCCGGCCTCGTCTGAGAGTCCGCAACGCTTTGTCATCACAGAACGTTCTGTAGACCGCCGGACACGCTACAAAGTCTCAGCTTCCAAGGGGCAGCGATTTGAGTTCTCGGGGTTTCGTACAGAGTCTAATGAAATTTGGTGATTCTCTCATCAAGAGGAAGCGGGCTGGTAGTCGGAAACGCTCGAAGCGGTCGTAACGGTAGCGCTTGTCCTGCGGGAAGTGTTTTCCGAGTACCCCTATAATGCTAGTTAATATAGGATGTTCCGATTGATCTTTTGTCCTGTTTGACCATTTTTATTTTCAGCTCCCAGTCATCCTCGCATATTTCTTTTCCTGAAAATATGTACAGCACGTCTCCGGTTGATAAATGTGTTCTCATTATGCTGTTATCTTGGAATTCTATTTGGCTAATGAATATCATGGGGGTGTCGGCAATAAATCGCCAGCTTGGCTCTCTAATCCACTTTGGGGTGCGTTCATGGTATAAAAATTAGTAGAAATTATTCGGGGCATCCACTTTTTTGTGTCTGGAGGGAGGGGCGTTACCCACTCTATCGTTGGCCCCGTCCGAAAAATAAGGAGACCAATAAGAACGGGAGCTTTTCTTTAAAGTGGAAGGCTGTTCGCGGTACGGCTCACTCATTTTTAGCTTGTGTATTACTGATTTTAATTTTTCATATTCCATTGTAGTCTCGCCAGAATTTATTAAAAATATCTTGATGGGTTTTCGTTGGGCGGGAACTAGTTTCCTGTCGGGAAAGTCTAGGGTTTGCAATAAGTGTTTTTCGAGTTTCTATTGTGGCGCTGCAATAAAATAAGCCAGAGAATTGTTTGTTAGGAATTTCCCGTTATGGCCATTATATTCATCAGCTGCGTCAGGCCAGGCAAAAAAATGTATTTCGGGTTTTTCTTCGGTTTTTCCGGTTTTACGGTTAACTAAGTATACCCTTCTGGCTCCTTTTTTTAATATTTTGAAGGTTTCTTTTACGAAGGAGTCGGTGCGAGGATCGGATTTTGGATCGTACGATGAAGACAGCCTTCCGTTGCGAAGACAAACATCGTCATAGTCTGCCTTGCTTGATCGGATGTACTGGATGAGGCCAGGGCCGACAGTTGCTCCGAAATAACAGTTTTTGCTTTCGTTGCGAAATATAAAATTTTTGCTGTATTCAACGGTTGACAGTATTGCTTTGTTCCATATGGAATGTTGGGGGGTGTCGTTGTGGCAGTCGGCCAGCGTCTCCTTTACGAGGGGAGTTTTAGTATCCCAGTCTCCAATATCAATGAATGCTATCTGGGGAAAGTGAGAGGACAAGGCTTGAGAAAATCTGATTTCATCAACTCTTGTCATGAATATTAGTATCGTTGGGTTCTGATTAGACATACGTGCTTACCTTAAGATGACCTGGCCTGTAGGCATGCTGGTAGTGTTTAGCGTTCCAGTCTGAACAATTTTTCCCTTGATAACAGTGGTCAAAATAGAGTTGGGGTTTTGTTTCATAGTTCGATTGGCATTATCCCACTCGCGCTGGGGTATTCCTTTCACTTTGCCTTTGTCAACTGTTTGAATATATACCATTCCCTGGGAGTCGTTTCTCACCAAAAATGTTAGTAATCTCAGGGTGGTCAGAAAACCAAAATGATATGGATTCGAAGTTTACTCCAAGGGCCCCTTTCCAGAAGACGACTGGGTATCTCCAATCGGATTTCGAGGATCTTGCGGCGTGTGAAAAAGGGGGAGTAAATTTGCATTTATAGCCTTGGTGTTGTGGGGGCTGCAAAATTCCTGCGTATCCGAGTGTTTCTAATAGGCCTCTAATTTGTTCTTTCGGAATGTCGAGCCATTTTTTTGGGTTGGTCGCTTTAAAAGTGATGTAGGGGTTTCGTCGGCTGATGAACTGGTTAGTTCTTTTAGAAGGCTTATGAATTTTTGGTTGCTGCCAATTGTAATTGGTGGTAGCTGAGTATTAGTTTGCAGAATTTGCGCCAGCTCTGCTCGTTTCTTGCTTTTTAAAGATCTATATGGAAATCTAGTGCAGTTTGTAAGGATTAAATCAATTGTTTGTGACTGGCGTAACCTGATTGATGGTATTGCCAGCTTGGAAGCGGAATCCATCAATACCCTGGTTTCTGCTATGGCGTTTGGCGACGTTTTTCAAGGTTTCTTTGTCGGATGCGTGACCATGATAGTACGGGCCGTTGCTATCTGTGAGCACATAATTCCAGTCTAAACCAAGCGGGTCAGTCCAAGTTGTTGGGTTAGGTGTATATGGGTAGAAGTTAGCTGACGTAGCTGACCAGACCGTGCATGTAACGTACCGGGCGTTCACCGTCTAAAATGGTGAACAGCACCGGCTTGTCGAGCATGTGGCTGAAGTCAATGCCATTTTCGTAGTGCGGGCTCTAGAAGTGGTGGCTCGGAGGAAAATGTTTTTCCTTCACTTACTAAATCGAATTTTATGGCCATGGCATGTTAGTCCGTGTTCAAAGGCCTTGTTTATCGAGAGTTCTATGCTCTTTGTGATGTATTCGTAAAGGTTTTTGTATTTTGAGTATTGTGGTGAAATGATATGAAATTTATTTTGATCTAAGGGGAGGTAATAGCCGGAGTCTTTTGAAGGTAAGCCATATGGCGCGTCTTCTGGGGTTGGCACAGGAATAGAGATTGAGACTTCAAACTCTTTGTCTGAAGGGTAGCGTTTTGTTCGCTTGAAAATACCGATGCTGTCGGTATTTCTAATGGTTGCAGATATTAAAATACTCCATCCGTTTAGGTCTTCAATATTTATCCTTTCAAGTTTTTTTGATATGTATTCATTTAGCGTGTTTGTGGCTTCGGTTAGGTTTATTGTGTTGTTTATGTTTGGTGATTCGTTGGAAATAATGCATCTGATTGGCTCGAGCATGGTCTTCTCTAAATGTAGTTGAGGTTTTTATGTTTATGGGCACGGCTTGGGGTGATATCGGTGATCTCGTTCTCTATTGTGTGGCAATGCAAGTCCTTGGGTTCTAAGGGTTCGGACTCTTTTTGCTTCAATTTCTTTCATTTCACCCTTGGTTATATTCGGGTGGCTGCTGATAATTTCCGCACGTGCATTCTCAAACGCAGTGTCTTTCCGCACGGCTCTTGCACTGGTATGGGCTCTTCTATTTGTTCCGTTAGCCATGACGTCTTCTGCTTTGCCAATGCCCGTCTTAGCGTGGCCGCCTACCGGATCTATCACGTCATATAGTACCCAGTCGCCTACAGCGCTGTGGCTATTTTTATTCCATCCCCAAGGATCGATCCAAGAAAGAGGGTTGGGCGAGTATACAAACAGATTGATACCGCCCAGTAACCCTATCGGGTCTGGTTGCGTAAATCGACCGATATTAGGATCATAAAACCTAAAGGTGTTGTAGTGCAGCCCCGTCTCGCGATCAAGATACTGCCCCTGATAGCGCAGATTTTGCTCACGAGCCTGGCGCTGGCTATGCCACTCGTCACGTGCCTTCCCCCAGCCCTGATAGTCACTGCGCCAGAGCGTATTGCCTTCAACGCCCGTCAACTGCTGGGGGAGCCCGGCCAGGTTGGTATGAAAATAGTGGATGTCTTCTTGACCGGGTTTGCCGTCTATCCGCGCCAGCGGTTCGTAGCTGTTGGGAGTGGTGTAGACATACAAACTGGCCAGACCACTCTGCACCTCCTGCAACAAGCGCAATCCCTGCCAGTGAAACAACACCCGGCGGCGCGGCTCCGGGTAGTCTTTCTGATACACCTCCTTACTGATCCGCCTGCCCAACGGGTCGTAAGCAAACACCACCCGCTCGCGTTCACCACTGCGGTACTGCTCCACGCACACCAGCCGATGCTCGGCGTCATACTCGAAGTATTGCACCCAGTTACTGCCGATGCGCTTCTCGCACAGGCGCCCGAAGCGGTCATAACGGTAGCGCTTGTCCTGATAGACCAGCACGCGGTTGTGCTTGATCAGGCCATCGAGCTTGGGCCCGTCGAACAGGTTGCCGGCCTTGTCGTACTTGAAGTCTTCGACTTGCGTGGCCTGCCAGTTGGGGCGTGATTGCTGAGTGGTTTGCAGTTGTTCGTTGGGGTCGTAGCCGTAGCGATTGCTCCCCGTGTAGCTCCTGCCGGTGTGGGGCAGGTCATGGAAGCGGCCGATGATCTGTTCGAGGTGGGCGCTGTCCTCATTGGCGGCGTTGGACATTCCTCGACGCTGGGTCTGGGTCAGCACCTCGGCGATCAGGTTGTCGACGGCGTCGTAGCGGTAGGCTTTCTCCAGCAGCGGCAGTACTCCGGTAGGAGCATCGCGGTAGTGAATGGCCTTGCTGCCCAGGCGGCCGTTCTGGTCGTAGCGCGTGCGGGTGACCAGCTTGCCTTGGGTGCGCAGCACTTCATCGTGCAGCGCGTCGCGCTCGAAATCGCTGATGACCCGGCCGTTCAAGTTGATCTGGTGCAGGTGCCCGCTGCCGTAGTACAGGTGGTTGAGTTCGCGCTGATCGGGGAGGGTCAGGGTCTGCAGGTTGCCCAGTTCGTCGTAGCGATACTGCAGCAGGCCGGCACTGTTGGTTTCGCTGAGCAGTTGTCCGTTGGCGTCATAGCTGTAATCAAGTTGCTGTTCCTTGCCCTGGTTGTCCGTGAAGGTAATGGCCAGCAGGTTGTCGGCGGCGTCGTAGCGGTAGTCGGTGGTGCCATCCTCGGTCTGCTTGCACACGAGGCGGCCAACGGCATCGCGTTCAAAGTCATGGCGGATTGCGGTGGTGCGTGTCGGTGGGGCGTGTTCGGACAGGGGTGGTTGTTCGTCTGGAGAGGGCACATGGGCGACGCGGGTGACCGCATCCAGCACGTTGTACTCGTAAACTCGACCACTGCCATCCAGATCCTGCTGCGCAATCAGCCGGTCGAGCTTGTCCCAACCGAAGCGGTAGGCTTCGTCATTCTCATTGATGAGTTGCAGCAGTCGACCATAGGCGTCGTAGCGGAACTTCACGCTGTAACCCATGGCATCGATGCGCTCAATCAAACGACCGCTCCGGTCGTAGCGAAACTGCAGGGCCTTTTCTGCCGGGTCGATGTAGCGCGTCAGTTGCCCGGCGACATCGACCTCGTAGCGGTCGATGCGACCATCGGGGCGCTCGCTTTCAACCAGGTAGCCGCGCGCGTCATAGCGCCAGTGGGTGTGCTCACCACGGGCATTGACGCTTTCGCGCAGGCGACCGTGCGCATCGTAGTGGTACAGGGTCTGGGCATTGCTGCAGTCGCGGAAGCTGAGCAATTGACCTTGGGTGTTCCAGCTGAGGTATTTGTTTTTCTCCAAGGCATCGGTGACGCAGGTAACCCTGCCTTCCGGGTTGTATTGGTACTGGGTCCTGCGCCCCAGCGGGTCTTGTTGCCAGAGCAGGTTGCCATGGCGGTCGTAGCCATAGCGCTGCACGCGCCCGGCGCCGTCGGTGACTTGCACCGGCAACGCCCAGTGGCGCAGGTACTGGATCTGTTCGCTGCGGCCCAGAGGATCGCGGGTTTCGATCAGGCGGCCGATAGCGTCATAGCTGTAGCGCCACTCACCACCTTGTGGGTCGACGCGTTTGATCAACTGGCCGGCGATGATTTCCGCTTGCCAGCAGTTGCCCAGCGGGTCGATGTGTTTGTACACCTCGTACAGCGGGCCCCAGTAGTAGTGGTTCTGGCGACCGAGGTTATCGGTGACGAGGGTTTCGCCGCCTTCCAGGTCGTACTCGAACCGGTACTCTTCACCGTCGCTGCCCCAGTGGCGGATCACCCGCCATTCGTGGTCGGGTTGCGGTTCCAGCAGGGGCGGCAGGCGGTAAGGCGTGCCGTCGCCGCGTTTGGGCATGGGACGTTGTGTGGGCATGGCGAAACGGGCCCATTGGTACTGGCGCACAGCACCGCTGGCCAGTCGATGACTGTTGAGGTAACCCTCGGCGGTGTAGGTAAAGCGACGGACCCGCTGACCGGTCGCGTCCAGTACTTCATGCAACTGTCCGCTGTCGGTGTAGCGGTAGCTGACCAGCAGCTCGTTGCGCGCGATATCGGGTACATCGCCGTTCTTCAGGAATACCCGCGAGACCGTGCTGACACGGTTTGGGTGGCGGGTGTCATAGTGAAGCAGGACAACCGTCTGGCCGTACTTGTCATAGAGGGCCTGCAGCCGACCTTGCTCGTCGTACAGTAGGTCAAGGACATTGAGGTTGCGATCGCCGAGCCGGACCAGCCGTGAACGCTGTGGGTTGACGGGGTCGGTATCAAAGACCTGGTAACGGCCTTCATGAAGGTCTTCGACGACAGTCTGGCCGTCCTCCAGTTGAAAGAAGGCCAGGCCATCCATGGCACTGACGAAAGCATCACCGGGACTGAGACGCCCCAGTTCCAGGCGGTTGCCTTCTTCGTCGATGTAGATCCACAGCTCACCGCCTTGCGGGTGGGGAACACGCTCGATCTCCACCTCATACGGGACACTCCAGCCCTTGCCGAACAGACCGCCGGTACGCAGGTCCTTGCTGTCGTAGCGTCGCGCCCAGTTAATCCCCAGCAGGCCTGGAAGATTGAAGTCGGTGTCCTCCGGGCCGTCTTGCAGCTTGCTTCCCGTGGCGACCGCAACCGGGTTGCCCACCGTGCAGCTTTTGTTGCGCCCAAATCGACGGGCGATGAGGATCCCCGCAATGATCCCCGTGAACATCGCAATCTTGCTCTTGCCATTGCGAATATCCCGCACAGTCACCGTCCCGCCGCCAATACGCACATTGGGCGAGACGTTCTCATTCACGTCGATCGTGGCGTCGCAGGTGGTCTTGTCGCCCGAGCGGGCGGCGGGCTGGCCATTGATGAGCACCTTGTCCGAGCCCTGGGCGATATGGTTGTCAGGCAGGGGCGGGTGACGGCTGCAGCTGATCTTGTCGTCGTCTTTGGGTTCTGAACCCGGGGCCGCCGGCGTGGTAACCGGTGGGTTGAAGATATCGCGTATCGCCATGCCCAGCCCCAGGACCGGGACCAGGTAGGGCGCAGCGGCCATGGCCATGGAACCAATGTTCTCGAGGATGGAAGGCTCGGCTTGCTCGGCGTCGGCCGCTCCTCCTCCGGGTGGGCCACTGACGCCGGCCGCGCGCGCGGCAGGCTTGTCGTTGATGAACACATTGCCTGACCCGCTCTCGATTTTTCCGTACGGCTCGGGTGCGGCCACACTGTTGCCCAGACTGTCGCAAAAGCTGGAAATGGCACCGCCGATCGTCTGGTCTTCGCCGACGGAAAGGGTGCTCATGGCCCCCACTGCCACGCCCGCGACCGCAGCGATGGCGAAGCCCGCGGCACCACCGGTGAAGGCGGTACCGACAACCGCCAGGCCGACGGCGGCGGTAACGGCGGCCGTGGCTGCGGCATAGATCACCGCTTCGGCAACCGCGCTGATCATTTCGGCGGCGAGCGATGGATGAAGAATTGCATCGCCCTCCCGGGCGGCATGGACAAGTTGTGCCATGGGCAAAAGCTCCTTGCGGATTGAAGACTCGGTCCTGAAACAGGGCGGTGGTTCAGGCAAATCGGAGCTTGTGTTTGATCGTGCGCCAATGGCGGATGTCGTCGTTCAACGGCTTGTTGCGCAGCATGTTCAACTGCTCATCAATACCAAGATTGCGAAATTCCATGTAATGGTTGCCCCCACTAAAGAAGAGCTGACATCCTTGTCGTTGAATTTAGAAGTATTTGTTTGCGGTACCGAGCACGCATGGCTCGGCGCGCAGCAACTGATCTTCATCGTCTCGATGAATGTTGTACTGAGCGACTTCGGCGAGAACATCCACGCCGTTACGTCAATAGTGGATATCTAGTTATGCCCTGGCACTGATGGGCTGTGTGGTTGTTCGAAGTTACTTGAGTGCACGTAACTTCCTGCTTCGATATACAAGATGTTTAGCGCAAGGCCGTGCGTTGCGGGAAGTGTCTGTAGGATCATTCTTACTATTTTTATTTTGTTGGGGGATAAAACTTACTATTAGTTATAGGGCCCTGAAACCATGCCTCCGGAAACTCATCCCGTCGAGCATGTAAATGTAAGTTAATGTTGAGTCTGATCCAGGAGACTGGGCCCAGGGCCATGGAGGCGTCGTTCAGCGGGTTGGCAAACAGGGCCCCGGTCCCATGATGTTCCAGCTGCCGGCATGGCTTTGCACCGCGCGGCTGGCCAGGCCTCGAGGTTCTTTTTTCCATGCTGAAACGAGCCTTTCAAATCTGCAATGAGGGCATGTCGCTAACGGCCTTGTCGAAGTCGAAAAATAGGCCCAACGCTTTGATAGCAAAGGACTAAATGCAATAGGTCAAAAGCTGGCTCAACTCTTGCTCAACGGCAGGAAGACCATTCCCTTGAGAGTTCGAGGCCACGATGTCCATCTTTTCCATTCCACAACCCGCTGCCGGGCACGCCTGGCGATCACCAGCCGAAGGTCTTGCTCAATGAACACTGAACACTTGAGGCGACGTCGTTGCTATTTGGTGCGCCATGGCCATGTCGATTATTTCGATGGCCAGGGCCGGCCGCTGGACCCGCGTTCGGTGAGTTTGTCCCGGCGCGGCGTCGAACAGGCGACGGCGCTTGGCCAGGTGCTGCAAGGCACCCGTTTTGACCGGGTGCTGGTATCCGACTATCCACGTGCGCAGCAAACCCTCGATCTACTGCTGGCGGGCCGTGAGCGAGCGGTTCAGGTGATGGCGCAACTGCGCGAGATACGTGCCGGCCGCCTGCGCGAAATCCCGCCGTTGTCCCTGCGTGAAACGGTGGTCGACGCCTATCGCAAGGCATCCGCGCCCGAGGCGAGCTTCCTTGGGGGCGAGCGCTGGAGCGACTTCAGCGAGCGGGTACTGGCGGCGATGGATGAACTGGCAAGGGACGACAGTTGGGAGACGGCGCTTATCGTCAGCCACGATGCCGTCAACCGCGTGGTCCTCGCCTGGGCCACCGGCATCGGCCTGCCGGGGATCAGCGCCTTCGAGCAGGACCCGGCCTGTCTCAACGTCCTCGATATCGATACCCGGAACGGCCGGTTGCAGGACGGCTTTATCCGCACACTCAACTTCACCCCCTACAACCCCGACAAGGCCGGCATCCACGCCACCGTGATGGAGGGCTTGTACCGGGCAATCCAGCCACACGGGCCGGCGGCCTGACCCTGCGAGACTACACGGAGCTCAAGCTGTTGACGGTGGTCACGCCTGCGCGGGGTTGTCGTGCGGGCAGGTGACGCCGCGTCGATCGCCGCGTCACCTGGAACGTCAAACGGTCAACACCACTTTGCCAATGTGCTGGCCGGATTCCATCAGCGCATGGGCCTGTGCGGCGTCCTTCAGTTCGAAGGTCTTGAAGATCAGCGGCTTGACCGCGCCGCTGCGCACATGGGGCCACACCTTCGCTTCCAGCTCGGCGATGATCCCGGCCTTGTCGTCGGCACTGCGCGAGCGCAGGGTCGACCCGATGTGGGTCAGGCGCTTGACCAGCATGGGAAACAGGTCGACCTGGGTGGCCGGCCCCTTGATCACGCCGATCTGCACGATCCTGCCGTTCATGGCCGCCGCCTGGAAGTTACGCGCCACATAGTCACCGGCGATGATGTCGACGATCACGTCGACACCGAGGTTGTCGGTGCCGGCCATCACCTGTTCGACGAAATCCGCGTCGTTGTAGTTGATGGCAACGTCGGCGCCCAGGGCCAGGCTCGCCGCCTGCTGCTGTGCGTTGGCCACGGTGGTGAAGATCTTCGATGCACCGAGGGCCTTGGCCAGCTGGGTCGCGGTGGTGCCGATGCCGGAGGCGCCGCCATGGATCAGCACCGACTCGCCCGCCTTGAACCCGCCGCGCTGGAACAGGTTGACCCAGACGGTCATGAAGGTCTCCGGCAATGCTGCCGCCTCGATCATCGACAGGCCATCGGGCAGGTGAATGGTGGTGCGTTCGTCCGCCACCGCGTATTCGGCGTAACCACCGCCCGGCACCAGGGCAATCACCGGATCGCCCAGGGCGAAGCGCTGCACTTCTGCGCCAAGGCCGACGACCACGCCTGCGAGCTCAAGGCCGGGAATGTCCGAGGCACCGGCAGGCGGGTCGTACAGGCCCTTGCGCTGGAGCAGGTCCGGGCCGTTGACGCCGGCGGCGTGAACCCGGATCAGTACTTCGCGTGGACCGGGACCCGGGAGAGGGCGTTGGCTCGGCTGCAATACGTCCGGGCCGCCCGGCCCGGTGATTTCAATGGCCGTCATGTGTGCGGCTTGATTTGTGCGGGTGATGCTCATGAGATAATCCTGGAAATGAGTGAGTACCAGCACGACTGGCTGGCTTGCACAAAAGGGTACGCACGCTTGGCGGCACGGTCGTGCGGCGATTTTGCGAAGCACTGTTGCAACGATTCTTCACGGGAAAACACAGATGAACTGGGATGATGCACGGGTGCTGCTGGCGCTCGGCCGGGAGTTGACATTGCGGCGCGCGGCACGGCTGCTGCGGGTGGACCAGGCCACGGTGGGGCGGCGCATCAGCGCCATGGAGGCGGACCTTGGGTCGACCTTGTTCCTGCGCACGCCAAGCGGTTACCAGCTGACCGGTGTCGGTGAAATGGCCTTCGAAATGGCCGAGAAAATGGAACAGGCAGCCTTGGAGCTGACCCGGCGTACCCGCGGGGCAGACAATGAGATGGCCGGTGAAGTGCGCATCTCCACGACCGACTCACTGGCCTACGACTTCGTGATCCCTGCGTTGAAGACGCTGCATCTGCAACACCCCGATATCAGCATCGTTCTGGGCAGCACCTCCGAGATCGTCAACCTGTCCCGGCGCGAAACCGACATCGCCATCCGCAACCAGCGCCCCGACAATCCGGACCTGATCCTGCGCAAACTGGCGGACTGGCCCATGGGGCTGTTCGCCGCCACCGAGTACCTGCAACGGCATGGCCAGCCTGAAGCGGGCAACGGCTTCGCCGGCCATGACCTGGTCATGTACGAACCCTATTGGCGCGATCGGCCGAACCCGACGCTGGTGGACGAGCCGATCGACCAGGCGCGGGTGGTGGTCGCGGTCAATTCCAGCATGATGGTGCGCCGTTCCATCGCCCAGGGCTTGGGTATCGGCGAGATACCGGTGGACATGGGGCTGCGCGACGGCCTTGAGCGTATCTGGCCTTCGCGGGTAAGAAGCAAACCCTATGAAGTGTGGATGGTTACCCACCGGGACCTGCGCCATACCGCACGGTTGCGGCTGGTGATCGAGCACCTGGCGACGTCGTTCCAGCGCCCGCTGTAACCCGGGCCTGCCGAGCGTGCGCAAGACTTCCGCCGGAAAAACCCGGATAATGGCGCCCATTTCGTTTTACTCGCTGGTGCTCCCGCATGGAAATCAAGGTCAACTTTCTCGATAACCTTCGACTTGAAGCCAAGTTCGACGACTTCACGGTTATCGCCGATCAGCCCATCCGCTACAAAGGGGATGGCTCGGCCCCCGGTCCGTTCGACTACTTCCTGGCGTCCTCGGCCTTGTGCGCGGCGTACTTCGTCAAGCTCTACTGCGAAACCCGCAACATTCCCACCGATAACATCCGCCTGTCGCAGAACAACATCGTCGACCCGGAGAACCGCTACAACCAGATCTTCAAGATCCAGGTCGAGTTGCCCGCCGATATTTCCGAGAAGGACCGCCAGGGTATCCTGCGTTCCATCGACCGCTGCACCGTGAAGAAAGTGGTGCAGACCGGCCCCGAGTTCATCATCGAAGAGGTGGAGAACCTCGACGCCGACGCCCAGGCGCTGCTGATGCTCGATAGCGACAGCAACGCCAGCACCTACATCGTCGGCAAGGACCTGCCGCTGGAGCAGACCATCGCCAACATGTCCGGCATCCTCGCAGGCCTTGGCATGAAGATCGAGATCGCCTCCTGGCGCAACATCGTGCCCAACGTCTGGTCGCTGCACCTGCGCGATGCCCAGTCGCCGATGTGCTTCACCAACGGCAAGGGTTCGACCAAGGAGAGTGCCCTGGCTTCGGCGCTGGGCGAGTTCATCGAGCGGCTGAACTGCAACTTCTTCTACAACGACCAGTTCTGGGGCGAGGAAATCGCCAACGCGCCGTTCGTGCATTACCCCGATGAGCGCTGGTTCCAGCCAGGCCGCAAGGATGCCCTGCCCAAGGAGATCCTCGACCCGTACTGCCTTGAGATCTACAACCCCGACGGCGAACTGTGCGGCTCGCACCTGTACGACACCAACTCCGGCAACATCGAGCGCGGCATCTGCTCGCTGCCCTACGTTCGCCAGTCCGACGGCGAGGTGGTGTACTTCCCCTCCAACCTGGTCGAAAACCTGTTCCTGAGCAACGGCATGAGCGCCGGCAACACCCTGGCCGAAGCCCAGGTGCAGTGCCTGTCGGAAATCTTCGAGCGCGCGGTCAAGCGCGAGATCCTCGAAGGTGAACTGGCATTGCCCGATGTGCCGCAGGCCGTGCTGGAGAAATACCCGTCCATCCTCGCCGGTATCCAGGGGCTCGAAGCCCAGGGTTTCCCGGTGCTGGTCAAGGATGCCTCGCTGGGTGGCGAATTCCCGGTGATGTGCGTGACCCTGATGAACCCGCGCACCGGCGGTGTGTTCGCCTCGTTCGGCGCCCACCCAAGCTTTGAAGTGGCGCTGGAGCGCAGCCTCACCGAACTGCTCCAGGGCCGCAGTTTCGAAGGCCTCAACGACCTGCCGCCGCCGACCTTCGACAGCCATGCGCTGACCGAGCCGAACAACTTCGTCGAGCACTTCATCGACTCCAGCGGCGTGGTGTCGTGGCGCTTCTTCAGTGCCAGGTCCGATTTCGAGTTCGTCGAGTGGGACTTCGCAGGCAACGGCGAAGACTCCAACGCCGATGAAGCCGCGACCCTGTTCGGCATCCTCGAAGGCCTGGGCAAGGAAGCGTACATGGCCGTGTACGAGCACCTGGGGGCCAAGGCCTGCCGCATCCTGGTGCCGGGCTATTCGGAAATCTACCCGGTGGAAGACCTGATCTGGGACAACACCAACAAGGCGCTGTTCTTCCGTGAAGACATCCTCAACCTGCACAGCCTGGACGACGACAGCCTGCAAGCGCTGGTCGAGCGCCTGGAAGAAAGCGAGCTGGATGACTACACCGACATCACCACCCTGATCGGCATCGAGTTCGACGACAACACCGCCTGGGGCCAGTTGACCATCCTCGAACTCAAGCTGCTGATCCACCTCGCCCTGCAGAATCACGACCCGGCCAAGGAACTGGTGGAGACCTTCCTGCAGTTCAACGACAACACCGTCGAGCGCGGCTTGTTCTACCAGGCCGTGAACGTGGTGCTGGAAGTGGCGATGGACGATGAGCTGGCACTGGAAGACTTTGAGGCCAACTTCCGCCGGATGTTCGGCAACGAGCGGATGGACGCCGTGCTGGGCTCGGTGGACGGCAGCGTGCGCTTCCATGGCCTGACGCCGACCAGCATGAAGCTCGAAGGGCTGGACCGTCACCTGCGCCTGATCGACAGCTACAAGAAGCTGCATGCCGCGCGGGCCAAGGTCGCGAACCTGACCATCTGACACTGCTGCTGCAGGGGTTCATGCTTGAAAGGTCTCAAGTCTGTCTAATTATGACTTGGACGGTCTTGGTAGGGGCGGCATAGGATTGCCGCCACTGGAGTTCACAACCGACTCCCCCTACCAGGACCACACCGATGAACCTCAAATCCGTTATCGCCCATCCACTGGGCTTCGGTACCGCACCGCTGGGCAACATGTTCCGCAACGTGCCCGACGTCGAAGTACAAGCCACCGTCGATGCCGCCTGGAACAATGGCGTGCGCTACTTCGACACCGCGCCGTTCTACGGTGCCGGCCTCTCCGAATCACGCCTGGGCAATGCCCTGGCCGGTCGCCCTCGCGACGAATACGTGCTCAGCTCCAAGGTCGGCCGGATCATCCTCGATGAGCTGGAAGATCCCACCCGCCGTGAACTGGGTGATAAGAGCGGCCTGTTCGAGCACGGCAACCGCAACCGCATCGTCAACGACTACAGCGCCGACGCCACCCTGCGTTCCATCGAGGACAGCCTGCGCCGCCTGAGGACCGACCGCCTGGACATCGTCTGGATCCACGACATCGCCCAGGACTTCTACGCTGACCAGTGGCTGGAGCGTTTCGAGACCGCACGTAAAGGCGCTTTCCGCGTGCTGACCCGCCTGCGTGAGGAGGGCGTGATCAAGGCCTGGGGCCTGGGTGTGAACCGTGTCGAGCCGATCGAGCTGACCCTGGACCTGGACGAACCACAACCCGACGGCTTCCTGCTTGCCGGACGTTACTCACTGCTGGATCACAATCGCGCCTTGCAACGGGTCATGCCGCAAGCGCTGGAGCAGGGCGTCGGCATCGTCGTCGGTGGCCCGTACAGTTCAGGCGTTACGGCCGGTGGCGAGCACTTCGAATACCAGAAGGCCAGCCAACCGGTGCTGGAGAAGCTCGAACGCATTCGTGCGATTGCTCGTGCCCACGGTGTTGATGTCAAGGCGGCGGCCCTGCAGTTCGCCCTGGCTCACCCGGCCGTGGTTGCGGCGATCCCGGGTTCCACCCACCCGCTGCACGCCAACGAAGACCATGCAGCCCTGGGCGCCGTCATCCCTGCCGGGTTCTGGAACGACCTGCGTGAACAAGGGCTGATCAACCCCCTGGCACCCGTGCCGACTGTTTGAACCTGAGCGTTGCAGGGCTGCACGCGGCCCTGTCCTAACCGAATCATTGGGGTAGCACCCCGGGAGAAACACCATGGCTACAGCACATGCCAGCATTGACCTTCACATCGACGCCGACCGTGTCTGGCAACTGATCGGCGGGTTCGACGCGCTGCCCGACTGGCTGCCGTTCGTGCCGCACAGCGCCCTGAGCGAAGGCGGTCGCGTGCGCACGCTCAAGAACATCGATGGCGACACCATCATCGAACGCCTGCTGGAATTCAGCGAAGCCGGGCGCAGCTACAGCTACACCATCCTCCAGGGCCCGGCGCCGGTGCGCGACTACCTGTCGACCCTGCGTGTGGTGCCGGCAGGCGAGGGCGCCCGGGTGGAATGGTCCGGCTCATTCGAACCGCTGGGTATCAGCGATGCCGAAGCGACCGCACTGTTCACCGGCATCTACCAGGATGGCCTGGCGGCGCTCAAGCAAACGCTGGAAGGTTGATGGATCAATCGGGGTCGCCAGGCGGCCCCATCACTTCACCGATTTACTCCTCATTCGAGCGTCTGGTGCCTATGATCCCTTCCCTGGACAGTATTTTCTCCCGCCTGCGTCTGCGCCAGCTGCGTCTGCTGATCGAGCTGGACCGCTGCGGTTCGTTGCACAAGGCCGCCGAGGCCATGGCCATCTCCCAGCCCGGCGCGACCAAGGCGTTGCGCGAGGTTGAGGAAATCCTCGGCGTGCCGTTGTTCGTGCGCCACCCCAGCGGCCTGGTGGCCAACGAAGCCGGACGTTGCGTGGTGCGTTATGCGCGGTTGATCCACAGCGACCTGGGCCACTTGCGCGACGAGGTGCTGGGGATCGTGCAAGGGCAGGGCGGGCGCCTGGCGGTGGGCAGTATCATGGGGGCCATGCCGATGCTGGTAGGCGCGTTGGGGCGGTTGCGGTGCAAGCAGCCGCAGTTGGCGGTGGAAATCGCCGAGAACACCAGCGCCAACCTGCTGGCGCAACTGGATGAAGGGCGCCTGGACCTGGCGATCTGCCGTCCGGGGCTTGGGCGCAACGCGGCCGATTATGTGTTCCTGGAGCTGGCCCAGGAGCCGCTGGCGGTGGTGGCTCATCCACAGCATCCGCTGGCTGGGGCGCAGACGTTGGCGGTGGGCGACCTGAGCCAATTCCGATGGCTCGTCTACCCGGCCAACATGCCCATGCGCCAGGCACTGGAGCGTGAGCTGAGCGAGGCGGGGGTGGAACTACCGCGGTATCCGCTGGAAACCTCGTCCACCTTCGCCACCTTCATGCTGTTGGAAGCCGACCCCACGCTGGTAGCGGTGATGCCCAGCGCCGTGGCGGCATTTGCCGAGCAACGCGGTTTGCTGGTGTCTCTGGCGGTGCGGTTGCGCGCATTGAACGCGCCGTTCGGGGTGGTGCACCGGGCGGCTGCGCCGTTGTCCCATGCCGCGCAGTTGCTGGTGGATGAGCTGGTCGCGCCGTAATCCCCAAAACGCCAGTTGTTATCCCTTGTAGCCGCTGCCGAGGAACGAGGCTGCGATCGACTGCCTGTAGGAGCGGGCTTGCCCCGCGATGTGTGGCAGCGTTCAATCGCGGGGCAAGTCGAGTCGTCGCACCGCCGCTCCCACCGATCGCAGCCTGGCGGCAGCGGCTACAGGGGGCGGTGGTGTCGGTGTAGCCGCTGCCGAGGAACGAGGCTGCGATCGACTGCGCAGCAGTCGCAATCCGGTTGCCACGGAGGGGCAGATATTCGGCGGGGACTACATTGCCATGGAGCCAGGGCCGTTACGCCCTCAGAACTGCCGCTCGCGATAGTCGATCAGGCTCGAGAACAGGGCAATCAGCAACGCCGCGACGACAAAGAAGATCAAGGCGAAGAAGTACTCGCCGGTGAACTGCACGATCAGGCCGATGACGATCGGCACCAGCACCCCCGCCATGTTGCCGCAGAAGTTCATGGTCCCGCCCAGCACACCGGTGCGCGAGGGGCCGCCGATGATCGCCGGCAGGCACCAGTACATACCGCACCAGCGGATGAAGAACATTGCCACGCACAGCAGGGTGATCACCGGGCCCGTGCTGCTGACGAAGGCGGCGGCGAGGATGCACGCCGCGGCGAGCAGTGCCG
The DNA here is from genome assembly GCF_044769005.1 of Pseudomonas sp. NPDC090755. Classification (NCBI taxonomy): domain Bacteria; kingdom Pseudomonadati; phylum Pseudomonadota; class Gammaproteobacteria; order Pseudomonadales; family Pseudomonadaceae; genus Pseudomonas; species Pseudomonas sp. NPDC090755. The sequence continues at coordinate 168,911 of NZ_JBIVXC010000004.1, read as the reverse complement.
AGCCACTGAACATCGAGCGCATCACGAGGTTCGGCGAGGCGCCGCTGGCGCGCCATTTGTCGCCGATCCAGCCGCCGACCAGCTCGCCGATGAACCCGCACATGAAGATCAGGAAGGTCGCCCCGCCCATGGCCTTGATATCCAGGCCGTGGGCCTTGTGCAGGTAGCTGGGCATCCAGGTCAGCAAGCCGTAGAACACCGCGAGGATGCAACTGTAGCCCGCGAACATGGCGAAGATCGAGCGGTCCTTGAGCAGCACCCGCAGGGGGATGCTGGCCCGGGCGGCAGCGGCGTGGGCGCTGGCATTGCCTTCGGTGATGTGCCGCAGTTCGGCCTCGTTGACGCCCGGGTGTTCGCCGGGGTGGTTGCGGATGTACCTCCAGGCCAGGATACCGGCCAGGATGGTGCCGACCCCGGCAACCACGAAGGCCATGCGCCAGGAGCCGAGCCAGGCGATCAGCCCGGAAATCAGGATCGCCCCCAGGGCACTGCCCAGGGGGGCGCCACCGTCCACCAGCACGGCGCCACGCCCGCGTTCGTTGGGGGTGAGCCAGGCGCCGTTGAGCTTGGCACCGGCGGGCATGATCGGTGATTCGGCCACCCCCAGGCCGATGCGCGTGAGCAGCAGCACCAGCCAGTTGTGCGAGGCGGCGCCAAGGGCCTGGAAGGCGCCCCAGGCGATGGTCGCGGCACCGATGATGCCGCGGGTGTGGAAGCGGTCCAGCAACAGGCCGCCGGGAATCTGCATCAGCGCATACGACCAGAAGAACGCACTGAGCATCAGCCCCTCCATGGCCGGCGTGAGGTTGAACTCCGGTGCGATCATCGGCAGGGCCACCGACAGCGAGGCGCGATCAATGTAGTTAATCGCGGTGAGCAGCAACAGGATCAGGAAGATGCGCCAGCGCACCGTGGTCATGGGGGCATTGGTGTCCAGCGCCAGGGCAGCCGGGGAGGAGGTGGTCTTCATCGCAGTGCTCGTTGTTGTGATTATCGGAAGGCCCATCGGCCCAAGCCTGTCAGGGCCGTGTGCGCTGCGATTGTTGGAGCCCCCGGTGGGCTGCGGGTAATGAAAAGAGCTGATCCGCAGATAACGGCGGCTTATCGATAATCCAGGGTTATCCCCGGATCAGCTCTTTTCATTATCCGGCGCCCGTCCTCCCCCCTAGATTGCCCAGGCACGGCCCGTCGCCACTCACGGCGGGTTCAACAAGAACAACACGGCTTCAGGTGCCTGAGGATCTTCCATGAGCAACTTCCAGTTTCATTTCCCTACCTTTGTCCAGTGCGGTGAAGGCCTGGCCAACCAGGCCGGCGCACTGCTCAAGCCCCATGTACGGGGTGCGCTGCTGGTGGTCACCGATCAGGGGCTGATCGACGCCGGCATCCTGGGCGGCTTCTTTGCCTCCCTGGAGCAGGCCGGTATCGACTATCAACTGTTCTCGGCGGTGGAGGCCAACCCTGGCACCGACGTCCTGGACGCAGCCGTGCGTCTGTTGCGCGAGCATGATTGCCAGGCGGTGATCGGTGTCGGCGGCGGCAGCAGCATCGACACCGCCAAGGGCGTGGCGGCGATGGCCACCAACCCGGGCAGCATTCTCGATTACGAAGGCTACGACCGGCTGGTCAACCCGCCGTTGCCGATCTTCGCCTTGCCGACCACCGCCGGCACCGGCAGCGAATGCACCGCCTCAACGGTGTTCACCAACAAGCAGACCCTGTTCAAGACGGTGATCATCAGCCCACAGCTGTTCCCGCGCCTGGCGATTCTCGACCCGGCGCTGACCCTCAAGTTGCCGCCCGCGATCACCGCCGCCACCGGCATGGACGCGCTGACCCACGCCATCGAGTCCTATGTGTCGCGCCAGGCCAACCCGATCAGCCAGGCCATGGCACTGCAGGCGATCCGCATGATCGCCGGCAACCTTGAGGCGTGCTATTTCGTCGGCGACGACATGGCCGCCCGCGAGCAGATGCTACTGGGTTCGTTCCTGGCCGGGGTGGCCTTCTCCCAGTCCAAGCTGGGCAACGTGCACGCGATCTCCCACACCTTCGGCGGCGTGTTCAACATCCCCCATGGCATCGCCAACGCCGCGCTGCTGCCCTATGTCATCCAGTTCAACCTGCCGGCCTGCCCGGAGCGCTTTCGTGAGATCGCCATCGCCCTGGGCGCCGATGTCACGGGCTTGAGTGTGGAGCAGGCCGCAGCCTGCACGGTGGCGCGGGTGGTGGCGCTGAACCGAGCCATGGGCATTCCCGGCACCATCCGTGAACTGGGCGTGGACCTTGAGTACCTGGCGCAGATGGTCAGCGACTCCATGCGCAGCGGTAACGTACGGGTCAACCCGCGCCTGACCACGGCCCGCGATGTCGAGCGGCTGATCACCGACGCCTACCACGGCAACCTCTGAACCCCGTCAACCACTGCGTGCCCGATTGCGGGCACGCCTGTCCAGGAAGCACTGTCCATGTTCTATGAAATGCGTACCTACACCCTGCACATTGGCAAGATGAAGGAATACCTGCAGCACTTTGAAAAAGAAGGCCTGCCGGTGATCTCGCGCTACGCCTCCCTGGTGGGCTGGTGGTACACCGAGATCGGCGAGCTCAACCAGGTGGTGCATATCTGGGCCTACGATAGCCTGGAGGAGCGCATCCAGCGCCGCGCCACCCTCTATGAAGACCGCGACTGGCTGGAACGCTTCATTCCCAAGGCCTTCCCCATGCTGGTGCGCATGGAGTCCAAGCTGCTGATGCCGGCGGCGTTCTCGCCGATCAAATGATCAGCTATCTCCTTGTCGCGGGGCCGCTGCAGGCGAGTACCCTGATGACTCATTCAACATGGAGCCGATCATGGATCTAGGTATCAACGGCCGCTGGGCCATTGTCTGCGCCGCCAGCCAGGGGTTGGGCAAGGGCTGTGCCGAGGCCCTGGCAGGCGAGGGCGTCAACCTGGTGATCAATGCACGCACCGTCACCACCCTGGAGCAGACGGCGGCCGAGCTGCGTAGCCGCTTCCCGGCAATCGAAGTGCGCACGGTCGCGGGCGATGTGGCTGGGCCCGGGGTTCGCCAGGCCCTGCTTGGCGCCTGCCCGCAGGTCGACATCCTGGTCAACAATGCCGGCGGCCCACCGCCTGGAGACTTTCGTGACTGGGGCCGGGAAGACTGGCTCAAGGCGCTGGACGCCAACATGCTCACCCCCATCGAACTGATCAAGGCGGTGGTGGACGGCATGGCCGAGCGCGGCTTTGGCCGGGTGGTGAACATCACCTCCGCTGCAGTGAAGGCGCCGATCGACATCCTGGGGCTATCCAATGGCGCGCGCAGTGGCCTGACCGGTTTCATCGCCGGGCTTGCCCGCCAGCAGCGCCTGGCCGGGCGCAACGTGACGCTGAACAACCTGCTGCCAGGCGCTTTCGACACCGCACGGCTGCAGAAAACCCTACAGGCCGCAAGTCAGGCCGGCGGTGACCTGCAGGCGACCACCCAGGCACGCCGCCAGGCGATTCCGGCGGCGCGGTTCGGCAAGGCCGAGGAGTTCGGGGCGTATTGTGCGTTCCTGTGCAGTGCCTATGGCGGTTACATCACCGGGCAGAACCTGCTGATCGATGGCGGGGCCTATCCGGGGACCTTCTAAGGGAGGCCCCGGCCGTGTAGCCGCTGCCGCCATGCGATCGGTGGGAGCGGCTACGGGGGTGGGTCGGGCTTGCCCCGCGAGGGGGTCAGATCGCCAGGCTGTCGACCACCCCGCCATCGACCCGCAACGCCGCACCCGTGGTGGCCGAGGAGTAGGGCGAGGCAAGGTACACCACCAGGTGGGCGACTTCGTCGACCTCGGCGACGCGCTGGATGATCGAACTCGGGCGGGCCGTGCGCACGAAGTGGTCGGCCTCTTCGCGGATGCTGCGACCGGCAGCCTTGGCGGCGTCGGCCACCATGGCGGCGACGCCATCGGTCAGGGTCGGCCCGGGCAGTACCGCGTTGACGGTGACGCCAGTGCCTGCCAGGCGCTTGGCCAGGCCGTGGGAGACGGCGAGGTTGGCACTCTTGGTCACACCGTAGTTGATCATGTCGCCAGGGATGGCGATGCCCGATTCAGAGGAAATGAACAGGATCCGCCCCCAGCCTTTGTCCACCATCCCCGGGGCGTAGTGGCGCGCCAGGCGCACGCCGGACAGCACATTGGTTTCGTAGAAACGGCTCCACTCGCTGTCGTCGACCTCGAAGAAGTCGACATTGTCGTAGATGCCCAGGTTGTTGACCAGGATGTCGGCCTTGGGGTGGGCGGCAAACAGGGTGTCGGCCCCGGCGGCAGTGGCAAGGTCAGCGACCACGCCGTGCACCTGGCCACGCCCACCCTGGGCGCGCAGCTCGGCCAGGGCGGCGTCCACCGATTTCTGGTTGCGGCCGGCGATGACCACGTCGGCATGGGCGCGGGCCAGGCCGCGGGCGATGGCCAGACCGATACCGCCGGTCGAGCCGCTGATGATGGCGGTACGTGCGCCGAGGTCGATGTTCATGGAAAGGCTCCTGTGGGTGAGGTGCATCGATGGGAGCCATGCTAGTGAGGCGGTCTCAGACTGTAAAAGACGGAATTCGACTGAGTTCAGTCCTTCGGGGTCTTTTCGGCCAGCGCCAGCACTTGCTCGCGGAACACCCCCACGATCGGTCGCAGGTCGACCTGATGCCAGGCCGCCCATAGCCGCACGCAGGGCCTGAACCAGTCTAGCTGGCGCAGCACCACTGTGGGACCGGCACTGGCCGACAGGCTGCTCTGCACCATGGCAAGGCCGAGGCCTGCGGACACCAGCCCCAGCACGCTCAACGGGTCGGTCGCCTCCAGCGACAGGCGTGGGGTGAAGCCGGCATCGGCGCAGCGGGCGATGAAATCATCGCGTTTGTTGATCTGGTCGGGCTGGCCGCCGGTGATGATCCACTCCTGCTCATGCAGGTCCGCAGGGGTGAGTTGGGCCCGACTCGCCAGCGGGTGCTCGGCGGGGATGGCCAGCAGCATGGGGTCGTCCAGCACCGGGTGGGCCCGCAGGTCGGGGTCGTTGGCGGGCACCGGTTCACAGACCAGGGCGATGTCCAGGCTGCGCTGGCGCAGGCCTTCGAACTGCTCGCCGGGGGTCATGTTGTAGAGGGCGATATGGATCTGCGCACGTTCGCTGCGGATCGCCCGTACCGCACCGGGCAGCACGCCGGCATGGATGGCGTGGTTGACGTAGCCGATGCACAGGCCGCCTTCCTCGCCACGGCCCAGTCGCCTGCCCAGCGACTCCAGGCGCTCGGCGTGCTTGAGCAGGCCACGGGCCTCGGACAGGAAGGTGCGCCCGTCGGCGGTCAGGAACAATCGCTGGTTGCGTCGCTCGAACAGGGCCAGGCCGAGGTTGTCCTCGAGCTGAGCGATCTGCCGGCTCAGCGGGGACTGGGAAATATGTAGCTGCTCGGCCGCGCGGCCGACGTTCTCACATTCGGCGACGGCGACAAAGTAGCGCAACTGACGTAGATCTTGCATGGGACCTCCAGGGGACTGCCCGATGTTTTACCCGGGCGGTTTCCACTTGGCTAGGCTCTGTTTTCAACGCAGCATGGACGAGCTCGGATGCATTTCATACAGAGCATGGTCTGATCAGGCGGTCTCGCCCAGTGCCTTGGCATTGGCCTTGTCGCGCCCACCAAGCCACACCAGCAACAGTCCGCCCGCTGCCAGCAGGCCGCCGGCGACCGGTATGGCGCCATAGCCAAGGTCCAGGCTGATGACTGCGCCACCCAGCGCCGCGCCCACCGCGTTGCCGAGGTTGAACGCGCCGACGTTGATCGAGGAGGCAAGGCCCGGGGCCTCGGCGGCGGCGATCATCACGCGCATCTGCAGCGGTGGTACCACGGCGAAGGTGAACACGCCCCACACCAGCAAGGCCAGGGCGGCACCGAAGTGGCTGCCCAGCACCAGCGGCATCAGCACCATGATCACGGCCAGGACGCCGAGGAACAGCCGTGCCGAGCCGTCCAGCGACCAGTCGGCCAGGCGACCGCCCAGGCTGTTGCCGATCGTGAAGCCTACGCCGATCAGCACCAGGCCCAGGGTGACGAAACTGTCCGAGGCGCCGGTCAGTTCGGCCAGCACCGGGGCGACGTAGGTGTACAGGGTGAACATGGCGCCGGCGCCGAGCACGGTGGTGGCCATTGCCAGCAGCACGTTCGGCCGGGCGATCACGGCCAGTTCGCGACGTACATCGGGCACGCTGCCACGCTCGCCCTTGGGCAGGGCATACCACAGCGCGGCCATGGCCAGGATACCGAGCAGCGCGGTGCCGGCGAACGCCAGGCGCCAGCCGACCTGCTGGCCGATCCAGGTGGCGGCCGGTACGCCGCCGATATTGGCGATGGTCAGGCCCATGAACATGGCAGCGATGGCGCTGGCCTGTTTCTCACGGGGCACCACACTGGCCGCCACCACCGCACCCAGGCCGAAGAAGGCGCCGTGGTTGAGGCTGGTGACCAGGCGTGAAGCGAGCAGGGTGGCGTAGCCGGGCGACAGGGCCGAGAGCAGGTTGCCCAGGGTGAAGATGGCCATCAGCGCGATCAGCGCACCACGCTTGCCGAAGCGGCTGAACAGCAAGGTCATGATCGGTGCGCCGAGCATCACGCCGACGGCATAGGCCGTCACCAGCATCCCGGCGCTGGGGATGCTGACACCGACGCCTTCGGCGATCACCGGCAGTAGGCCCATGGGGGCGAATTCGGTGGTGCCGATGCCGAAGGCGCCGATGGCCAGGGCGAACAGGACGTGTCCGGGTTTCATTACAGGGGCTCCAGGGAGGCGGATTCGGTCAGTGGGCCTTCCATGCGCTGGAAGGCCAGGTGCGTGCAGTATCTGCACCTTGTGGCGGTGGATTAAGTCACGGCCGCGCCAATGACCTTTGACTGGAAGTCACGAATGACCAAGATCAGTGAATAGCCACCGGGTTGATGTTGACCTGGGTCGAGCCCTTGTACAGCGGCTGGCCCAGCACGAAGAGGAACTCGAAGGCCTTGTCCCGCACCAGCGCACGGGTGTCGATCAACTCCAGGTTGTAGATGCCGCGCTTGGCCAGCATGAACTGGTTGACCGGAAACGCTTCGCCCGTGGGGTTGGGGTACACCTCCGAGGCCCAGGTGTCACCGCCGAAGGCGACGATGCCCTGGTCCGCCAACCATTGGGCGGCCGGCAGGTCGATACCGGGCTCGGTGGCGAGGAACTGCTGGTTGTCCTTGCCGATCAGCTCCAGCCAGCCGCTGTTGAACAGCACCACATCGCCCTTGCGCAGGGTGATGCCTTGTCGCTTGAGCACGGCCTTGACGTCGTCCACGGTAAACGACGTGCCGCCGGGCACGATGGCCTTGCCGTAGTAGGCGGTCATGTCCAGCACCACGCCGCGGGTCACCATCGGCGGCACCTTCTCCACACCGAGCTTGCTCACGCCTTCGACAGTGACGAAGTCGGCCGCTTTGTTGCCGTTGTAGTAGACGTTGTCGATACCGATGTGGCCGATGCCATTGAGCTGGGTGCCGACGCCGGTCCAGCCGTTGACCAGTTCATCGTTGAAGCTGAATTTGTTCTTGCCCAGGGTCTGGCCGGCCTGTTCGCCGGGCTGGATGTTGTAGAGGTGGAAGCTGCGATGGCGAAAGGCGGGCAGGTCCTTGCTCACGGGGACGGCTAGGGGGTAGGTCTTGCCGGTTTTCACCAGGCCGACGGCCTGCTTGACCACCTCGGGGGTGAGCAGGTTGGCGGCGCCGATCTCGTCGTGCTTGCCGTAGGGCGAGTTCTGCCAGTCGGCCGCCAGGGCGGCCTGGGTGGTGGTGGCCAGGGCAGTGGCGAGCAGCAGGGGTTTCAAGAAGGTCATCCGGGTTGTCCTGAACGGGAAGTGAGGTCAGGCGCGAATTCTGGGTGCAGGAGGAGGGCGGAAAAAGCGCTGTCGGGGACAATGACTTTTGCGCGCAGAGCACGAGAAGTGGTCTGGCCCGAGTGCAGAAACTGGATGGGCTGGCCATGCCATTGCTGCGCTTTAATCAACTGCCAAGCGTGCTCAAGCCACTTGGCGTCGGTGCCGCAACGGATACACCCGGGGCAGGTGTCGACAGCGTTCAACTTCCGTTTCTACCGTCATTAAGGATTGCGTATGACAGCTGTAAACCAGGTTCTATCGGTTCGCCCCGTAGCGCAAAAGGACTTCGAACAGTGGTGCGCCTATTGGGCTCAGTACCAGGCGTTCTACCAGGTGGAGCTAGGCATGGAAACGACCAGGATGACCTGGGCGCGTTTCTTCGACGACGCCGAGCCTGTGCACTGTGCGGTCGCTTGGGACGGCGAACGGATCTACGGCTTCGTGAACTTCGTGTTTCACCGCTCGACCTGGGGACGCAATGATTTCTGCTACCTGGAGGATCTCTACGTAGACCCGAGCGTACGCGGGCAGATGATCGGCAAGAAGCTGATCGAGTATGTGCAGGGGCAGGCGCAGGAAAAAAACTGTGACCGGCTCTACTGGCACACCCAGGAGACCAACCAGATCGCCCAGCGGCTATACGACTGGATTGCCGAAAAGCCTGGCGTCATCGAATACAGAATGGCGCTGGATGCAACGGCGTAGGCGCAGGCTCAATCGCCCCCGGGCCGGTCACAAGGGCGATTCAGCCGCCGGGCAGCGTGGCGCTCAGCTCAGTTGGGCAATCAACACCGCATTGGAATAGATCAGGCTGCCGTCACTGGCGCGATGACCGACCAGATGGAACTGGCCGCGCTGGTCATCGCTCAGGTAAACCCGTAGACGGCAGTCGGCCAGTGGGCCGTATCCCTGCGGCATGACCAGGTTCATCGCGTCCATATCGACATCAACCATCTCTTCACGCGCGTGGCTCTGCTGCAGGCGCTCTTCGGCTTGCTCCAGAGCCGTGTGGACAGCGCCTTCGATGTCGAAGTGTATGTCGCCCACCGGGGTGGATTTCTGCTCGCCGCTGCCTTTGCACCAGCCTTCGATCGTCAGGGTACTCATGGCGACTCCTCATGATGTAGACCGTTTTTGATCACTGCTGAACGTGTTGACCGCAGGGGCGGTTGGATCGTTCCTGATTTCTGGCGCAGGCATGGGTCAGCTTGGCTGCTGTGCAGTGTCGCGGTGCCTGGGCAATGCAATCGAGATCAGTGCGCCAGCCAGTACAAAAATGCTGGAGACCCACAAGCAGGCCTGCAGGCCATGGGACTGGAACACCCAGCCCGATAGCAGCGTGCCGAGCAGCCGTCCCAGCGCGTTGGACATGTAGTAGAAGCCCACATCCAGTGATACCCCATCCTCCTTGGCATAGCTGACGATCAGGTAGCTGTGCAGCGATGAGTTCACGGCGAACAGCACGCCAAACAGCATCAGCCCACCGAGCAGTACCACGTGGGGCGACCCGCCGGCAGTCAGGCCCAGCGCGATCAGGGCTGGCAGTCCGGCCAGGGCGATGGCCCAGGTGAAGGCCGCTCGGCCGTCCGGGACATGGCCACGCTGCTTGCCGGTGAGGGTGGGGGCAAACGACTGGACGATGCCATAGCCGATGATCCAGGCGGCAAGAAAACCACCGACCCGCCAGAAGTCCCAGCCAAGGACACTGCTCAGGTACACCGGCAGCGCTACGACGAACCAGACGTCGCGGGCGCCGAAGAGAAACAGTCGGGCGGCCGAAAGGATATTGATCGCCCGGCTCTTGGACAGCATGTCGCGAAATTTCGGTTTGGCCTTGGCCTTGCCCAGGTCCTTTTTCAGCAGCAGCAAGCTGCCCACCCAGATCAATGCCAGCACCGACGCCATGGCCAGCACGGCCATGCTGAAGCCGAGCAGCGCGAGCAGCGCACCGCCGAGGAAAAAACCCACCCCTTTGAGCGCGTTTTTCGAGCCTGTGAGGATGGCCACCCACGTGTAGAGGGTGCCTTGCTGATTATTCGGTACCAGGAGCTTGATGGCGCTCTTGGCGCTCATCTTGTTCAGGTCCTTGGCGATGCCGGACAACGCCTGGGCGGCCATCACCCAGGGCACCGTCAACCAGGCTACCGGCACCGTGAGCATCAGCAAGGCCAGCACTTGCAGGCCCAGGCCGATGTTCATGGTGCGATTGAGCCCCAGGCGGGCGCCGAGGTAGCCGCCCACCAGGTTGGTGATTACACCGAACACTTCGTAGAACAGGAACAGCGCGGCGATCTGCAGCGGCGTGTAGCCCAGTGTGTGGAAATGCAAGACCACCAACATGCGCAATGCACCGTCGGTGAGGGTGAAGGCCCAGTAGTTGCCGGTCACCAGCAGATACTGACGCACTTGCGCGGGCAGGGCAGACAACGCCTTCATGATCGCCGTCTACTCCGCCGTACCGACCAGTCGGGCCAGTTCCGCCGCACGGTTGGCGTAGCCCCACTCGTTGTCGTACCAGGCATAGAGCTTCACCTGGGTACCGTTGACCACCAGGGTCGACAGCGCATCGATGATCGAAGACCGTGGATCGGTGCGGTAGTCGATGGACACCAGTGGGCGCGCTTCATAGCCCAGGATGTTCTTCAAAGGACCTTCGGCAGCCGCCTTGAGCAGCGCGTTTACCTCTTCAGCCGTGGTCTCACGCTCCACTTCGAACACGCAGTCGGTCAGCGAGGCGTTGGCCAGCGGTACGCGCACGGCGTGCCCATTGAGCTTGCCGCGCAGCGCGGGGAAGATCTCGGCGATCGCGGTGGCCGAACCGGTGGTGGTCGGAATCAGGCTCATGCCCGAGGCACGGGCGCGGCGCAGATCCTTGTGCGGGGTGTCGAGAATGCTCTGGGTATTGGTCAGGTCGTGGATGGTGGTGATCGAGCCGTGGCGGATGCCCAGGTTCTCGTGAATCACCTTGACCACCGGCGCCAGGCAGTTGGTGGTGCAGGAAGCGGCGGTGACGATGCGATGCCGGGCCGGGTCGAACAGGTGCTGGTTGACGCCCATCACCACGTTCAGCGCACCCGCTTCCTTCACCGGCGCACAGACCACCACGCGTTTGACGCCCTGGTCCAGGTAGGCCTGGAGCACGGCAACCGATTTCATCTTGCCGCTGGCCTCGATGACCAGGTCGCAGCCCGACCAGTCGCTGTCGGCGATGGTCTTGTTGGCCGTGACCTTGATGCGCTTGCCATCGATCACCACCGAGTCGCCGTCTGCACCTGCTTCACGGTGCCAGCGTCCGTGGACCGAGTCGAAGTTGATCAGGTGGGCGTGGGTTTCGGCGTCGCCGGCCGGGTCATTGATCTGCACGAATTCGAATTCCGGCCAGTCCCAGGACGCGCGCAGCGCCAGGCGACCGATACGTCCAAACCCATTGATGCCTACTTTGATTGCCATGTGCTTGTTCTCAGGTCGCGGTTCGCGAGCGGTCAGAAGGTGTTGGTAAAGTGATTGATCTCGGGAGCAGCTTGTGCAGTTGCAGGCTCGAGAAACCTCAGATGGATCGTTGATTGACACGCTTGGACAGTGCTTCAGCCGACTCTTTACGTTCGGAGTAGCGATCGACCAGGTAGTCGGCGCGATCACGAAGCAGCAGGGTGAACTTCACCAACTCCTCCATCACATCGACGACACGGTCGTAGTACGAAGACGGCTTCATGCGGCCCGCTTCGTCGAACTCCAGGTAGGCCTTCGGCACTGACGACTGGTTCGGGATGGTGAACATGCGCATCCAGCGGCCAAGCACGCGCAGCTGGTTGACCACGTTGAACGACTGCGAGCCGCCGCAGACCTGCATCACCGCAAGGGTCTTGCCCTGTGTCGGTCGCACGGCGCCCATGCTCAGCGGGATCCAGTCGATCTGCGACTTGAACACGCCTGTCATCGCACCGTGGCGTTCCGGCGAACACCAGACCATGCCTTCGGACCAGAGCACCAGCTCGCGCAGTTCTTTGACCATGGGGTGGTCATCGGGCACGTCATCGGCCAATGGCAGGCCGGTCGGGTTGAAGATCCGTGTTTCGGCACCGAAGTGCTCCAGCAGGCGTGCCGCTTCCTCGGTCAGCAGACGGCTGAAGGAGCGTTCGCGGGTCGAGCCATACAGGAGCAGGATGCGAGGTTTGTGTGTGGACGGCTGCTCGATTGCCAGTGTGTCGGAGGATGGCAGATCGATCAGTGCACGGTCGATGTTGGGGATAGGGTGTTCGGTCATGATTTCACTCCTGGGAAAAGGCACCGGATGCCTGATTGGGCCCGATGCGTGCCAGCTCGGCCTTGAGGTGGGCGGCATCGCGCTGCTCAGCAGCAGGTGGCAATGCGCTGCGGGCGGTCACCCATGCTGTCCAGTCGTTCGGCGCTGGTACCCAGCCACTCGCGGTTGGCCTTGAGCGTCGCTGCCAGGACCTCGCGTACCCAGGCGGGCAGCGCTGGATGCAGCCGGTAGTAGACCCATTGGCCCTGGCGACGGTCTTCCAGCAGGCCGCCTGTGCGAAGTTGCGCCAGGTGGCGGGAAACCTTCGGCTGGCTTTCTTCCAGGGCACAGATCAGTTCACAGACGCAAAGCTCTTGCTCGCGAGCGATCAGCAGCATCATCCGAATGCGATTCTCGTCGGCGAGGCATTTGAAGACCGTGGTAGGGGTCAGTGACTCAGTCATGGCGGTTCTCAGTGCGTGGTTTTCACGAGGACGAACAGCTTCATGCGCTCATGGACCTGGTGCGTGTATATGATTTTTCGAATATACGCTTTTTCGTATATATGGCAACCCTCGTGCTCTATGCTTGTATGGAGCAACTGCCCCAGCCGGGGTTTCCACGTTCGTTAGCGAGCCCAATCCCTTGTGCATGCGCATTGTCGTGCTGGCCCTGATCCTGACGCTGTTCGGCTGCGCTACCGCGCCGGACCCGCCAAGGGGCGAGGAGAGCGCCTGGCGGTCCTTCTATGTCGTGAACCATGGCCTGCATACCGGGTTGGCAATTGCGCGCCCCGATCTACTGCAGGAGCTTCGCGCACTGGCCGAAGCGTTCGGCGACGGCGATTTCGTTGAGTTCGGCTGGGGTGACGAGGACTTTTACCGAGCCCCTCAGGCCACCTTGGGCCTCGCCCTGCGAGCCTTGTTCGGGTCGACGGCGACCGTGCTGCATGCGGTCAGGATTGACGGGGACCCCAGGCGGCGGTTCGCTGCAAGCGAGGTCATCGAGGTACGGGTGAGCGAAGACGGTTACCGGCGGCTGCTCGCGTTCGTGGCCGGGACCTTCACTCACTCGACGACCGGCACCTTGGCGGTGCTCGGCCCAGGTCTGTATGGAGAGAGCCGGTTCTACCAGGCCGAGGGTAACTATTCGCTGTTCTATACCTGCAATACCTGGGTTGCAGAGGCGCTGGCCGCGAGCGGTTGCCCAATGTCGCCTGCAACGGTGATTACGGCGGGGAACGTCATGTCGCAATTGCGCCGGGCCACAGCGGTGGGTACAGCCTGCCGGGTTACCCGCTGATTGCGCTCCAGATGAATGGTCGGCGAATGGCCGGCACACGGATTCTGGAACGACTAACGTTAGAGTTCATCATTGTAAGTTCGGCACTCTCAAAGGCTGGCCATGATGGAAATCAATCGAAGCTATTTGATCGGGTTCCCTGTAAGGCGCCTCGCCGGAGCGGGATTTGCACTGATCATCGGGGTTGGCATTGCGCCAGCGGCACTTGCTGATGAAGCCTATGCCAAAACCCGGCTCAAGGGTATGTCCGACTATATGTCAGCGCAAAAAAACCTGTCGTTCAAATACGACACCATCCTTGAAGTCGTCACTAAAGATCAGCAACGCCTTGCATTGGCAGGTTCCGGCGCTGTCGTTATAAACCGGCCTGACAAAATTCGTAGTACGCGCTCCAGTGGGTTTGTAGATGTCGAGATGCTGTTCAATGGCAAGACGCTTACGTTGCTTGGAAAAAATAAAAACATTTATGCGCAGACTGAAGTCCCGGGCACGCTCGATCACCTGCTTGATGTGCTAAGGGACAAATACAACAGGCCGCTTCCTGGCGCGGACCTGTTCATGTCGAACCCTCAAGATCAATTGATGTCAGGCGTGTACGACATAAAGGATCTGGGCAGTGGCGTGATTGGCGGTGCCGAGTGCGATCACCTGGCCTTCCGGAAGAAGGAGGTTGATTGGCAGATCTGGATCGCACAGGGCGACAAGCCCTATCCCTGCCGCTATGTCATCACTTCAAAACTGATTGCCGGTGCCCCGCAATACAGCATTCAGCTTAGCGACTGGAAAAGCGGCGATGCTGTTGCGCCTGAAGATTTCGCCTTCACCAACTCGACCAATGCGAAAAAAATCGAGCTCAAAGACCTGCCCAATGCCGAGGACCTGCCAAGCAACTTCATACGAGGACAAACCCAATGAACCTCTTGATGAAATCGGGTGGTTTCCTGCTAGCAGGATTTGTTCTGATGTGTGCCCTTGAACTTGGAGAGAGCTTGTCAGTTCCTGGTATACACAGCGTTGTTTCTCCCGCCGAGGCCGTCGTTGGACGTCCACTCACGCCCGTGAGTGTTGCTGGCGTGGCCAGGCGTACCGCGCGGCGGAATTAATGGCTGTCATGCCTGTTGCTCAAACCGGTTGGCGTGCTTCGCTTGATCCTTTGCAAGGTTCAGAAACGCCAGACAACGCCACCCCCCAGGATGTGTAACCCGGCGTTGGAATATTCACCCGAGACCGTACCACCGGACAGGTGCTTGGTTTGTTGCACTGGCATGTCGCCCAGCCACACAAACGTATAAGCCAGGTGCAGATCGGTGTGCTCATCCAGGGCATAGTTCACCCCGGTGGCCAAGCGCCAGGCATCATTCATCGGGTTGTCCACGGTACGGTCTTCATCGTCCACGGCAGGTGAGTCATAGGCAACCCCAAGGCTCCAGCGCCATTGCCGGTTAATCTGGTTTTGCGCGCCCAGGGAGAGGTGCCAGGTGTCCTTGTATTGCCGGTTGGCCGTGGTGGCGGTAGTGGCCACTGTGCGGGTATCGATCTCCACCCCGACCTTGCCGAACGCACTCCAGTCCTGCCAGCCCAGGCTTGCCAACAGCGTCCACTGTGGGTCCAGTTGGTATGCCATGCTGGCCAGCACGCTTTGCGGCACGGTCACGTCCAGGCTGAGCCCATCGGCATCGAGCCGGTTCAATGCCGCGCGCAGCAGTGGGTTGGTGATGTGCTTGAGGTCGGCCTGGTCTTCGAACTCCAGGTCGACCTTGCTGGTGTAGGCCAGGCCCAGTGTGGTGCGCTCATTGAGGGTATAGAGCAGGCCGATGTCAAAACCCACGCCCACGTCGGTATCCTTGTAGCGCAGTTGGCCGTCGGGGGCACTGCCCAGACCCAGCACATTGTTATTCACTGCCACTTCCGTGCGCAAATAACCGTAAACCAATCGCGGACCGAAACCAATGGAGAGGTCATCGTTGATCTTGTAGGCGTAGGTGGGTTGAAACGAGACACCCATGATCGCCGATTCCTGGGTGAAATAGCGCCCGGCCCAATCATCGTCATAATCGAGCGCCAAGCCGAAGTTGCCGTATAGGCCGAAGCCGATGCTGGCCTTGTCATTGACCTCATGGCTGATGAAAAAGCTGCTTCCAGGCAGAAAGGGCAGGGGATTGTCACCGTTGCCGCCGTCAAAGGTGTTGTCAGCATCCTGGGAAAACCTGATACCGCCGACAATGAATTGGGCATTGGCATTGACTTGCGTGCCCTTGAGCTGACTGATGCCCGCAGGGTTGCTCATCAGAACGCTTGGGTCGGTGGCCAGCGCCGCGGCGCCGGCGTTGGCCAGGCCCGCGCCTTCGTGACCGGCTTCGTACAGGGAGATGCCCCCAGCCCAGGTGGAACCACCGGCGCTGAGCAGCATTGCTACAGCCAGTGCATTCAGGAGGGGGGCGAACCTTGAGCACGCACGGGAGGGGGCAACCTGGCTGTTGCTCATGTGTAGTGTCCATTTTGCTACTGGAACAGCTTTCCAGCTCAGGCGTACTGAATCACATTCTTCCCGGGGGATGATTGACACATCGCCCCATATTTCTTGCAGTACATAGAACTTACGTCAGGACCGAAGGCAGCCTGGCAAGAAAACACGCTGCGACCTGCGGCCTCTCACGTAGGGCTGTCAACGACCCGGAGCTGCCCTGGTTGAAGCCGCTTGAGGAGCAAAAAGTGGTCGACGAAGTACG
The DNA here is from genome assembly GCF_044769005.1 of Pseudomonas sp. NPDC090755. NCBI lineage: Bacteria > Pseudomonadati > Pseudomonadota > Gammaproteobacteria > Pseudomonadales > Pseudomonadaceae > Pseudomonas > Pseudomonas sp. NPDC090755. The sequence goes on along the minus strand of NZ_JBIVXC010000004.1, from coordinate 152,707 downwards.
GCCTGAATCGAAAAAACTGCAACTGCGGGGAGCGCTGCTTTGCATCAGCAGGCATCTGCCGAATGTCGGTCTAGACTGCTACTCCAAACGTCGAGGGTATCCGCGGTCGTGACAAGCCGTGGACCGCATTCCGATACATGGGCCTACCGGCCAAGGCCGTGACTTTCTCGATAAGGATCTCCCGTCATGACGCTCAGCCAGAAAATACTCGCCTCGGCCATCAGCTGCGCGCTGGTGGCCTCGTCGCTTCCAGCGTGGGCGGGCAAGATGGAAACCGAGGACTCCCCCATCGGCAAGCTCGAATACGACGGCGGCTACCCGACCAAGGCAACGATGGACAAGCTGCTGGAAAAAATGGATTTGATGCGTGCGGCCGAGGCCTATATGTGGGCGATCCCCGCGATCGGAATGATCCAGTGGAAAAATGCGCAGAACAACACGTTCAACATTCCCGACGGCCACCTGGCCTCCTACCTGACCCAGAAGCAGAAACAGGGCATCCTCACCCCCAACTTCACCACCCCCTATATTCTTTCCATCACCGACCTGTCCAAGACCGGCCCCCTGGTGCTGACCCTGCCCAAGGGGCTGATGGCCGGCATGGTGATGGATGTGCACCAGCGCGTGCTGGAAGACCTGGGCGCGGTCGGCCCCGACAAGGGCGAGGGCGGCAAGTACCTGCTGCTGCCGCCGGGTCACGAGAAGATCGCGCCGCAAGGCTATTACGTCGTGCAGTCGCCGTCGAATATCGTGTTTTTCGGCGTACGCCTGCTGGGCAAGGACAAGGCCGCCGCGGTGAAAGAGCTGGTGCCAAAGATAAGCACGGCGCTGTTCAAGGACGGCAAGGAAGGTGAAGCCTGGCCTGTGCTGCCGGCTGGCGAGCAGAAATGGAGCCAGACCGCACCACAGGGCATGGCCTACTGGCAGGCGGTCAACCAGCTGGTGCAGGAAGATATCGTCGCTGAACGCGACCGCTTCATGATGGAGCACCTGCGCTTCCTCGGCATCGAGAAGGGCAAGCCGTTCAACCCCACGCCCGAGCAGAAAAAGGCGCTGGAGGATGGCGTCGTGCTTGGCCAGGCACTGGCCAAGGCCAACAACTATGCCAAGCGCTTCGAACCACCGTTCTGGAAGGGTACCCACTGGAAGCACGCCATCACCCTGGCACCGAACCAGCGTGCCGAGAACTGGGACCAGTTCGACGAGCGCGCCTCCTGGTTCTACGAGGCGGTGGCCATTTCCAAGGCCATGCTCACCCAGACCCCAGGCGTCGGCCAGCGCTACATCGTCACCTACCAGGACAAGGACGGCAACTGGCTGACCGGCGAGAACACCTACAAGCTGCATGTACCGGCCAACGTACCGGCCAAGCAGTTCTGGTCCTCGACGGTGTATGACGAGAAAGAGCGGCAGATGATCGTCAATGACCAGAACGCGCCCGACGTCGGCGCCGGCAAGCAGGGCCTGAAGACCAATGCCGACGGCTCCGTGGATCTCTACTACGGGCCCAAGCCGGTCAAGGGCTACGAGCAGAATTGGGTGCAGACCAACCCTGGCGAGGGCTGGTTCACCTACTTCCGCTTCTATGCACCCACCGAAGCCTTCTTCGACAAGTCCTGGACCCTGGGCGACATCGAGAAGGTCAAATAAGCCACGACGGCGCAAGGCGACCGGCTGGGCAAGTGCCAGCCGGTCTCGCGCGAGGGAGCCCGACGCAGTCCCATGACCAGCCATTCCCAGATTCTCGCCTTGGAACACCGCATGGGTCGCTCGATCATCGGCCAGGAGCGCGTAGTACGCAGCATCATCCTGTGCCTGTTGTGCGACTCGAACCTGCTGCTCGAAGGAATGCCGGGGCTGGCCAAGACCCGCGCCATCCGCAGCCTGGCCGACAACCTGGCGGCGAGCTTCCGGCGCATCCAGTTCACTCCCGACCTGTTGCCGGCCGATATCACCGGCTCGGAAATCTACGTGCCCGACGCCGCCTCGCTGGACACCGCCTTCCAGTTCCGCCAGGGGCCGCTGTTCGGCAACCTGGTGCTGGTGGACGAAATCAACCGCGCCCCGGCCAAGGTGCAATCGGCGCTGCTGGAGGCGATGGAGGAGCGGCAGATCACCGTCGCCGGCAAGACCTACCGCTTGCCACGCCTGTTCATGGCCCTGGCGACGCAGAATCCGGTGGAACAGGAAGGTACCTACAACCTGCCCGAAGCCCAGCTGGACCGTTTCCTGATGAAGGTCAAGGTCGACTACCCGTCCAGCGACAGTGAGAAGCACATCCTCGACCTGGTACGTGACGAGCACCAGCGCAAGTATGCCCAGGCGCCGGTGGGCGATGCGGACGCTGCTGTAGAAAGCCCGGAAAAACTCACCCTGGAGGTGATCTACGACGCCTGGCGAGCAGTGGCGGCGATACACGTCAGCGAAGCGATCAAGGACTATATCGTCGGCATCATCCAGGCCAGCCGCTATCCGTCCCAGCATGATCAGGAACTGGCGCAATGGCTGTCGGCAGGCGGCAGCCCGCGTGCCAGCCTGGGCCTCGAACGGGCGGCCCGGGCGCATGCCTGGCTGGCCGGGCGTGACTATGTCGACGCCGCGGACGTGCAGGCGGTCGCCCACGATGTGCTGCGCCACCGCCTGGTGCTGACCTTCCAGGCCGCCGCCAGCGGGGTGACGGTGGAGCAGGCGATCGACCGGCTCCTGAGCCTAGTCATCGCCGGATGACGACGATGAAATCGCAGGAAGGCGTCTATGTCGACCTGGAGGAACTGGTCGCCTTCGCTGGCGTCACCCAGCAGATGGCCATCAGTTACCCGCGAGTCAGTCGCAGCTTGCGTCTGGGTAACCGACCTTCGCGCCTCAACGGCCGGGGCGGTGCCTTCGATCAGATCCGGCCCTACCTGCAGGGCGACGATGTGCGCGACATCGACTGGAACGTCACCGCGCGGATGGGCGGTGCACCCTTCGTGCGGGTATTCAACGAGGAGCGTCAGCGCGCGCTGCTGGTGCTGGTGGACCAGACCCAGGATATGTTCTTCGGCACCCGCCTGCAGCTCAAGTCGGTGCTGGCGGCGCGTACTGCTGCCCAGCTGCTGTGGTTGGCCCACCACCGGCGCCAGCCCTGCGGCCTGGTCATCGTCGGCGAGGGGCCGCTGGTCAGCAGCGCACCGCGCGAGCACCGCGGGCATCTGCTCCAGCTTTTCAGCCAACTGGTGACGGCCAATCAGTCACTGGGCTCCGAGGGGCGGAGCACCCAGGCGGTGCAGCAACTGCCGCTGGGCCTGCGGCGCCTGCTCGGCATGCAAGGCCGGGACACCCTGGTGGTCCTGATCAGCGACTTTCACAACTTCAGCGACGAAGCCTGGCTGCTGGTGGACGAAGTTGCCTTGCGTACCCAGACCCTGGCCATTCCGGTGTTCGACGGGATCATGGACAACTGGCCGTCGCAGGGCCAGTTCCTCGCCAGCTATGGCGGTATCGAGGCTGAGCTGCGGTTCTGCGCCAGTGAACAGCGTGACGGTATCGAAGACCGCGCCCGGCGCAATCTCGAGGCCCTGCAGGCTCGCCTGACTGAAGCGGGCATGGGCGTGGCGCCCTTCACTACCTATGAATCGGCCCAGGCCCAACTTGGCCGGGCCTTGAGCCTGATCGGTGGGCAGCGATGAGCACACCGCAGCGCAACGAAGTATCCGGCATCGACCTGCCGGAGCTAGCCGAGCTGACATTGCCGACACCCGTCAGCCTGATTCCGCAGACCCTGGCGTGGAAGCTGCTGCTCGCGGCACTGGTGTTTGCGTTGTTGCTCTATGCCGGGTGGTGCTACCGACAGTACCGGCGGCGACGCTGGCGGCGCCAGGCGAGCGCGCTGGCGCAGGCGGCCAGGGCCAATGCCAGCGTCGACGACTGGTTCGTGTTGATCAAGCGGGTGTGCCTTGTGCACATGGGCCGTGCCCGGGTGGCCGCACTCGGCGATGCTGAAACCCTGGACCAGTTGCCAGAACTGGACCCCGCCGCGCGCCAGGCATTGCTCGACGGCCATCACCGGCGCGACGCACGCCTGGGTGCTGCGACCAACGAGGCGCTGGCACAGGCCTTTGCCCGCTGGTTGCAGGAACTACCCGATGTACGCTGAGCTGCTGGCGCTGATGCAGCGGCTGGCCTTCGAGTGGCCCTGGCTGTGGTTGCTGCTACCTTTGCCGCTGGCGATGCGCTGGTTGCCGGCGGCGAGCATGAGCCACGACCAGAGCGTGCGCGTGCCGAACCTGCCCAACCTGCTGGGATCGGCCCAGGTGGCGGCTGCACGGCCGGGCAACGACCGGCTGCTGTTGCTGTTGTTCGCCGGTGTCTGGTTTTGCCTGGTGTTCGCCGCCACCCGCCCGCAGTGGCTGGTGCCGGCTACCTGGCAGGAAGTGCCGGAACGCGACCTTGTACTGGTGCTGGACGTATCGGCCTCGATGGCCACCGAAGACATGCAGGCCGAAGATGGTGCCAAGGCGTCGCGCATGAGCGTGCTGCAGGCCGCCGTGCGCACCTTCGTGCAGGCGCGCAAGGACGACAGCATCGGCCTGGTGGTCTTCGGCAGCCAGGCGTACCCCTTTGCGCCCCTCAGCCGTGACCAGCGCATGCTGCTGCAACGGGTCGACGAACTGCGCCCGGCGATGGCCGGCCCGCAGACTGCCATCGGCGATGCCCTGGGCAGCACGGTGAAGATGTTCCGCAACATGGGCCAGGCGGACGCCGGCCTGGAGCGCATGGTGGTGCTGCTGACCGACGGCAAGGACACCGCCTCCACCCTGCCGCCGGACGTGGCCCTGCGCCTGGCGCGCAAGGAGCACCTGACCATCCATACCATCGCGCTGGGGCAGGGTGGCGACGACAGCAGCGACCTGCCGCTGCTGCAACGGATCGCCAGCACCACGGGCGGCACCTTCCACCTGGCCGGCCAGGGTGCCGGTTCGCTGCGCCAGGTTTACGCCGAGCTCGACCGCATCACGCCGCGCAAGGTGCGCAAGCTCGGTTGGTCCTATCACCAGCCGCTGTACCGCTACCCCCTGCTGGCGGCGCTTGCGGGCCTCGGGCTTCTCGGCCTGCACTTGCGCACACGAAAGGAGGCTGCATGAGCGACCTGCATTTCCTCAACCCTTGGTGGTTGCTCGGCGTGACAGCCTGTCTGCTGTTGGGGGCGTTCGGGCGACGCAGGCGGGTGGAGCACTCGCCCTGGAACCAGGTGCTGGACGCCAGGCTCGCCGCAGCCTTGATCCGTGACCGCGCAGTGCGCCGCCGTTTCGGCGTCGTCGAACTGCTGTGGCTGTTACTGGCACTGGGCATGCTCGCGCTGGCCGGGCCGAGCTGGAACAGACAAGTGCCGGACGAACTGGCGCAGCAGGCCGCGATCATCGTCGTCCTTGGCAATGGCAACAGCATGTACAGCGGTGATGTCGCGCCCAACCGCAACCGCGCGGTCAAGGCCAAGGTCCAGGCACTGCGACGCCTGATGCCGCAGGCCTCGTTCAGCGTCATCGCCTATGCCGGCAGTGCCCATCTGGTGGTTCCGCTGACCCGCGATGCGAGCTTCTTCGACCTGTACCTGACGCCGCTGGAGCCGGACATCATGCCCACCGTCACGCTACCGCGCTCCGGGCTGGGCCAGGCGCTCGAGCTGGCCCGGCAGACGGCGGGCAGCACCCCGTTGCCGGCCAACGTCATCATCATGACCGACAGTCTGTCCAGTGCCGAGCGGGCGGACCTGCTGGCTTTCCATCAGACGTTTGCCGCCTTGGAGGTGCTGGTGGTCGGCAGCGGCGCGGGTGGGCCGCCGCGTTTCGCCCCAGCGGGGCTGGCAGATGCGGACAGCGCTGTTCCACTGGACGATTTCGCCGCGCTCAAGGACCAGGGCCTGAACGTCACCGGCCTGTCGACCGACGACCAGGATCTGGCCTGGCTTGGCCAGCATATTCGCGGCACCCAGGTCCAGGCGCAGAATGCCGACGCCCAATGGCACTGGCAGGATGCCGGCTACTGGCTGGCGCTGGCGATGTTGCCATTCGCTCTACTGCTGCATCGACGCTTGCGTGTGCTGGCCTTGCCCTTGATGCTGCTGGCTGGCGTTCATGCACCCGATGCACGCGCCGACTGGAACGATCTGTGGTGGACGCCCGACCAACAGGGCCAGCGAGCGCTCGAAGATGGCGACTACCCTCGGGCTGCCCGGAAGTTCGTCGACCCTTACCGTCAAGGCCGGGCCTATTACCTTGCCGAAGACTACCCACAAGCCGCCGCAGCCTTCGGCCGGACGAACACCGCGCAAGGGCGTTTCTACCTGGGCAACAGCCTGGCCCGGCAGCAGCACTACCAGGCGGCGCTCAAGGCCTATCGCCAGGCCCTGGACATGGACCCTGGCCTTGCCCAGGCCAGCGCCAACGCCAAGGCTGTCGAAGCCGTGCTTGAGGCCTTGGCCAAGCGCCCCGGTGAACGGCAGAGGGCCGAGCCTGGTGACAACGAGGTAGGCTCCATCCGCATCGACCTTACGCCGCGACACCACCCGGAAGAGGAAACCGCGCCGCCCGTATCCTCGATGGGCGAGGCGGAACTGGACCAGTGGATGGTCAATGTGAAGACCTCGCCGAAGGACATGCTCAAAGCGCTGTTCCTGTTGCAAACGCAGGAGCCAGCGCAATGAGATGCGCAGGCTGGCTGGGTATCGCCGCGCTGTGCCTGGCCGGCCTGGCAGCGGCGCACGAGGCGGATGACTGGCAAGCCAGCGTCGAACTCCAGATGATTGGCGAGCCCGCGGCGCAATTGCCCCAGGTAGTGGTGCCCAAGCAGAGTGTGCTGTTGACGGTCACGGTCTGGATGCCGCGCGCCATCAACTGGTACCCGCGCTATCCCCAGTGGGACATGCCTGGCGCGACGCTGCTGCCCCTGATGATGCTGTCGCCGGGGATCGAGCGCGAGCGGGGCACGTTCACCCAGCGGGGAGCTACCCAGAACTACCTGCTGACGCCCTTGGCGCAGGGGCATTTGCGGCTGACACCGGCATCGATCAACGTCTATCCGGATCAGGCCGACTCCCCGGCGCTGCCCATCGCACCGGTGGAGCTGCAAGTGGCGCTGCCTGCCGGTGCAGGCTCGCTGGAGCGCTTCTTGCCGGCCACGGCACTGAAACTGACCCAAGCGTTCTACCTACAGACCGGCGCCGGCTCACCGCAGGCGCTGCCAGTCGAGGCGCTGGATAAGCTGCAGCTGCAACGGGGGCAGCTGCTCGAGCGGCGAATCACCCTCGAAGCCAAGGGGATCCAGGGCAACCAGATCCCCCCCTTGCCGGTCGACGATGATGCCGTGCAGCACCAGGCGCAAACGGCTGATCTGAACAACTACGGCGACTTCAGCGGTGGCACCCGTATCGAGCACTGGTTCTATGCGTCTGGCACCCGCGAAACCCTGGTCTTGAACCCGCTGGTCGTGCGCTGGTACGACACTGGCGCACAACGCTTCAGGACCGCTCGTCTAGACGGTGGCGAGGTGCGGGCGCAGACAACACCGGTGGAGGATTCTCGCTTGCGGCTTGGCTGGCAAGAGCGGCTGGCGTTGCTGTCGTCCTGGCAGATCGGGGCGGCGCTGGCATGCCTGGTATTACTGGGGCTGACCCTTCGCTACTTCGGCACGTTCAGGCTCGCAGTCGGACGTGAGCTGGAGGCGTGCCGGCGCCGGGTTCGTGGTGCAGAGCCTTACCTGTTCCTCAAAGCCTGTTGCTGGATCGGCATCGCAGGCCTGCGGGCCAGGCAAAGCTGCGGGGCATTCGATCGGTGGGTGCTGCGCACGGGTGCCACGGGTGAGCTGGAGGCCTGCCAGGCGATCCAGCACTGGTACCGGGGGCGTTTTGCTGCCGATGCCGGGCCGGGGCCGTCACGCCTAGTGGTGATTGCTGAGCTGCTGTCCCTGCGCTACAGACGCCATCGACAGGGTCGGATGGCCATCGCAGACAGGTTCGATCTGCCGGCCTTGCATTGCGGCGTCCGGCAGAAAAACCGAAGCTCGCCCGATCAATGAGGAAGGAGTGGACCAGACCTTCAGGGGGCTATTTGCCGCTAGTTCGCTTTTGGCTGATAGCTGCATCCTGCCGGGCAAAGCCTGGTTTGCCTATTTCCGTTTTTATGGGCCAACCGAAGGGTATTTCCAGCGGACGTACGCGTTGCCGGGCTTCGAAGGGATCCGTCAATGACTCATTGAGGGCTTGTCTGGGTAATATGCCCCAACGTCGCAAATCCCTCAAAGCAACACTTCGGTGGCAGAATCTCCTGAATTTGATGGTTCGGAGACCACCATGCTTCGTGCATTTGAACGAAGGCTCGACCCTTTTCCCCCTGACGAGGTACCCCCACCACCCGAGGGCCTGGCCCGGTTCCTGTGGGCGTGCACACGGGGCGCCCGCGGTTATATTCTTGCTTTTGCGCTGCTCAGTGCCAGCGTGTCGATCTACGAAGCCTGGCTGTTTTCTTTCCTCGGTCAGGTCGTGGACCTGCTCTCGACCTGGCAGGCGGGAGGTGATGCGGCGGCGCAGGAGCGTCGTGTGTTGTGGGGCATGGGCATCGTCATGCTCTCCAGCGTCGGGCTGGTGGCACTGCGTACCCTGGTGCAGCACCAGATATTGGCGATCAACCTGCCATTGCGACTGCGTTGGGTCTTCCACCGGTTGATGCTACGGCAAAGCCTGTCGTTCTTTTCCGATGAGTTTTCCGGCCGGGTCACCACCAAGGTCATGCAGACAGCGCTGGCCGTGCGCGACCTGCTGTTCACCCTTATCGAGATCGTACCCGGGATAGGGGTGTATTTCATTGCGATCATCGCCCTGGCCGGCGGTTTCGCCCTGAAGCTGATGCTGCCTTTCGTTGCCTGGGTCGTGTTGTTCGGCCTGGCCATGTCGTACTTCGTGCCCCGACTGGGGAAAGTCGGGCAGGAACAGGCCAATGCACGGTCGTTGATGACCGGGCGTATCTCGGACGCCTACACGAACATCACTACGGTGAAGCTGTTCTCCCACTCCAATCGCGAAGCGCACTTCGCACGGGCAGCGATGGAGGACTTCAAGCAAACCGGCTTTCGCCAGATGCGCCTGGTCAGCCAGTTCGAGATCGTCAACCAGGCATTGGTGGTGGCGTTGATCATGGCATCCGGTGGTTATGCCCTGTGGCTATGGCACCAGGGTGAGGTCGGCGCCGGTGCCGTGGCGGCAATCACTGCCATGGCGTTGCGTATCAATGGCATGTCGCACTGGATCATGTGGCAAATGACCTCGTTGTTCGAGAGCATCGGCACCGTGCAGGACGGCATGGCAACCCTTACCCGCGGCCCCACGGTGAAGGATGCGCCGGACGCGGGTGTGCTGAAGACCTGTGGCGGGGCGGTTACCTTCGACAATGTGAGCTTCAACTACAACGGCGAGCGTCAGGTGCTCGATGGCCTGAGCCTGAATATTCGCCCAGGTGAAAAAGTCGGACTGGTAGGCCGCTCCGGTGCGGGCAAATCCACCCTGATCAATTTGCTGCTGCGCTTTTATGATGTCGACAGCGGGCAGATTCGCATTGACGGGCAAGACATTGCACAGGTGACGCAAGACAGCCTGCGCAGCGCCATCGGCATGGTCACCCAGGATACTTCGCTGTTGCACCGCTCCATACGCGACAACATCGCCTACGGCCGACCCGATGCGAGCGATGCACAAATCCGCAGCGCTGCGGCCAATGCCCAGGCCCATGAGTTCATCAGCCAGCTTAGCGACCGGCAGGGTCATACCGGCTACGACACCCTGGTGGGCGAGCGCGGCATCAAGCTTTCGGGCGGCCAGCGCCAGCGCGTCGCGATTGCCCGTGTAATGCTCAAGAACGCTCCGATCCTGCTGCTTGACGAGGCCACCAGCGCGCTGGATTCGGAAGTCGAAGTGGCCATTCAGGAAAGCCTCGATGAGATGATGGAGGGCAAAACCGTGATTGCCATCGCCCATCGGCTGTCCACGATTGCGGCCATGGATCGGCTGGTTGTCATGGATGACGGACGCATCATCGAACAAGGCACCCACACCGAACTGCTCGCAAAAAACGGCATCTATGCGCAGCTGTGGCGCCACCAGAGTGGCGGGTTCCTGGGCGAGGATCGGGGGGTGGCCGAGGCTGTGGATCAGGTGTGATCGTGAACAGGGAGAGGCTGCTGGGGGCTGTCCAAGGGGGCTGGCGGCGGTAGCGTCTCCAGAGCACTGGCGAGGAAATCCACAAACACCCGGACTTTCTGCGATACATGCCGATGGCTGGCGTACAGGGCATAGATCGAGCGCCGGGGCATGGACTGCCCCGGGAGCAGTTGCAGCAACTGGCCGCTGTCGAGCAAGGGCTGGGCGATGAACGAGGGCAGGGCGCCGATGCCCAGGCCCGCCAGGAGCATATCGCTCAGCATCAGACTGTTGTCCACCGCAAGGCGCACGGGCAGTTCCAGACGGCTATTGCCTTGTGGGCCCTGCAGATGCCAGCTGCCGGGATGTTCAGCCAGACGATAGGCCAGGCAACTGTGCGCTCGCAGGTCGTCGACGGTGTGCGGCGTGCCGTTGGCCTGCAGGTAGGCCGGTGCCGCGCAGATGACTTGCGCAATTTCACCCAGGCGTCTGGCGACCAACGAGGAGTCCGGCAAGTGGCTGCGAATCCGCAGCGATACATCAAAGCCCTCGCTGACGACGTCCAGCAGACGGTCGTCGAGGGTCAGCTCGACCTTGAGCTGCGGGTAGCGCTGCATGAACGTCACCAGGATCGGCGACAGCACCTTGAGGCCGAACGACAGCGGTGCGTTGACCCGCAGACGACCACTGGGCTCGCTGGAGCCGCTTTGGGTCGCACGTTCCAGGGTGTCCAGTTCATCAAGCAGGTGACAGCATTCACTGAAGTACGCCTGGCCCGCCTCGGACAGGCTCATGCGCCGGGTGGTGCGCAGCAGCAACAGGCTGCCCAGGCGTTCCTCCAACTGCCGCACTTGCTTGCTCACCGCCGCCGTGGATTGTCCCAGGTCGACAGCCGCCTGGCTGAAGCTGCCGCGCTCGACCACGCGGCGAAAGGTACGCATGGCCAGCAACACATCCATATATTTTCTCCTGGGTTGAATATCAATTTACCAAACGCCTGATTATCTATGATTTAACAGCTAATAGCATGAGCGCTCCCCCCTTTGAGGAGTTATGTCATGCTGCAACGTTCGTGGATCAAAAAACTTGCCGGGCTGGCCGTCTTGTCGGTGTTCAGCTCACTGTGCAGCGCCGGGGCACCGGCCAGGCCCGAGGTGGGTATCAGCCCCTGGGGGGAGAAGGACGAGATCGGGCGCCTGAACCTGATGACCCCGCAGTCGCAGGCGGCGATCCTGGCCCGGGTCAATGGGGCCCAGGCCTACGACCTCGCGGTGGAGTATTTTGTCGGCATGCCCAGTTGGCAGGCCGCGGGAGACCCGCCTTACCAGATGTGGATGACCCACACCCCGCAAGGCAACGTGATCGCCGACCCGATGAAGGTCGGCGAGCCGATGAACCAGCACGTCAGCTACAGCGGCTCGGCGGTATCGATGTATGCCCACATGGGCACCCATATCGACGCGCTCAACCATTTTGGTCTCAACGGCAAGATCTGGAACGGCTTTCGTGCCGACCAGCACCTGGGTGATCGTGGCTGGAATGTCACAGGCGCAGAGAAACTGCCGCCGATCATCGCTCGCGGGGTCATGATTGATGTCGCCGTGGCCAAGGGCCTGGAACAACTGGCGGATAACTACCGCATCACCCGCAGCGATCTGCAGCAGGCGCTGACCAAGCAAGGCGTGGTGCTGGAGAAAGGCGACGTCGTGCTGATCCGTACCGGGCGTATGCGTGACTATGAACACGCACAGGCCTACATGGCCAACCCGCCAGGTCTGAGCCTGGATGCGGCGAAATTCCTGGTTGAGGACAGCGGCGCGATGGTGGTCGGTGCCGATAATCTGAGTTTCGAGACCTTCCCTTCGGAGGTCGAGGGCAACTACCTGCCGCTGCATACCTATCTATTGGCAATGCAGGGCGCACCGATCATTGAGCTGTTGAACCTGGAAGGTTTGTCCAAGGACCGGGTTTATCAATTCGCGTTTGTGGGGGCCTCTTTGAAATTGCGCGGCGCCGATGCGGCGCCGATGCGCCCGGTGGCCCTACCGGTTCGCTGAGGGCAGGGCGCTCGCAGGAGGCAATCGTGCTGGCGATGCCCGGCATGGCCGGGCCAGGGGCGACGCGCCCCATCGCCGGCTCGCGCTAATCACTGTTTGCCATCCGAAAGCACAGGTTGACGGTTGTTCCTTTATTTTTGCTGCTGGTGAGGCTCGCGTGACCGCCAAAACGTTTCATGATCAATTTCACCAACATCAGCCCGATACCAAACCCTCCATGCTTGATGGCGCAACGCGGTCGAAACAGCGCTTTCTGTTGGGCTGTGGTCATGCCCTTGCCGGTGTCACGAAGCGTTATGTTCAAACGCCTGAATGAGCGCTGATGTATGTCGATGTACAAAATGCCGCCGTCTGGCATCGCATCAATAGCATTGGATACCAGGCTGTCCAATATTTGCACAAGCAACGGGTGGTGACCTGTTACCGGCAAAGTGCTGGCTGCTGAAAATTCCACATGCACATTGGCGTTGCTTAACGGCAGTTCAAAATTGCGCAGGGTCTCGAGGACGGCCTCTACCGGATCGACCGTTCCGATTTCACCTTTCAGCGAGGTGGACGCACCATGCAGTTCCTTGATCCATTCTGACATGCGATCGACCTGACTGATGATGTCCCCGATGTTTTTGCCGGCAGCCGGGCTTCCGACCTCCAGGGCCAGCTCGGCACTGGAACGAACAACCGCGAGGGGGTTGCGTAAGTTGTGAGCCACTACGGACGTGACTTCGTTGAGCAAGGCGGCCATTTCGTTGTCAATGTTCTGTTGAACCCTCGAAGGGAAGACGCCACCACGCTTACCGGCAAAGGAGAGGAGGCCGATATAGATCAACGCTCCGGCAAGGGAGCAGGCGAGCCATACCACCAGGTAACCCGATCGCGTACTGGTAAGCCAGCCGGGGGGCTCTGTATAGAATTCAACGACTGAGGGTACTTCCCCTGCTGAATTGACGAGCGGGATGTAATTCTCAACGAATATGCTGCTTGGCTGTCGAGTGAACTGCTGCTCAGTACGGCTTTCCTTGACCTGGTGGTAGCTGGCAACGACGCCACCCTTGCCGGACTCAGCCGACTCCAGTTTCTCGTCGCCGGGAAAGCGCTGGCCAATCAATGCAGGGTTGCTGGACCAGATAATGACATCGTCAGGCGCATACACATTGATCAACAACGTATCCGATTGATTGGCAATGCTGCTCAGGCTCTGAAAGAACATGTGTCGTGATTTCTGGCGATTGGCCTGGTCCTCTTGAGTCAGACCACTGTCTTTGCGTGAGTCGAGTACGTCGCTTGTCTGATACCCCGCCAATCCCATGCTGCTCCCGTCCACGGCCCCCAAGGCCTGGATGAACTGGGCAGTGAGTGCTGCATTTCGCTGGGTGCTGGTGCTGATGATGAGGCTGGTAGCAATAAGCCCAAATAACGCTGCGACTAAAAATATACTGGGGCCGATGGGGAACGAGGGTAATCGGATCTCTTTGAGTTTCGCCAAAAGCGAGGCAATGCCTTTGACAGGTAGTAAGTCAAGACTCCATGGCACACGGCTCATAAAGGCATCTCTTGTCATGGGTTGGCGGGTTTCACTCGTGAGTTTGCCGAATGCGCTTCACTCCTCGAGATCCTGAGACAACCATTTGCAATGTCGCCTAGGGAAGAAGCACGCATCGTGCCAAGCCCCAAAGCCCATGGCGCCTGGGCCGAAGCTTTGATGCGCTCAACCCGTTACCCAGAAAATCCCCTCATTTGGGGGTGTCTGGGTTTTTTCACCACCCGATCGGGGATAAGCATGCCGCGCAGAACGGTTGCCCCTTTTCGCCGAGGCTGCCTGCTACATCTGCCCGCCAATCCACTTCGCCATGGACAACCTCGACCCCCGGTCCTTATGCTCCCCGGCATCACATGAAAAACAACTACAACTTCCATGGATATCGAACTCCCCGCGAGCGCCTTCTGGCGACGGCTGGCCCGGCCTCGCCGCAGCCTGGTGGCACGCTATACGCTGCTTTCAATCGTGGTCATGAGTGTGGCGCTGATTGCGCTGGCGGTGCTCTATGAGCAGTTGGCCAAGGACCTGCTCAACCGCCTGACCGGCGAACGCCTCGATGCCCAGGCGCTGTCCACGGCGAACCGGCTGTCGTCGTTTCTCGACGACCGTTTCTACCAGCTCTCGGCCCTGTCCAATCATCCCAGCATGCCCGAGTTCGTTGCCGAGCAAGCCCAGCCGGTGGGCGATGTCGATGCGTTGCTCAAGCTTGAAGGCGAATTGCCGTTTCTCTACGGCGTGCTGTTTTTCGACCAGAACGAGCGCCTGCTCAAGGTCATGCCGGGGCAGGCGGCCTCGGGGGCACCGTATTGGGGAGGCGAGGGGTGGTCGCTCGACGGCCTGGCGCGCCAGACCGTCGGCGATATCGAGGTAATCGGCCCGGTACTGCCCCAGGCCGGGCGCTCGGGCTGGTTGCTGATCCGCAAGACCATCCGCAACGGTCGTCTCGATCACCGCGTACGGATCGGCCTGCACCTGCGCCTGGCCTCGCTCACCGAGTTGCTGGTCAGCTCGGGCCTGAGCGGGGTGGTCACGCCGCTGCTGCGGGTGCCGGGCGGCGCCTTTATCGATGCGACTGGGCGCCAGGTCGAGGCGCCGAGCGACTGGCGCGAAGGCCCGGTGATCCTGCCCGGCTGGCAAGTGGTCTTCAGTGTGCAGCCCGGGGCAGTGCTCAAACCTCTGGACGACGCCCGCTGGTGGTTGTACCTGGCGGCGGTCGGTTTCATCGGTTTCATTCTGATCGTGTTCTTCACCCTGTCGCGCCAGTTGCGCGCGCGGGTAGGCACCCTGGTGGAAGGGGCACATCAACTGTCGTCGGGGGATCTTGGCTATCGCCTGCCGGAACAGGTCCATAACGACGAAATCGGCCGGGTCACCCGGGCCTTCAATGTCATGGCCGGTCGCCTGGCCGATGTCATGGAGCGTACCGTGCGCTCGGAAAACCTCGCTGTACTCGGCACCTTCGCCACCGGCGTCGCCCATGAAGTGCGCAACCCGCTGGCGACCATGAAGACCACCGTGCAGGCCTTGCTGCGGCGCGAGCAGGACGCAGAAAGGCGCTTGCTGCTGACCGACCTCTGCCAGGAAATCGATCGCCTGTCCCATGTCACCAGCGACCTGCTCGAATATGGCCGGCCGCGCCCGGCGGTCCCGCAGGTGGTGGACCTGGCCGGGCTGTTTGCGCGCACGGCGCGGCTGGTCGCGCCCGAAGCGCAGGCCAGGGGCATCACGTTTTCCAGCACCTGCAAGCCGGGCCTGCAGCTCTGGGTCGATCCGGACCAGGCCCAGCAGATTCTCCTCAACCTCTGCCTCAACGCCGTGGAGGCCAGCGCGCCGGGGCAGGGCGTGGCGATCGAGGGCCAGGCCTGGGGCGAGCGGGTCGGTGTGACCGTGGTCGATCAGGGCTGCGGTATTCCCGAGGCCGCCCTGCAGCAGGTACGCCAGCCGTTTTTTACCCTCAAGGCGCGCGGCACGGGGCTGGGCCTGAGCATCTGCCAACAGTTACTGGACGCCAACGTCGCGCGAATGGAACTGGCGAGCACCCCGGGCAAAGGCACGGTGGTGACCCTGGACTTTCCCGCGCCTGCAACGACTGACTGGAAGTGAGCGACCGATGTCCGAAATACACGTACTGATCGTCGATGATGAAGAAGCGCTGGTGCGCTCGCTGAGCTACGCCCTGCGTGGCGAAGGCATGCAGCCGCGCGCGGTCTACAGTGGCGAGGCGGCGCTGGCGCTGCTGGCCGACAGCTCGGTGATGGTCGATATCGTCCTGCTCGACCTGGGCTTGCCGGGAATCGATGGCATCGCCACCCTCGATGGCCTGCGCAAATGCCGGCCGAACCTACCGGTAATCATGATCTCCGCCCACGGCGACACCCGCGCCGCGGTGCAGGCGGTCAAGGGCGGGGCCACGGACTACCTGACCAAGCCCTTTGAGCTGGACGATCTGCTGGCGACCATCCAGGGCACCCTCGCGGTAACCGATGCCGTGGTGGCTGCCGTTCAAGCGCCGGGCAACCTGCTTGGCCAGAGCCAGGCCATGGGCAACCTCAACGCCGCGGTGCAACGGATCGCCCGCAGCTCTGCCACGCGGATCCTGCTGTTGGGTGAGTCCGGCACCGGCAAGACGCTGGTGGCCCAGGCGCTGCATGCCAACAGCGCGCGGGCCGCGCACCCGTTTATCGAGGTCAACTGTGCGGCGCTGCCGGAGCAACTGATCGAAGCCGAGCTGTTCGGCTCGGAAAAAGGCGCCTACACCGGCGCCCACCAGAAACGCATCGGCCTGGTCACCCAGGCCAACAACGGCACGCTGTTCCTCGACGAGATCGGCGAACTGCCGCTGGCGTTGCAGGCCAAGCTGCTGCACTTTCTGGAGAACGGCAGTTACCGCGCCGTGGGCGCAAGCCAGGCCAGCAGCGCCGATGTGCGCGTGGTGGCGGCGACCAACCGCGACCTTGCCGACGATGTGCGCCAGGGCCGTTTTCGCGAAGACCTGTTCTACCGCCTCAATGTCATCACTGTCGATATCCCGGCCCTGCGCGATCGTGGTGACGACATCCTGTTGCTGGCCCGGCATTTTGCCGCGCATCAGGCGCGGGAAGAAAAGGTCGCACCCATCTCGTTTGCGCCCGACAGCGCCGCCGCCCTGGTGCGGCATCGCTGGCCGGGCAATGTCCGCGAGCTGAAGAACCTGGTCGAGCGCCTGACCATCCTGCTGCCAGGGCAGGCCATCGGCACTGCCCAGCTACCCGCGCACCTGCAATCCGCCGAGCCTGCGGCCAGCTCGCTGTCGGCGCTGGACGACCAGCTCGAACGTGCCGAGCGTGAACTGGTCAACGATGCCCTGAGCCGCAGTGCCGGGCACAAGGGCCTGGCCGCCGACCTGCTGGGGATTTCCCGGCATGCGCTCAAGCGCCGTCTGCAGCGCCTGGGGTTGGCCCGAGGCGATGAGCGCTAACCGCTCAAGCGCTCGCGCGCGCTGAGCGCAAGGCGCTCAACATCCCTGGCAGATCGCCGCGCCGGTCCTTGGCGCGGCGCCCCTCAATCCCTGATATTCATCACGCAAAGCCTTGTTGCAGAGCGCTTTCGTGGTATTTCATGCACCGTGCGCCAAAGGCTGGCACAGCCTTTGCGATAGCCCATTTCGCTAACCGACAAGAGGCGTCCCCGAACGCCCCAAGGGATTCTATGCATCTGCCGTTTTCTCACCTGCTCACCGTCGTCGCCCTGAACGGCCTGCTGCTGGCTCACGCCGGGAGCGCGCACGCCGGACGCGTCGAACTGGGCGCGGCGGCCCCTCAAGCCGACCTGACCCTGGGTTGCCTGTACCCGATGACCGAGCGGGCGGCGATCTATGGCCAGGACAGTATCGCCGGCATCCAGGTTGCCTTGAGTGAACTGCAGGCCGAACGCGAAGCCGGGCAATCGGTGCCACGGATGCGGGTGATCATCGACGACGACCAGTCCAAGGCCTCCTACGGTGCGAGCCTGGCCCGGGCGTTTATCCGCAAGGACGGCGTGCAGGTGCTGTGCGGCATGGTGTCCTCGGGTGTGGCGCTCGCCGTGAGCCAACTGGCGCGAGAAGAGAAGGTGCTGATGATCGGCACCGACCATGCCTCGTCGCGCATGACCCTGGAAAACGGCCATCGCTACTATTTTCGCGTCACCAACGACACCTGGACTTCCATGGCCGCCGGGGCCCACTACCTCAAGGCACTGCAAGCCAGGACCGGCTGGCGTCGCCTGGCGTTCATCGGTCCTGACTACGAATACGGTCACGTGTCGCGGGACGACCTGCACGAAGCCTTGCGCCAGCTGGGCGTGCCGTTCGAAGACGTCATCGAGCTCTGGCCGCGCCTGTATGAGCCGGACTATTCGGCCTATATCGCCGCACTGGAACAGGCAAAGCCCGACATCGTCGTCTCGGCCCTGTGGGGCGGCGACTTCCACGCCTTCGTCAAGCAGGCCGCCGGTACCCGACTGTTCGAGCGCTCGCGGCTGGCCAACTTCGATACCGGGGGCAACTATGACTTCCTCGTCGCCCTCGGCGACAAGGCGCCGCCCGGGTTGATCCTGTCTGCCCGGCATCACAACAACTGGCCGCAGACAGCGCGCAACACATCCTTCGTCGAGCGCTTCCACACCCTGACCGGGCGCTACCCGACCTACGCCGCCGAAGGTGCGTACACCGGCGTGATGGTCCTGGCCAGGGCCAGCCAGAAAGCCGGTGGCGCCACCGACACCGAATCACTGGTCACCGCCCTCGAGGGGCTGGAGATCGCCTTGCCGGAAGATCCGCCGGGTTTCGTCTCGCGCATCGACCCGCTGACCCACCAGATCCTGCAGGCCCAGGCCGTCGGCACGCCGGTGCCCAACAACGATTACCCGCCCGCGCAACTGATGCTCGGCCATTGGTCGGTGTACTCCGCCCAGGACTTGTTGCCCGACCCGGCCATCCGCGCGCGCCGGCACGCCATGTCAGTCCGTAACCCCGAGGGGCATGCCCCTTAGCTTCGATAACCCGCAATGGAAATGACCATGAACAACTATAAAAATAGCGTCCAGCACTCCCTCAAGACCCTGCCCCTGGCCCTGGCGATCGCCACGGCGGGGGTTGCCAGCAGCTTCACCGGCGCGGCACTGGCCGCCGAGAACGGCAAGTTCCGTATTGGCGTGGTGACCTTCCTTTCCGGCCCGGCAGCCGGTCCGTTCGGCGAGCCTTCGGCCAACGCTGCGAAGGTACTGGTGGAAGGCCTCAACCAGGGCAAGCTGCCTGCGCCCTACGACAAACTGGGCATAAACGGCGCCGAGATCGAGATGGTGATCATCGATGAGGCCGGCGGGGCAGCCAAGCAGGTGGAGGAGTTCCGCAACCTGGTGCAGCGCCAGAAGGTCGATGCCGTGGTCGGCTACATCTCTTCCGGCGACTGCCTGGCGATCGCCCCGGTCGCCGAGGAACTGGGGGCGATGACCGTGTTCTACGATTGCGGCACTTCGCAGCTGTTCAGCGAAGACAAGACCCCGCAGTTCGTCTTCCGTACCAGCCTCGACGCTGCCGTCGACAACATCGGCGCTGCCCGCTACCTGGCCAGGACCCGTCCGGACGCGGTGCGTGTCGGCGGCATCCAGCAGAACTATGCCTGGGGCCAGGACAGCTGGAACGACTTCACCCTGTCCATGGCGCAGATCATGCCCAAGACCCAGGTGGTCGAATCGCAGATGCCCAAGGTCTTCCAGGGTCAGTACGGCGCGGAAATCTCGGCGCTGTCGGTCAAGCGCCCGGACATCATCCACTCCAGCTTCTGGGGCGGCGACATGGAGGCCCTGGTGCTCCAGGCCAACTCCCGCGGCCTGCTGGAAGACGCCACCGCCGTGCTGACCTGTGGCGAATCGGCGCTGGCACGCTACAAGGACCAGGCCCCCAACGGCATGATCATCGGCGGTCGTGGTCCGTTCGGTGCCTTCGCGCCCGAGAACGCCCTGAACAACTGGTTCACCCAGGCCTATCAGTCCGCCTACAAGGCCGCGCCGACCTACCCGGCGAGCAAGATGGCCCAGGCCATCCTGGGCCTTAAATTCGCCGCGGAAAATGCCAAGGCCGAGCCCGGCAAGGTGCCAGCAGCACTGGAGATGGCCAAGGCCTTCAAGGGCGCGACCTTCGAGTCGGTCTCCGGCACCGTGCAGATGGCCCGCGCCGGCGGCCATCAGGCCATGCAGGGTATCGCCTACGGTGAGTACCACTATGACGCGGCCAGCCAGAAAGGCAGCGTGCAGAACGTCATCGCCTTCTCCGGCGAGTGCGTGACCCCGCCTGACGGCACCACCGCCCATGACTGGATCAAGGCCGGTTTCCCTGGCGCGCAGTGCAACTGATCGCGTTGCACACCTGACTGACCGTGGCGGCCGCTGCCGGCCGCCACTCTTGCCAAGGTAGAACCTTATGCTGAGTCTTTACGCGGTGCTGATCGACGGCGCCATCTATGCCTCGTGGCTGTTTCTGGTCGCGGCGGGGCTCACCGTCATCTACGGTGTCATGCGCATCCTGAACATGGCCCATGGCAGCTTCTACGCCATCGGCGCCTATGCCGCCGCCTCGCTGGTGGGCTGGTATTTCAATAACGGGGTAGGGCCGGTGTGGGTCGGCTACCTGATGATGCTCGGCTGCGCCCTGGCCGCCGGGCTGGTGGTCGGACTGCTGATCGAGCGCGGCTTGCTGCGGTTCATGTACGGCCGCGATGAAGTGCTGATGGTGATCATCACCTACGCCTTGCTGCTGATCCTCGAAGACGCCATGAAGATGATCTGGGGCGTCAACCCGTACTTCGCTTACCAGCCTTACGCAGAAATGGGCCGCAGCGTGCTGGCCGGGCTGAAAGTCTCCAACTACGACCTGATGCTGGTGGGCGTCTCGCTGGTGTTGGGCCTTGGCCTGTGGCTGTGGCTGGAGCGCACCCACCAGGGCAAGGTGCTGCGCGCGGTGATCCATGACCGCGAAGTGGCCCAGGCCATGGGCGTCAACGTGCGCCGGGTGTTCACCCTGGTGTTCATCCTCGGCACCGTACTCGGCACCCTGGCGGGCGCCCTGACAGCACCGGCGATCTCGGTGGCGCCGGGCATCGGCGTGGAAATCATTGTGCTGGCTTTTGCCGTGGTGGTGATCGGTGGCATGGGCAGCATCGAAGGCGCCGCCCTCGGCGCCTTGCTGGTGGGCCTGAGCCGCGCGGCGGCGGTGCACTACGCACCGCAATTCGAACTCTTTGTGATCTATGGCGTGATGGCGCTGGTCCTGGCGGTACGTCCGCAAGGGCTGTTCGGCCGCGTGCTTGCGAGGAAAATCTGATGCGCCTGGATAAAACCGAACTGATTCTGCTCGGCGTCGCCGCCGTGCTCGCCTTCGGTGGCCTGATCGCCCCGCAATGGCTGGTGTTCCTGCTGACCATGGCACTGGCCAAGTCCATGGTTGTGCAAGGCGTGGTAATGCAGATGCGCGCAGGCCTGGTGACCTTCGGCCAGGGCCTGTACTTCTGCATGGGGGGCTACGCCGTCGGCATGAGCGGGCACTTCCTGGCCATCAGCGACCTGCCGACCCTGCTGCTGATCGGCGTCGCCGCGGCAGTGGCCCTGGCGATGCTGCTGGGCCTGTTGATGACGCGCTACCGCGAGATCTTCTTCGCCATGCTGTCGCTGGCGTTCTCGATGATCCTCTACGGCATGCTGGTGAAAAGCCCGGCCCTGGGCAGCACCGACGGCTTCAACGTCAAGGCCTGGACCCTGTTCGGCTGGAGCCCGGCCGCGGGGCAGGCACCGCTGGCGCTGTTCGTCATCATCGTCGCCGTGTCTGCGGTGCTCGCGGTGCTGCTGCACCGCTATGGCCGCAGCAGCGCCGGGGCGATGTGCGAGGCGATCCGCGAGAACGAAGTGCGGGTCGAGTACCTCGGCCAGTCGCCGCGCTGGGTGCTGTACATGAACTATGTCGCCGCCGCCGGGGTCTCGGCGCTGGGCGGGGGCTTCATGGCCCTGGCCGCCGGCCACATCGACCCGGAAATGGCCTACTGGATCACCTCCGGCGAGTTCGTTTTCATCGCCTTGCTCGGCGGCACGGCCCACGTGGCGGCACCGATCATCGCCGCCATCCTGTTCGCCGTGGTGCGTACCTATGCCATCGAGCTGGTGCCCCATAGCTGGCAGATGATCCTGGGCGTCACCTTGCTGGCAATCATCGTCTTTCTACCCAAGGGCCTGTGGAGCCTGTTCAGCGGCCGAGGCCGCGCGGCCAAGACAGTGGAGGCCAAGGTATGAGCTGCATTCTCGAAACCCGTGGACTGTACAAGGAGTTCGGCGCGGTCACCGCGGCCAGGAACGTCAACGTCAGCATCAGCAAGGGCGAGGTGGTGGGCGTGATCGGCTCCAATGGCGCCGGCAAGACCACCTTCATCAACATGGTGACCGGCTACCTCAAGCCCAGCCGTGGCGAGATCCTCTTCAACGGCCAGTCGATCATCGGCAGGACGCCACGCGCGATCACCCGCGCCGGCATGGCCCGCTCGTTCCAGGTCGCCCAACTGTTCCCTGAACTGACCGTGCTGGACAACCTGCTGGTCGCCCTGGCGGCCGCCGAGTCGCCGTTTCCGTCGCTGCTGCGACCGCTGCGCAATGACGCGCGGATCGCCCGTGCCGACGCGATTCTTGGCGAGTTCAGCATCCTCTCGTGGCGTGACAGCAAGGTCACGGCGGTGCCGCAAGGTGTACGCAAGCTGATCGATATCGCCATGGCGCTGATCGGCGACCCACAGATGCTCTTGCTCGACGAGCCCACCAGCGGCGTCAGCGCCGAGGAAAAGACCCAGTTGATGGACACGGTGATGCAGGTGGTGTCGCGCCACCAGGTGACCGTGCTGTTCGTCGAGCACGACATGGACGTGGTGCGCCGCTACGTGTCGCGAATCCTTGCGTTCTACAGCGGTGAAGTGCTGGCCGACGGCCCGCCGCAATCGGTATTGGCCAACACCCGGGTCCAGGAACTGGTCACCGGGGGGCAGCGGGCACACAAGGGGGCAACCGCATGAGCCTGGAAATTCGCAACCTCAACGTGGCCATCGAATCGGTGCCGATCCTGCACAACGTCTCGCTGGACGTCGGTGCCGGACAGATGGTCGGCCTGATCGGGCACAACGGCGCTGGCAAGACCACACTGATCCGCACCTTGATGGGCCTGCTCGACGCCAGCTCCGGTTCGATCCGTTTCGCCGGCAATGACCTGCGCGCGCAGCCGGGGCACCAGCGCGCGGCAGCAGGCATCAGCTACCTGCCGGAAGACCGCCGGCTGATTCCGGCACTGACGGTGGAGGAGAACATCCTGCTGCCGGTGTGGGCCAACAAGCTGCCCGGCAGTGCCGAGCGCCTGGAGTGGGTCTACAGCCTGATCCCGGAAATCGCCCAGTTCCGCGACCGCCGCGCCATGCAGCTGTCCGGCGGCCAGCAGAAGCTGGTGGCCCTGGCCCGGGCGCTGATGCCGGGCAACCGCCTGCTGATCCTCGACGAACCGTTCGAGGGCGTGGCGCCGGTGCTGTCGCGCCGCCTCAGCGAAGTGATCGCCCAGCTCGGACAGCAAGGCCTGTGCGTGCTGATCTCTGAATCCGATGACACCCATTCCGCTGACCTGGTCGATGCGCTGTACCGCATCGAGCGCGGCAGCGTGCGAGCAGGATAACCGCCATGTCGAACTTTACCTTTGAAACCACACCACGGGTGATCTGCGAAGTCGATGGCGCCTTGCGCCTCGGCACCCTGTGCCGCGAGCTTGGTGCCGAACGGGTGTTGCTGGTAAGCGATCCGGGGCTGCAACGGGCCGGCTTGTTGGAGGCGCCGATGCATGCGCTGCGCGATGCCGGCGTCGAGGTGACCCTGTACAGCGACGTGCAGGCCGATCCACCGCAGGCTTCGGTGCTGCAAGCGGTGGCGGCCGGGCGCGACTGCCGGGCCCAGGCGATCATCGGCCTGGGTGGCGGCAGCTCGCTGGACACCGCCAAGCTGGTGGCGCTGCTGTGTGGCCATGAACAGGCACTGGCGGACATCTACGGCATCAACCTGGCCAAGGGGCCGCGCTTGCCGCTGATCCAGGTACCGACCACCGCCGGCACGGGCTCGGAGGTCACCGCCGTGGCTATCGTCACCACCCCCAGCCACGAGAAGAAGGGCGTGGTCAGCGCCTTGCTCTACCCGGACATCGCCTTGCTCGATGCGCGCCTGACCGTCGGCCTGCCGGCAGCGGTGAGCGCCATGACCGGCGTCGATGCCATGGTCCATGCCATCGAGGCCTACACCAGCAAACACAAGAAGAACGTGCTGTCCGACGGCCTGGCCTTGCAGGCCCTGCGCCTGCTCGGTGGCAACCTCGACCGGGTGCTGGCCGAACCGGGCGACCTGCAAGCGCGCTCGGACATGCTCCTGGGTTCGATGCTGGCCGGCATGGCCTTTGCCAACGCGCCGGTGGCGGCGGTGCACGCGCTGGCCTATCCGCTGGGTGGGCACTTCCATGTACCCCATGGCCTGAGCAATGCGCTGGTGCTGGTGCCGGTGCTGAACTTCAATCGCAGCGCGGCGCAGTCGCTATACGCCGAACTGGCGGCGAGCGTGCTGCCCGGTCAGCGCTTCGACAACCCGGCGCAGGCCTGCGATGCCTTTATCGCTTTCATGACCGCGTTGGTGGAACGCATGCCGTTCGCCCAGCGCCTGGCGCAAGTGGGCGTGACCGAGGCGGACCTCGACCGGCTGAGTGACGACGCCATGAAGGTCGAACGCCTGCTGATCAACAACCCGCGCCCGGTCAGCCGTGAGGACGCCCGGGCCATTTACGCCTCGGTGCTTTGAGGAGATCGCCATGAATCACGCGTTCAGAAGTGTTCCCCGCATCGTCTGCGAGGTGGGCGCCTTGCAGGGGATTGGCCAGGTGTTCGCCGCCCTGGCTGCCCGCCGGGTACTGCTGGTGTGCGACCCCGGCATCGTCAAACTGGGCTTCGCCGCCAAGGCGTGCGCGGCGCTGGAGGCGGCGGGCTGCACCGTGGCCGTGTTCGACCAGGTGGTGGCAGACCCGCCGGCTGCGGTGGTCGAAGAGGCGGTGAGCCAGGGGTGTGCCTTCGAGGCCGATGGCGTGCTGGGCCTTGGCGGCGGCAGCTCGCTGGATGCGGCCAAGCTGGTGGCGTTGCTGATCAACAGCGAGCAGCGTCTTGAGGACCTTTACGGCACCGACAAGGCGCGCGGTCAGCGTCTGCCGCTGGTGCTGGTTCCGACCACGGCAGGGACGGGCTCGGAAGTGACCTGGGTCTCGGTGATCACCGACGCCCAGCAGCGCAAGCAGGCGGTCTACGCGGCGCAACTGATGCCGGACGTGGCGGTGCTCGATCCGGAACTGACCCGGGGACTGCCGGCCCTGGTCACCGCGGCGACCGGCCTGGATGCCATGGTCCACGCCATCGAGGCCTACACCAGCCGCACGCGCAAGAACCCCGTTTCCGATGGCCTGGCCACCACCGCACTGCGCCTGCTGGGTGGCAACCTGCGCAAGGTGCTGGCCGACGGCAGCGATCTGGCGGCCCGCTCGGCGATGCTGCAGGGCTCGCTGATGGCCGGCATGGCGTTCGTCAATGCCTCGGTGGCGGCAATCCATGGCCTGGCGTACCCGTTGGGCGCGCGCTTTCACATTCCTCACGGCCACGCCAACGCCCTGGTGATGGCGCCGATGATCCGCTTCAACGTGCCGGCGGCCCGGCAGCAGTACGCCGAACTGGCGGCGCATCTGTTGCCGCAGGCGGTGTTCGAGGACGAGGCCAGTGCTGCGCAGGCATTTGTTGAGGAGATCGAAGCACTGGTCCGCGACAGCGGGCTGGAAACGCGCCTGTCCCGGTTGGGTATCGATGAAGCCTCGCTGGCGGCGATGGCGGCGGAGGTGGTGACCGGGCTGAAGCGCTTGATCGACAGCAACCCCAGGGATATGACCGAAGCCGAGGTGGAGGGTATCTATCGGGGGATCTACTGAGGCTGTGACCATCGGCGGCAGGTTCGTCCTGCCGCCTTGGGGCTCGAAGAAAAGGGTGGGTATGATGTCTTCAATATGCTCACACCTACCCATCGAGTGGAACAATGTTATGCCAAAGCGCTGCCCGCTGCTGGCGAGGGTGGTCTGGGGACCCAGCCTGCAAACGGCCCGGTAAAGCCCTTGAACTCAGATGAGGTGAAAGCGTCGCAGAACCTGGTATTGGTTGGCCGTTACACAGCGGCGGACCTAGCATTTTTGCCAGTTGTTTGATAGCCGTTGGCTTGCATAGGATGGGCGCACAGTACTCAGGGCAAGAGTGCTGCGAACTCATTCAGAGGTTTAATACCATGGACACTTCACAAGACTTGCAATACAGCAGTAGCAAAGAATACCTGACAGCCAATCCGCAGGCACTAAAAGTTAAAGAAGGCGGTCATTTCATCGGCCGTTACCGCCTCGATTCGAGAGAGTGGGAATCTATTAGCACGCAGCGCTTATTTTACCTCCCAAATGCCAGCGACATGTCCATTCTAATAGCATATTTTGCCAACGAAAATGATAGCCACTCGCAGAACTTATCCTTGTTCTGGAAGGGCGCTCTGGCGGTAGGAACCTATGATTTTTCCAAAAATGACATCGATTTGTCAGGTATCTTCGAGCAATTTGATCATGCCGACGAGTACAACTTCAAGGCTGATTCAGGTCAGCTGATCGTAGAGCATGTTGGGGCTGATTACATTAGCGGTAAGTTAAACTTCACTGGACTCCCTCGCAAAGGAGAATACAAGAAGGTCACTGTCGAAATTACCGATTTCAAAGCTCTCCGCCCCAACTCTTAACGTAGCCCACAGTGCTGTTGCCTATCCCCCTGGCGTGACTTGCACATATTGCAAAAAAGCCGGCTGAAGTACGCCGAACTGGTGGTGCATCTGTTGAGGCTGTGTCCGTCGACGGCAGGTTCGTCCTGCCGCCTTGGGGTTCGAAGAAAAGGGCGGGTATGATGTCTTCAACATGCTCAAACCTACCCCTCGAGTGGAACAATGAATCGTCGCAAGAAGATCAAACAGTTACTGCAGGCTCACGCGAAAAAGGCCAGCGCCAAACTGGCACCTAAAAGCAAACCCAAGTACATCAGCAAAGCCGACCGGTTGAAGCTGGACGCTGAGGTGGGCTCTGTCGAGAGCACCGACTCGCAGGGCTGATGCGATCTGTGGGAGCGGGTATACCCCGCGAATGGACGCTGCGACGCATCGCGGGGCAAGTCGAATCGTCGCACCGCCGCTCCTACAGGCAGTCGATCGCAGCCTCGTTCCTCGGCAGCGGCTACCCCTGTAGCAGCAGCTGTCTTGATTGCCTGACGGTGTAGCCGCTGCCGCCAGGCTGCGATCGGTCGCGAAGCGACCGTAAAACCTGGCGACTTCAGTCTGTCGGGCACAACGAGGTGACCGGGCTGCGATTGCTGCGCAGCCGATCGCAGCCTCGTTCCTCGGCAGCGGCTACTCATGCAGGAGCGGGCTTGCCACTTGATCCGGCCCACAATTGGATCCTGAAACTAGACGAAAGGTTTGTCGGGTCATTCAAACGGATGATGGCCGGCAAAGTGCCGCCAACTACAGTCCTAGAGTCGAGAAACCTTCGTACTCTGAGGGCTCAGGTAATGGCCACCATCAATGGTAACGACAACGCCAATACGCTGACGGGGGGTACCGCAGCCGACACCCTCAATGGCCTGGGCGGTGACGATATCCTCATCGGCAATGCCGGTGACGATACGCTCAACGGCGGTACCGGCAATGACCGGCTGCTGGGTGGGCGCGGCAGCGATACCTACCTGTTCGGCCAGGGCTTTGGCAATGATGTGATCGACAACGCCGGGGGCGCCAGCAGTGATGTGGACGTCCTGCGGCTGACCAACCTCAACGCCAACCAGATCCGCTTGACCCGCATCGGCAACGACCTGGTGCTTACCGTGCTGGCCACCGGCGAGACCCTCACCGTGAGCCAGTGCTTTCTCGATGCCGACCATGCGATCGACCGCATCCAGTTCGCCGATGGCAGCCGCTGGGGCGCCACCGAGGCGCTGGCCAACCTCTATTACGCCCCCGTCGCGCCCACTGCGGGTGCCGACGTGATCAATGGCAACCCCACCGACGACACCCTCCAGGGCCTGGGCGGCAACGATACGCTGTACGGCAATGGTGGCAATGACACCCTCGACGGCGGCAGTGGCAACGACCGCATGGAAGGCGGCGTGGGCAATGACACCTATGTGGTCGATGCCGCCGGCGATGTGGTGGTGGAGGCCAGCAACGCCGGCGATGATCGGGTACTGGCCAGCATCAACTACACCCTGGGCAACAACGTCGAGCGCCTGACCCTGACCGGCAGCGCCAACCTCAATGGCACCGGTAACGCGCTGGCCAATACCCTGATCGGCAATACCGGCAATAACCTGCTGGACGGCGGTGGCGGCAACGACCTGATCCAGGGCGGCGATGGCAATGACACGCTGCAAGGCGGCGCGGGCAATGACAGTCTGGGTGGCGACGCTGGCAACGACCTGCTCGACGGCGGTGCTGGCAACGACAGCATGGCCGGCGGCAGTGGCGACGATACCTACGTTGTCGACCAGAGTGGCGACAGCGTGTCCGAAGTATTCGAGGGTGGTAACGATACCGTCCGCGCCTCGCTGAGCTACAGCCTGGGTGCCCACCTTGAAAATCTCGAACTTGCCGGCAGCAGTAATCTCAATGGCACCGGCAATACCCTGGCCAACAGGATCACCGGCAATACCGGCAACAATGTGCTCGACGGTGGCACCGGTGACGACCTGCTGGCGGGCCGTCGTGGCAGCGATACCTACCGGTATGGCATCAACTATGGCAACGACGTGATCGACAACAGTGGCGGGGCCGCCACCGACATCGACACCGTGCAACTGGTGGGGCTCAACAGTAACAACGTGCGTTTCGTGCACCTGGGCGACGACCTGCAGATGGTGGTGCTCGCGACCTCGCAGACCCTGACCGTGAAGAGCTTCTACCTGGGCGCCGACTACGAGATCGACCGGCTTCGCTTCGATAACAACGTGGTGTGGAACACCGCCACCCTGAAGGCCGCGGCAACCCTGCCGGCCAACGGTGCCCCGAGTTCCACCAATGACAGCCAGACGACCCTGGAGGACACGCCGGTCATCCTCGGCAGCGCCGACTTCGGCACCTACAGCGACCCGGAAAACACCCCGCTGGCCGCGGTGAAGATCACCGGACTGCCGGCGCTGGGCAGCCTGCAGTACCACAACGGCAGTGCCTGGGTCGCGGTGGTCCAGGACCAGGTCATCAGCAAAGCCGACCTCGATGCCGGCAAGCTCCAATTCGTGCCGCCCCTCAATGGCAATGGCAGCAGTTACGTCGGCATCGGCTTCAAGGTCGGCGACGGTACAGGTTTTGCCGTCAACGCCAATACCCTGAGCATCACTGTCACGCCGGTCAACGATGCGCCAACCGTCAGTGGCCCGGTCAGCCTGTCCAACGGTTCGGAAGATACCGCCTATACCCTTACGGCGGCGCAACTGCTGGCCAATGCGAGCGACGTGGATGCCGGCACCACGCTGAGCGTGCAGAGCGTCAGCGTCGACTCAAGCCTTGGTGCCTTGACCAATAACAACAACGGCACCTGGACCTTTGCGCCGGCGAGTAACCTCAATGGTCCGGTGACCTTCGATGTGATCGTGAGTGACGGCAGTCTACAGGTCGCCACCTCCGCGCAACTGAACCTGGCTGCGGTCAATGATGCGCCTGTGGTGACGGTGGAGCTGTGGGTCGACGGCAGCGAGAACAGCTTCATCTCGACCAATGTGAGTACCGCCGTACAGGATCCGGACGGCGATACTCTGACCTACACCTTCGCACCGCAAAGCAGTCTGGGCGGCAGCGTTTCCATGTTTGCCGGGAATCCGGGGGCCTTTTTCTACAGTGGCAACGCCCCGGCAATCGATAGCCTCGCGGCAGGCGTGAAGGCCGTCGATGTGATTTCCTTTACCGTGCAGGACGGGCACGGCGGCTCGACCAACGGCACCTTCGAGGTGCGCCTGACGGGCACCAACGATGCGCCGATCGTGGCCTCTGCGTTGCTCGCGCAGACTGCCACTGAAGACTCGCCCTTCAGCTACAGCGTACCGCTCGCTACCTTTGCCGATGTGGACGTTGGCGACAGCCTCGTCTACAGCGCCAGCCTGGCGAACGGCAACCCGCTGCCGGGCTGGTTGAGCTTCGACCCGACCAGCCGCACCTTCAGTGGTACGCCGGGTAATGCGGATGTGGGCAGTTTGAGCCTGAAAGTGACGGCCACGGATGGCAGCGGTGCCAAGGTGAGCAGCAGCTTTACCCTGGCCATTGGTAACACCAACGATGCGCCGACACTGCAGGTGGAGTTGCTCGACCAGCTCAACGGGCTGGGGCAGGCGTTTGCCTACACCTTGCCGGCCAACACCTTTGCTGACGTCGATGTAGGCGACAGTCTGGTGCTCAGTGCCCGACTGGTGAACGGCGACCCATTGCCGGCGTGGCTGACCTTCGATGCGCCGAGCCGAAGTTTCAGCGGTACGCCGCCGGCAGGGACACAGCCTGGGGATATTGGCATCACGGTTACGGCAACCGACTCGGGTGGGCTTTCGGTGAGTGATGATTTCACGTTGAGCCTGTTGAGTGCGATGGTCGGTACACCGAACGATGACGCGCTCAACGGCAGCGTGATCGACGATGCGCTCTATGGTCTGGCGGGCAGCGATACGCTGAACGGTTTCGGTGGCAATGACTTGCTCGACGGCGGCAGTGGTTATGACTCTCTCTTTGGTGGCCAAGGGAACGACACCTTGTTGGCGGGCAATGACGCCGATGGCAGCTTTCTTCGTGGGGATGATGGCAATGACAGCCTGACCGGTAGCGATGGTGGGGACAATTTGCTCGGTGGCCGGGGCAACGACACGCTCATTGGCGGTAACGGCAATGACGGTCTGTACGGCGAGGCGGGCAGCGATCTGCTGCAGGGCGGTGATGGCAATGATTACCTGGAGGAATTCGACAACAGCGGTCAGGTAAGCATTAACAGTCTTGATGCGGGTGCCGGCGACGACACGATCCTGGTCTACCAGAGTCACACCAACACCGTCACCACGGTTGTTGGTGGTAGCGGACGTGATACCTACAGTTTGCAGAACTTCTCCATCGGCCAGCTGCTGGTCAGCGACTTCGCTGCTGGCGCCAACGGCGACATCCTCAATATCAATCAGCTGCTGCTGGCGAGCGTCGGCTACAGCGGCGGCAATCCCTTCGACCCGGCGCTGGGTTACCTGCGTCTGGTGCAGCAGGGCGCCGACACGCTGCTGCAGTGGGACAGCGATGGCGCGGGTTCCGTCACGAACGATTGGCAGACCGTCATCACGCTGCAGAATATCAACGCGGCGGCACTGACCCTCGACAATTTTTCGCCCGCCGCGCCGCCGGATGGCAGTTCATTGGGGCTGACGCTCAACGGTACACCGAACGATGACGTGCTCAACGGCAGTGTGGTCGACGATGCGCTCTATGGTCTGGCGGGCAGCGATACGCTGAACGGTTTCGGTGGCAATGACCTGCTCGACGGTGGCAGTGGTTATGACTATCTCTTTGGTGGCCAGGGCAACGACACTTTGCTGGCGGGTAATGACGCCGATGGCGGCTTTCTTCGTGGGGATGATGGCAATGACAGCCTGACCGGTAGCGACGGTGGGGACACTTTGCTCGGTGGCCGGGGCAACGACACACTCATTGGCGGTAACGGCAATGACGGTCTGTACGGCGAGGCGGGCAGCGATCTGCTGCAGGGCGGTGACGGTAATGATTATCTGGAGGAATTCGACAACAGCGGTCAGGTAAGCAATAACAGTCTTGATGCGGGTGCCGGCGACGACACGATCCTGGTCTACCAGAGTCACACCAACACCGTCACCACGGTTGTTGGTGGTAGCGGACGTGAT
>NZ_JBIVXC010000004.1:0-120803 GCF_044769005.1 Pseudomonas sp. NPDC090755 | reverse complement strand
CATTAACAGTCTTGATGCGGGTGCCGGCGACGACACGATCCTGGTCTACCAGAGTCACACCAACACCGTCACCACGGTTGTTGGTGGTAGCGGACGTGATACCTACAGTTTGCAGAACTTCTCCATCGGCCAACTGCGGGTCAGCGACTTCGCTGCTGGCGCCAACGGCGACATCCTCAATATCAATCAGTTGCTGCTGGCGAGCGTCGGCTACAGCGGCGGCAATCCGTTCGACCCGGCGCTGGGCTACCTGCGTCTGGTGCAGCAGGGCGCCGACACGCTGCTGCAGTGGGACAGCGATGGCGCGGGTGCCGTCACGAACGATTGGCAGACCGTCATCACCCTGCAGAACATCAACGCGGCGGCACTGACCCTCGACAATTTCTCGCCTGCCGCGCCACCGGATGGCAGTTCATTGGGGCTGACGCTCAACGGTACGCCGAACGATGACGTACTCAACGGCAGCGTGGTCGACGATGCGCTCTATGGTCTGGCAGGCAGCGATACGCTGAACGGTTTCGGTGGCAATGACCTGCTCGACGGTGGCAGTGGTTATGACGCTCTCTTTGGTGGCCAAGGGAACGATACCTTGCTGGCGGGCAATGACGCCGATGGCAGCTTTCTTCGTGGGGATGATGGCAATGACAGCCTGACCGGTAGCGACGGTGGGGACAATTTGCTCGGTGGCCGGGGCAACGACACACTCATTGGCGGTAACGGCAATGACGGTCTGTACGGCGAGGCGGGCAGCGATCTGCTGCAGGGCGGTGACGGCAATGATTACCTGGAGGAATTCGACAACAGCGGTCAGATAAGCAATAACAGTCTTGATGCCGGTGCCGGCGATGACACGATCCTGGTCTACCAGAGCCACACCGACTCCGTTACCACGGTTGTTGGCGGTAGCGGACGCGATACCTACAGTTTGCAGAACTTCTCCATCGGCCAGCTGCTGGTCAGCGACTTTGTTGCTGGCCCCAACGGCGACATCCTCAATATCAATCAGTTGCTGTTGGCGAGCAGCGGCTATAGCAGTGGCAATCCGTTCGACCCGGCGCTGGGCTACCTGCGTCTGGTGCAGCAGGGCGCAAACACGCTGCTGCAGTGGGACAGCGATGGCGCGGGTGCCGTCACGAACGACTGGCAGACCGTCATTACCCTGCAGAATACCAACGCGGCGTCACTGACCCTCGACAACTTCTCTCCTGCTGCATTGCCAGTAGTCAGCTCACCGGGCCTGACACTGAACGGTACGCCCGATGCCGATGTGCTCAACGGCAGCCTGGTTGATGATGCAATCTATGGTCTGGCCGGGGACGATACGCTGAACGGCCTTGGCGGCAACGATCAGCTCGATGGGGGGGCGGGCAGCGACAGCGCTCGTTACAGCGCAGGCATGAACCAGTACACCTTCACCTTCGACCCGCATGGTTATCTGGCGGTCGAGGCCGGTGCCGGAAGTGGTGAGGCCGGGCGAGACCAGCTCACGACCCTCGAACAACTGCGCTTTACCGACGGGACGATCGGGGTCGAGGGCTCGGCCGGTGGAGAGACGTTGGTCAATACCGTCACAGCCGGTTCCCAGTCAAGCCCGAGCGTGACGGCGCTGGCCGACGGTGGCTATGTGGTGTGTTGGATGTCCTTTGGCCAGGAGGGCAGCAACTGGGTCAGCTACATGCAACGCTACGATGCGAGTGGCGTTGCTGTGGGTGGCGAAGTACGGGTCAACAACACCACAGACGGTCAGATGGATCCGGTGATCAGCGCGCTCAACGATGGCGGCTATGTGGTGATCTGGACCGCCAACGATCAAGGGGGCGGCCGGGATGTGTACGGGCAGCGCTACGATGCTGGCGGTGCAGCGGTGGGCGGCGAGGTACGGGTCAACAGCACCACCGTTGACAGTCAGTTCAGCCCGGTGATCGGCGCGCTCAGCGATGGCGGTTATGTGGTGAGCTGGATTTCCTACGGCCAGGACGGTGGCCGTCATGGCATCTACGCGCAGCGCTACGATGCCAGCGGTGCAGCGGTGGGTGGCGAGGTACAGGTCAACACGTTCACCGCGAATGATCAGTTCAACCCGAGCGTGGCGGGGTTGGCCGATGGCGGCTATGTAGTGAGCTGGGGTTCCTACGATCAGGACGGCAGCGGCGAAGGTGTGTACGCACAGCGCTACGATGCCAGCGGCGCAGCGGTGGGCGGCGAAGTGCGAGTCAACACCGTTACCGCGAATAATCAGTCCAGTCCGAGCGTGACGGGGTTGGCCGATGGCGGCTATGTAGTGAGCTGGCTTTCCAACAGTCCGACCGGCATCTTCTGGGACATCTATGCGCAGCGCTACGACGCCAGCGGGGCGACAGTGGGCGGCGAGGTGCGCGTCAACACGTTCACCGCAGGTAATCAGACCTTCCAGAGTGTGGTGGCGCTGGCCGACGGCGGCTTTGTGCTGAGCTGGCAATCGGAAAACCAGGACGGCGCCTTTACCGGCGTGTATGCGCAGCGTTACGACGCCAGCGGTGCAGCGGTAGGTGGCGAAGTGCGGGTCAATACGACCCTTTATGGCATGCAGCAGGAGCCGACGATCGACGCCCTCAGCGACGGCGGTTATGTGGTGAGCTGGATGTCCAGTCATAACCAGGACGGGAGCGAGTGGGGCATCTACACGCAGCGCTTTGATGCCAGCGGCCAAGCGGTCGCCAATACGCTGACGCTCAGGGGGGATGCCGGCGATAACCTGATCCGCTTGGGCAGCGCTGATGAGCGCATTGTCGCCGGCGCTGGCAACGACACCGTGTTCGGTGGGGAAGGCCACGACACGGCGCTGTACCAAGGTAACCAGCGCGACTTTGCCTTTGCTGTGCAGGGGCTGGTCCAGGTCGGTGTCAATGATCTGAATGCGGCCGATGGCAACGAGGGCAGCGATTCCCTGCACGATGTCGAAACACTGCTGTTTGGTGATGGCGTGCAGCTGCAGGCCATACGCGGTGAAGTGCTGGTCAACAGCACGACGGCTGATGGCCAAATGGACCCTTTGATCGTCAAGTTGATGGGTGGCGGTTATGTAGTGAGCTGGATGAGCTTGGGCCAGAGCAGCAACAGCTCCTTCGACATCTACAGCCAGCGCTTCAACGCCAGCGGTGCGCCGGTGGGTGATGAAGTGCGGGTCAACAGCACGACCGCCAACGCTCAGCAGCAACAGGTAATTGGCGCGCTGAGTGATGGCGGTTATGTGGTGAGTTGGACCTCCAGCGGCCAGGACGGTAGCGGTCTTGGTATCTACGCACAGCGCTACGATGCCAGCGGTGTGGCGGTGGGCGGTGAGGTGCGGGTCAACACCGTCACCGCGAATAATCAGTACAGCCCGAGTGTGGCGGGGTTGGCCGATGGCCGCTATGTGGTGAGTTGGGTGTCCGAAGGTCAGGACGGCAGCGGCACGGGTATCTATGCGCAGTTCTACAATGCCGGTGGCGTAGCGGTGGGGGGGGAGGTGCAGGTCAACAGCACGAGCCTCGGCAATCAGACGGAACCGACTATTGGCGCGCTGAATGACGGCGGCTATGTGGTGAACTGGATGTTCGTTGGCCTGGACGGTTCCACGGGCATCTATGCGCAGCGCTACGACGCCATCGGCGCAGCGGTAGGAGGCGAAGTGCTGCTCAGCAGCACATCGCCCGGTTCCCAGAGCCATCCGGTAGTCGCAGGGTTGAGCAACAACGGCTATGTGGTGAGTTGGATGTCCTACGGCCAGGACGGCAGCGATTCCGGTATCTATGCGCAGCATTACGATGTCAATGGCACAGCGGTAGGGAGTGCGTTTCGGGTCAACAGCACGACGCTCGGTAATCAGAGCGCTCAGGAAATCGCTGTGCTGAATGACGGCGACTATGTGGTGACCTGGATGTCCAATGACCAGGACGGCAGCAGTTGGGGCATCTACGCGCAACGCTTCGACGTCAGCGGCACGGCAGTGGGGGGTGAAGTGCGGGTCAACAGTACGACCCAGGACGTTCAGATGCACCCGACGATTGGCGCGCTCGATGATGGCGGCTATGTAGTGGGTTGGACATCCTTCGACCTGGGCGGTAGCGGGCTGAATATCTACAGCCAACGCTACGACGCCAACGGCAACCCCGTCGTCGACCACCTCGAATGGACCGGCGACGCGACCGCCAACCTGATCCGCAGCACCCTTGAAACCGATTGGTTCAACGGCGGCGCCGGCGCCGATACCTTCCAGTTCGCCCAGTTGCCGGGCGATCGTGCCGACGTGATCCGCGACTTCACCCAGGGCAGCGACACCGTGGCGCTCAACAGCGGACTGTTCAACCTGCAGGGCCAGACCATCGCCCAGACCCTGGCCAACGTCAGCGGCGATCAGCAGGAAGTGGCGGGCGCGCACCTGGTGTTCAACCAGGATGACCACACGCTTTATTACGATGCCGACGGCGCCGCCAATGACAACGCGGTCGCAGTGGTCACCCTGGCTGGTGTGACTAGCCTTGCGGCGAGTGACGTGCAGCTGTTCACCTAGGGCGTCGGAGGTTGCAGGACCGTCCCGTCCTCAACCCCCGATCAACCGGGCAAAGAGGGTGATCAGTTGTGCCTGGCGGGTGGTGCCGGTTTTGCGAAACAGTGCACGCAGTTGGGTCTTCACGGTATTGATGGAGACGTTCAGGCGCGTGGCGCAGCATTCCAGTGTCAGTCCCTGGGCCAGTAGTTCGGCCAGCCGATGTTCGGCCGGGCTCAACTGGAAAAGCTCGGCCAGCAATGGGCTGGGCAAGCGATTCTCCAGCAGTGCCAGCAGCACCAGGGGCTTGTTGAAGTGAGGGTTGCAGTCTGCCTCAGCGGGAACGGGGGTGACCAGCAATGCTTGCGCTTCGCTGGTATCCAGGCGCAGCCAGCCGGCCTGGCGCTTGCCATTTTTGCCCGCGGCTCGCCGGATGAGTTTGCGCAGGTGGGAATCCTGGGTCGTGCTGTGCAGGCGGGCGAACCTTTCAAACAGCGGTGAACCACTCAGGCTCATGTGCCGCGCAGCCTGATTGCCGTGCAGCACCTGGCCCTCGTCATCGAGCAGCCACAGCGGCGTGGTGTGATGGTCCAGCAGCAGGTCGCGCTTGGCCAGGTCCTGTTCCAGGCCGTTGATCCTGGCCGAGACTTTCACCGCCTTGAGCAAGTGCGGGGTGATTCGCTCCAGCAGTGCATAGTGCCGGGCCGAAGGTGAGGGCGCACCGACCTGGTGAAGTACCGTCAGGTAGATGCCGGAGTCGGCCTGCTCATCGAGCCGGACGCTGGCGACATGATGAAGGCCGTAGGGCGTGTGGCTGTGCTGATCCTGCACGGCCTGTTCGCTACCGAAGTCGATGAGCGCCTTGTGCCAGTAGCCCAAGGTGTGGGAGCCACTGAATTCAAGCCCCGGGGTCGGTTGCCAATGCGGGCCGTTCACTCCTGCTGGGGCGGCCAGGTTAATGGCCATTACGGCCTGGGCGTCGCTCTGGTGATGACGGACATGGAACAAGAACACCTTCTGATGACCGCTGGTCTCGACCAGTCGCTCCAGCAACCTCTGCCAACTGGTGGTGTCCAGCGCGCACTCATAGCACAGGTCAACGAGTTCGTCGTACAGCCGCTTTTTGCGTACTTGAGTCACCATGCTGAGGCTGCCTGTTGCCTTGAGGGAATACCTTGTACCAATGATGGCGTATTGCTTTATGTATGGTTCAACGGCAGCTGCTGTGCAATGCCGGTGGTCGGGATGGGGATAGAGGCAGGCGTTGGTGATGCGTGCATTGCAGGTTCGACAAATTGCACGTGCCGTCTTTCGACTTACAGATGATCTGGAAGCAGATCATAAATCTTTCACTGTTTTTCAGGTCCTGGTTGATGCTGCCAACGGGTGTGGATTCTGAATTGTCCAGCTGGCGCGTGTGCTACGCTCGTATTCAATGAGGCAGCATAACTTAAGCGAAACTGAAGAAGGGATCGGAGGCCCAAAATGGTGATGACCCACACTCCACTCAGAGCTGTCTTCTTCGACGTCGATGGCGTACTGCTCGATTCGCTTCCACAGCACCTTCGCTTTTGCGCTGACAAGGCCCGCCAGTATGGCCTCAACGACTTGCGCATTCCCAACGAGGCCGAGTTCAAGCGTATGATCGGTGACGGCGTTAGCGTCAGTCCGATGCTGAATTTTTTCTTGTCCGTAGGGTTCCCTGAAACACTTGCCATAAGAGGCACGCGCGAGTACGAAAGGGAGTTCATGCCAGCTTATCGCCCATCCCAGTTCCCCGGAGTCCATGAGACGATTCGGAGATTGTACGATGCCGGATTTTCCCTTGGACTTGTAACCTCCAACACCAGAGCCAATGTCGAGCCTGGACTGTCGGACGTCATTCAGTACTTCGACGCTCGATGCCTTTTTTACTTCGATGAACAGCCGATCGAAAAAGGCAAAAGTGCATGTTTATTACATGGCGCAAAACTATTGGGGCTCGAGCCGAAACAATGCTTTTACGTTGGAGACCAGCCCGCCGATCAAACCGCCGCTCGGTCTGCCGGTTATCGTTTTCTTGGCGTATCGTATGGATGGGGTTTCTCGCCTAATGGCAAGGAACTGACCACTGCTGATCGTGTGTCCGACATCGCCGATCTGCTCCTTTAACGCACACCAGGGTCTAAGGTGAGCGTCAGTCAAGAGGCGAGAGGGCTAAACAATGCCTTTATCGAAACGCGAGAAGACGCCCACTGACATTGATAAAATGCGCTTTGATTACGCGTGGAAGTGGTTTAGTTTCCATGCAGAACAGCGCACCAAGATGTTTAACTACATGCTGGTCGGATTGAGTATCTTGGCCAGCGGAGTCGTCAGTACGTTCAACGTTGGAAACTACGTGCTTGCGGGCATCATCTGCTTAGTTGCCGTCATGCTGGCTGCCGCATTCCTGATTCTTGATTGTCGTAATCGTCTACTCTATGAAGTCGCGCAAGATGTAATGATTGATGCGGAAGGAGAGTATTTATTTGGTGAAAACGTCTCATATCGTACAAAAGGAGGAAAGTCAGTATTTTTTGGAATAGCGCAACGCCTTCACTCGCGAGCGCCAAATAAATATGACTCTATTAGTGTCAATGAAGAGCATGGCTGGCCGGGAGTATGGGGCGATATAAAAAAAGGCAGGCATAAATGGTGGCTGCCATTCATAATTGTAATATTCATATTTCTTTTTTTGGCGGCCGGCCTCTTTTCTGTCGTGCAGTTGATAAGTTGTGGCGAAAAATACGATGCTTCAGGAAAGGAAACACCATATTGTTACCGACCCGCCGAAGGGAGGGACGCTATTACAATTTTTTTTGGATCTACATCATCCAACGGGCTACCTGCGCACACGAAGTCATCGCCAGCCGAAATCACTGAGGCGGCTCCATCAGGCGTCTATGGAATGCCTGACAGGAACGCTGTTTTCTGGCTTGAGGTATTCAGCGGTCTTGCCATTGTGGCGCTCGGCGGATTTCTCCTTTACCGGGAACATAAAACCGTAGGGAGCATTCTTGTCGTGCTGGGGGCTGCGACAACGAGCCTTCTACCGCATCTGTCAATCCCTATCAACTTCAATTCAAATTTCGAAGCGAAGATCGCAGATAGCGTCGAGGCCAGGCTCGCGGAGAAGATCGAGGGCGAAGTGAGTTTTGAAAAGCGAATCAGTAACCCCGGCCCATTTCAGGCCAACATGCTGTCTTCGGTAAAATTCAGTGGGTTTGGCCAAGGTGTTGAATCATTCAATTGTGCCGAGAACACGAACAAGGAAAAGATAGCGCACGTCAACAGTGCAATCGATGACGCGCAAAAGCGGGGATTGCAGTCTGTTGTTTTCCTGGTCGGGAGCACCGACCGTAAACCGTTGTCTCGCAGACTTCGAGAAAGATTTGAGTCAAACAGCGGCCTTGCCCGTGCGCGGGTGGATGCGGTCAAACGCTGTCTGGATGTTGGTGTTGCACCAGGGCGTCCAGAATCCCCGAACGCTCCTGAGATAGTTCCCTTGGTGACCGGCCCTTCTTACGTTCCTGACGTCCCCGACGCCGATGGTATCGGGGATCAGATGATGGCCGAAGATCGAAGCGTCAGAGTCTTTGTTCTAGCGTTTCCTGTCCACGAAAAACCCGCTTTGCATTAGAGCGACGTGGCGACCCACACACTTGAGCTCGACACCTTCTTGTCATTGACCTCGATCACGCCTGTGGCGCCCTCTGTGCCGGGTGGCATGGCGCTCCTGGACGTTGACGTCTTCCATTCGCAATTGTGGAAGCGCAGTGATCGTTCTGGATGAACGCGATCGATTGCAACTGTACAGCCCAGGGTC
The DNA here is from genome assembly GCF_044769005.1 of Pseudomonas sp. NPDC090755. Lineage (NCBI taxonomy): Bacteria > Pseudomonadati > Pseudomonadota > Gammaproteobacteria > Pseudomonadales > Pseudomonadaceae > Pseudomonas > Pseudomonas sp. NPDC090755. Next base: position 112,449 of record NZ_JBIVXC010000004.1, on the reverse strand, counting down.
CCGTCCTGCCGCTTTTCACCCTTCACATGCGATAACCCGTGATTATTCCATCTGATGAAATGATTTTTCAGGTGTCATTTTGCCTGTTGATGTACCATGTAAATACATAGTACGTACCACAATATGAAATAGTAGGAGCAACCATGGCCCGGGGCGGTATCAACAAGGCGGTAGTGCAGAAAGCGCGGCAGGCGCTGCTGGCCCGCGGTATCCACCCGAGCATCGATGCAGTACGTATCGAACTGGGCAATACCGGCTCGAAAACCACTATCCATCGCTACCTCAAGGAGCTGGATGCAAGCCAGCCTGCCGCTGCGCCAGAGGGCGTAAAGCTCACCGACGCGCTGGGGCACCTGGTGGCGCAACTGGCACAGCAGTTGAAAGAGGAGGGCGAAGAGGAGGTCGCCGCGGCGCGACAGGTATTCGAGGCGCAGCTGCAAACCCTCCAGGCGCAGCTTACGATCAGCCAGCAGGCCCTGGCGGCTGCGCAACAGCAGTTGCAGATCCAGGCCGCGGCGTTGGCCCAGGCGTCAGAGCAACTGGCGACTACCCGCAGCACCTTGCAGACCGAGCAAACCCGCAACGCCACCCTCAACCAGGCGGTGGGCGAGTTGAACCTGCGCCTGGCCGACAAGGATGAGCAGATCGCTTCGCTGGAAGAAAAACACCAGCATGCCCGCGACGCCCTGGAGCACTACCGCAATGCCAGCCGCGAACAGCGCGATCAGGAGCAGCGTCGTCATGAAGGGCAGGTGCAACAGTTGCAGGTTGAAGTGCGGCAGATGCAGCAGACCCTGATCGTCAAGCAGGACGAGCTGACCCGCCTGAACCGCGACAACGAAGGCCTGCTGGTGCAGATCCGCACGCTCAAGGACGAAAAGCGCACGCTCAAGACCCAGGGCGACCGACGTCAGGCGCAGATCCAGGGGCTGGAAGTGGACCTTGCGCAATTGACCGGCTCGCGCACCGAGCTTGAAAAGCAGAACCAGAACCTGGCCCTGAGCCTGGCCGAACGGGTGACCGAGTTGCGCCAGCAACTGCAACTGATCGGCAAGCTGGAGGCGCAACTGCGCCAAGCCGAGAAGGCCGCTGCGCAGGCTCAGGACAACGGCTGAAACTCAAGGCGCATGGCGCACCGGCCGCTCAGGCCGTGAGCCTGTTCAGCCGCCAGTTGCCGTTGCAGGAAATCACCGAGCTGGTGCTCGCCCAATGCCTCGAACCCTAGCCGCGCATAGAAGGGCGCATTCCACGGCACCGTGGCGAAGGTGGTCAGGGTCAGGCCGGCATAACCCTGTTCGCGCGCCCAGTCGCCGACCCGCTGGATCAGCTGTCGGCCCAGCCCCTGGCCTTGCTGCGCCCGATGCACCGACAGCTCGACGATGTGCCAATGCTCGCCGCAGTCCTGGCCGCAGATAAACCCCCAGGGCCGATCCTGCTCATCGACCACCAGCCACTCCCAACCCTGGGCAATGTACGTCTGGTGCTGCCGGGCACTCAGCCCGCTGTCGCGGGCGATCCACTCAAGGCCCGGGCAGGCGAGGAAGGCTTGTGCGGCAGACTGCTCGATTGCCGGGAGCCGTTCGGCATCGTCGGGGCGGGCAGGGCGCAAGGTGAAGGTCATGGCAGGTATCCGGGTCGAAAATCGAGGCTATTGAAGGCGCCCCTGGCAGGGTTCGTCAAGCGCCGGCCCAGGCGCCAGGGCCTTTTCCCGACCCCCAAGTTTTTTACTCTGTAGCAACCACAAAAATCATAATTTCGCGCTTTCCCGCCTTTGCACAGAATGCGGCCTACACCCACCCACGGCTTCCAGCGTGGGCAAACTCAGTAGGGCGCAGAGATGACAATCAACAAGACAGAAATAGACACGCTCGTCGTTGGCGCCGGTCAAGCCGGTGTGGCCATGAGCGAACACCTGAGCCGACTCGGCGTGCCGCACCTGGTGCTGGAACGCAACCGTATTGCCGAGGCCTGGCGCACCGGACGCTGGGATTCGCTGGTCGCCAACGGCCCGGCTTGGCATGACCGCTTCCCGGGGTTGGAGTTCGACGGCCTCGATCCCGATGCCTTCGCCGCCAAGGACCAGGTTGCCGAGTACTTCGAAGCCTATGCGCGCAAATTCAACGCGCCGATCCGTACCGGTGTGGAAGTGCGCAACGTGGTGCGCAACAGCGAGCGCCCGGGCTTTACCGTCGAAACCAGCGACGGCGTGATCGAAGCCCGTCAGGTGGTGGTCGCCACCGGCCCGTTCCAGCGCCCGGTGATCCCGCCGATCGCCCCGCAGGACGACCGGGTACTGCAGATCCACTCGGCCCAGTACCGCAACCCGCAGCAGATGCCCGAAGGCGCCGTGCTGGTGGTGGGCGCAGGCTCTTCCGGCGTGCAGATCGCCGATGAACTGCAACGCGCCGGCAAAAAAGTCTACCTCTCGGTCGGCGCCCATGACCGTCCGCCACGGGCCTACCGCAACCGCGATTTCTGCTGGTGGCTGGGGGTGCTGGGCGAGTGGGACGCTGAAACCATGCAACCGGGCAAGGAGCACGTGACCATCGCCGTCAGCGGTGCCCGTGGCGGCCACACCGTCGATTTTCGCAAGCTCGCCCACCAGGGCATGACCCTGGTCGGCCTGACCCAGTCGTTCGACAACGGCGTGGTGCGCTTTGCCGATAACCTGGCCGAGAACATCGCCCGCGGCGACGAGAACTACCTGGCGCTGCTCGATTCCGCCGATGCCTATATCGAGCGCAACGGCCTGGACCTGCCGCTGGAGCCTGAAGCACGGATCATGCTGCCGGACCCGCAGTGCCTGACCCAGCCGCTCCTCGAACTGGACCTGGCCAAGGCTGGCATCACCTCGATCATCTGGGCCACCGGCTACTCGGTCGACTACAGCTGGCTCAAGGTCGATGCCTTCAAGGACAACGGCAAGCCCAAGCACCAGCGCGGCGTGTCGAGCGAACCGGGCATCTACTTCGTCGGCCTGCCCTGGCTGTCACGCCGCGGCTCGGCCTTTATCTGGGGTGTCTGGCACGACGCCAAGCACATCGCCGACCACATCGTGAAGCAGCGTACCTACTTCAACTACCGCGACGCCTCGCAACGCCAGGCCGAGCGCAACACCACCGAATCGCACCTTCAAGCCGCCAGCCTCATGGGAGCCCGCTGATGCCTACTCATACCCGTATCCGCATGTTCAACACCAAAGACACCTACCCGAACCAGTCGCTGGACAACGACCTGTGCCAGGCGGTCCGCGCCGGCAACACCGTGTATGTGCGTGGCCAGGTCGGCACCGATTTCAATGGCCAGCTGGTGGGCCTGGGTGATCCACGGGCGCAGGCCGAGCAAGCCATGCGCAACGTCAAGCAACTGCTCGAAGAGGCCGGCAGCGACCTGAGCCATGTCGTCAAGACCACCACCTACCTGATCGACCCGCGCTACCGCGAACCGGTGTACCAGGAGGTCGGCAAGTGGCTCAAGGGCGTGTTCCCGATTTCCACCGGGTTGGTGGTCAGCGCCCTGGGCCAGCCGCAGTGGCTGATGGAAATCGACGTGATTGCGGTCATCCCCGAATAAGGAGTGTGCCATGACCTTTTCCATCGTCGGCCGCTGTGCTGAAACCGGCCAGTTGGGTATCGCCATCAGTTCATCGAGCATCGCTGTCGGTGCCCGCTGCCCTTGGCTGCGTAGCGGGGTAGGGGCGGTGTCGAGCCAGAACATCACCCTGCCGGCCCTTGGGCCGCAGGTGCTCGATGGCCTGGGCGAAGGCCTGGCGCCGCACCAGGCGCTGGACCATGCCCTGACCCGCAACGGCTACAGCCAGTACCGCCAGGTGGCAGTGGTCGATGCCCAGGGGCGCACCGCGGTGTTCAGCGGCAACCACGCCCTGGGCGTGCACAACGCGCTGGCCGGTGAGCAATGCGTAGCCGCCGGCAACTTGCTGGCCAGCAGCGCGGTGATCGAGCGCATGGTCGAGGCCTTCGAAAACAGTGAAGGCTGCCTGGCAGAACGCCTGCTCACGTCATTGCAAGCCGGGCAAGACGCCGGCGGTGAGGCGGGCGCGGTGCACTCGGCGGCGCTGTCGGTGGTCGGCGATCTGGTCTGGCCGATCGTCGACCTGCGGGTGGACTGGGCCGACGAGAACCCCATCGGCGAACTGGGCAAGCTCTGGCAGGCCTATGAACCGCAGCTGCAGGACTACCTGACCCGCGCCCTCAATCCGACCCTGGCGCCCAGCTACGGAGTGCCGGGCGATGAGTGAGCTGCGCAGCCGCGCCCTGCTGGCCAGGCTCATCGGCTTTGCCACGGTCAGCCGTGACTCGAACCTTGAGCTGATCGAGTTCGTGCGCGACTACCTGCAAGGCCACGGGGTCAGCTGCGAGTTGATCTACAACGCCGAGCGCAGCAAGGCCAACCTGCTGGCCAGCATTGGTCCGGCGGTGGCCGGTGGGGTGGTGCTGTCGGGCCACACCGATGTAGTGCCCGTGGATGGCCAGGCCTGGACGGTCGAGCCGTTCGTGATGAGTGAGCGCGACGGCAAGCTGTTCGGCCGTGGCGCGGCCGACATGAAAGGCTACCTGGCCTCGGTGCTGGCCGCCGTGCCGATGTTCGTGCAGCGCCCGCTGCGCCGGCCGGTGCACCTGGCCTTCTCCTATGACGAGGAAGTCGGTTGCCTGGGCGTGCGCAGCCTGCTTGAAGTGTTGCCGCAACGCATCGAGAGGCCTGCGCTGTGCCTGATCGGTGAGCCCACCGAGCTCAAGCCGGTGCTCGGCCACAAGGGCAAGCTGGCCATGCGTTGCCATGTGCACGGCGCGCCGTGCCATTCGGCCTACGCCCCTTACGGGGTCAATGCCATCGAGCAGGCGGCGCGGTTGATCGGTCGCCTCGGCGAGATCGGCGAGCGCCTGGCAGCACCGGAACACCACGACCCACGCTTCGACCCGGCGTATTCCACAGTGCAGGTCGGGGTGATCCAGGGCGGCACTGCCTTGAACATTGTTCCAGAGAACTGCCGTTTCGACTTCGAGGTCCGCGCCTTGCCGGCCTTCGAACCCCAGGCGGTGCTGGACGAGCTGCACAGCTACGCCGAACAGACCCTGCTGCCGGCCATGCGCGCGGTCAAGGCCGACACCTCGATCAGCTTCGAACCACTGTCGGCCTACCCGGGCCTGGCCACGGCACCGCAAAGCGAAGCGGCGCAGCTGGTGGCGCGGCTGTGCGGCAGCGACGCCTTCAGCACCGTGGCCTTTGGCACTGAAGGCGGATTGTTCGACCAGGCCGGGATCCCGGCCGTGGTCTGCGGCCCCGGCAGCATGGACCAGGGGCACAAACCGGATGAATTCGTCAGCGTCGCGCAAATGGCTGCGTGCGACCGCCTGATGGACCGGTTGGCCGAGTACCTCTGCAACGATTAATAACAATAAGGAGTCAGCGGTGAAGGATTTCAATGACTGGACACGCCTTGCCCAACAGCAACGGTTGATCGACACGGCCTTTATCGAAGGCGAGCCTTGCCAGGCGCAGAACGGCGCTCGGCTGGACGTTGTCAACCCGGCCACCCAGCAGGTACTGGCCCAGGTGAGCGCCTGCGGCCCGGTCGATGTCGACCGGGCGGTGAGCAGTGCGCGCCGGGCGTTCGAGCAAGGCCCGTGGGCGAAGATGGCACCCGGTGAGCGCAAGGCGGTGTTGTTGCGCCTGTCGCAACTGATGCTGGCCCACCGCGACGAACTGGCCTTGCTCGATTCACTTAGCATGGGCAAGCCGGTCATGGACGCCTGGACCATCGACGTGCCGGGTGCCGCCCATGTGTTTGCCTGGTACGGCGAAAGCCTCGACAAGCTGTATGACCAGGTGGCGCCGACTGCGCGCAATGCCCTGGCGACCATCACCCGCGAACCGCTGGGGGTGATCGGCGCCGTGGTGCCGTGGAACTTCCCGCTGGACATGGCCGCCTGGAAGCTGGCCCCGGCCCTGGCCGCCGGCAACAGCGTGGTGCTCAAGCCGGCCGAGCAGTCGCCGTTCTCGGCCCTGCGCCTGGCCGAACTGGCACTGGAAGCGGGCATCCCGGCCGGCGTGCTCAACGTCGTGCCAGGCCTGGGCGAGGAGGCCGGGCGCGCCCTGGGCCTGCACATGGATGTCGATGCCCTGGTGTTCACCGGCTCCACCGAGGTCGGCAAGTACTTCATGCAGTACGCCGCGCAGTCCAACCTCAAGCAGGTCTGGCTGGAATGCGGCGGCAAGAGCCCGAACCTGGTGTTCGCCGACTGCCAGGACCTGGACCTGGCGGCAGAGAAGGCCGCCTTCGGCATCTTCTTCAACCAGGGCGAAGTCTGCTCGGCCAACTCGCGCTTGCTGGTGCAGCGCTCGATCGCCGATGCGTTCATCGAACGGCTGGTGGCCAAGGCGCGCCAGTGGCAGCCGGGCAACCCGCTGGACCCGGCCAGCCGCGCCGGCGCCATCGTCGATGCTCGCCAGACCGAACGCATCCTGCAGTACATCGAGCAGGCCCGGGCCGAGGGGGCGCAGCTGGTGTGTGGTGGCCGCCAGTTGAACATCGGCGGCTCCGGCAACTTCATCGAGCCGACGATTTTCACCGGCGTGACGGCGGACATGACCCTGGCCCGCGAGGAAGTGTTCGGGCCGGTGCTGGCGGTCAGTGTGTTCGATGACGAGGACCAGGCGGTGACCCTGGCCAACGATCACATCTATGGCCTGGCGGCCTCGGTGTGGACCGATGACCTCAATCGCGCCCACCGCGTGGCGCGGCGCCTCAATGCCGGGACGGTGTCGGTCAACACCGTGGACGCGCTGGATGTGACCGTGCCGTTTGGCGGTGGCAAGCAGTCGGGCTTCGGTCGCGATCTGTCGCTGCATTCGTTCGACAAGTACACGCAGTTGAAGACCACCTGGATTCAGCTGCGCGGTTGAGGGCCCTATCGCCGGCGCTGCCGGCTCCCACGGGACCCCGATCTGTTCTGAAAAAATACAAAAACAAAACGGAGCAACCGATGAACAGCAATGCAAGCGTGTCCGCAGGCGCCCTGGCGCCGCCTGCCAGCAGCAAGAAACTGGGCCTGACCGCGCTCCTGGCCGTGGCCATCGGCCTGGTGGTGTCCCAGGGCGTGATGGTGTTGATGCTGCAAGGCGTCGGCATCGCCGGCCCGGGCTTTCTCGTGCCCCTGGCGCTGGCCTGGCTGCTGGCCCTGAGTTATGCCTGCTCGTTCTCCGAGCTGGCCCTGATGATCCCCCGCGCCGGTAGCCTGAGCAGCTACACGGAAGTGGCCATCGGCCAATTCCCGGCGATCCTGGCCACGTTTTCCGGCTATGTGGTGGTGGCGATGTTCGCCCTGTCGGCGGAGCTGTTGCTGATGGAGTTCATCATCGACAAGGTCTATCCGCACAGCTTGCCGCCCCTGACCGTGGCCCTGGGGGTACTGGCGGTGTTCACCGTGCTCAACCTGTTCAACATCGACATCTTCGCTCGCCTGCAAACGGTACTGGCGGTGGTCATGGTGGTGGTGCTGCTGGTCATGGGCCTGAGCGCGATGAACAGCGATATCGTCTCGCCCAACCCGGGCCTGTTCGAGCTCAGCGGCTGGAACCCGCTGGGGCTCGGGGTGATCGCCCTGACGGCGATGGCGGTGTGGGGCTTCGTCGGCGCCGAGTTCGTCTGCCCGCTGGTGGAGGAAACCCGTCGTCCGCAACGCAACATCCCGGGGTCGATGATGATCGGCCTGACCATCATCTTCGTGATCATCGCCCTGTATTGCCTGGGTGCGCTGCTCACCGTGCCCCAGGCGGAACTGGCCAGCAACGGCCTGCCGCATTACCTGTTCGCCACCACGGTGTTCGGCGAGGCGGGCAAGGTGTTCCTGGTCACCGCGGCGATCACCGCCACCTGCAGCACCCTCAACAGCTCCCTGGCCGCCATCCCGCGCATGCTCCTGGGCATGGCCCGCAATGGCCAGGCCTTCGGCGTGCTCAAGCGCCAGGGCAAGCGCACCGGTGCGCCCTGGGTGGCGGTGCTGTTCGTCTCGGCGATCACCGGCTTGCCGTTGTTGCTGATGCACGACCATCCCGATGCCATCAACCAGCTGCTGCTGGCTGCAGCCCTGGCCTGGTTGCTGGCCTACATCATCACCCACATCAACGTCATCGCCCTGCGCCGACGCTACCCGCAGGTGGCGCGGCCGTTCCGCACACCGTTCTACCCGCTGCCACAGCTGTTCGGCATCGCCGGCATGCTGTTTGCGATCTGGAACGTGTCGCCGAGCCCGGAGATGACCTTTTCGATTTTTGCCTACGCAGGCCTGGTACTGCTGATCGTGTCGATCATTGCCGTGCTGTGGATCAAGTGCGTGATGGGCAAGCCGCTGTTCAAGCCCGAACCCCTGCAGGGTGCCTCGAGCACCGCCAACGATAAAAACCCGCAAGGAGACTCGCAATGACTGCTCAAGTGAAACCCGACCGTAGCACCGGTGACTACCAGGCACTGGATGCCGCGCACCACATCCATGCGTTTCTCGACCAGAAGGCCCTGAACGAAGAAGGTCCGCGGGTGATCGTGCGCGGCGAGGGCCTGGCGCTGTGGGACAACGACGGCAAGCGCTACCTGGACGGCATGTCGGGCCTGTGGTGCACCAACCTCGGCTACGGCCGCAAGGACCTGGCCGCCGCCGCCAGCCGCCAGCTGGAGCAACTGCCGTACTACAACATGTTCTTCCACACCACCCACCCGGCGGTGGTGGAGCTGTCGGAGCTGTTGTTCAGCCTGCTGCCCGACCACTACAGCCACGCGATATACACCAACTCCGGCTCCGAGGCCAACGAGGTGCTGATCCGCACCGTGCGCCGCTACTGGCAGATCCTCGGCAAGCCGCAGAAGAAGATCATGATCGGCCGCTGGAACGGCTACCACGGCTCGACCCTGGGCGCCACGGCGCTGGGCGGGATGAAGTTCATGCACGAGATGGGCGGGGTGATCCCGGACGTTGCGCACATCGACGAGCCTTACTGGTTCGCCCATGAAGGCAACCTGACCCCGGCCGAGTTCGGCCTGCGCGCCGCTCGCCAGCTGGAAGCGAAGATCCTCGAACTGGGCGCCGAGAACGTCGCCGCGTTCGTCGCCGAGCCGTTCCAGGGCGCCGGCGGTATGATCTTCCCGCCAGAGAGCTACTGGCCCGAGATCCAGCGCATCTGCCGCCAGTACGACGTGCTGCTGTGCGCCGACGAGGTGATCGGTGGCTTCGGTCGCACCGGCGAATGGTTCGCCCACCAGCACTTCGGTTTCGAGCCCGACACCCTGTCGATCGCCAAGGGCCTGACCAGCGGCTACATCCCCATGGGCGGACTGATCCTGTCCAAACGCATGGCCCAGGTGCTGGTGGAGCAGGGCGGGGTGTTCGCCCACGGCCTGACCTACTCCGGGCACCCTGTGGCGGCGGCGGTGGCCATTGCCAACCTCAAGGCGCTGCGCGACGAAGGCATTGTCAGCCAGGTCAAGCAGCAGACCGGCCCCTATCTGCAGCGTTGTCTGCGTGAGGTCTTCGACAATCATCCCTTGATTGGTGAAGTCCAGGGTACCGGCCTGGTCGCCGCCTTGCAGTTCGCCGAAGACAAGGCCAGCCGCAAGCGCTTTGCCAACGAGAACGACATGGCCTGGCGCTGCCGCACCATCGGCTTCGAGGAGGGCCTGATCATCCGCTCGACCCTGGGCCGGATGATCATGGCCCCGGCCCTGGTCGCCAGCCACGCCGACATCGACGAACTGGTCGACAAGACCCGTATTGCCGTGGACCGCACCGCCCGCGAATTCGGTCGCCTGTAAGCTCCCGTCCGCCGGCTCGTGCGGGCGAGCCGGCCTTGAAGAGGAACAGATCCATGTCCAGATCCTTGCGTTGCAGCGTTCCCTTTGCCCTGGTCCTGCTGTGTGGCGCCGTACAGGCCGCGCCGCAGAACCTCACCGTCATCTCCTTTGGCGGTGCCACCAAGCAGGCCCAGGACAAGGCCTACTTCCAACCCTTCAATGCCAGCGGCGCAGGACGCGTGGTCGCTGGCGAGTACAACGGCGAGTTGTCGAAGATCAAGGCCATGGTCGATGTCGGCCATACCAGTTGGGACGTGGTCGAAGTCGAGAGCCCCGAGTTGTTGCGCGGCTGCGAGGAAGGCCTGTTCGAGCGCCTGGACCCGGCGCGCTTCGGCGATCCGGCACAGTTCGTGCCGGGCACCTTGAGCGAGTGCGGGGTCGCGACCTACGTGTGGTCGATGGTCATGGCCTACGATCACGGCAAACTGGCCAAGGCGCCGACGTCCTGGGCGGACTTCTGGAACCTGGCCGATTACCCCGGCAAGCGCGGGCTGCGCAAGGGCGCCAAGTACACCCTGGAAATCGCCTTGCTGGCCGACGGGGTCAAGCCCGAAGAACTCTATAAAGTGTTGGCAACCCCGGAAGGGGTGAGTCGGGCCTTTGCCAAGCTGGACCAGATCAAGGGCAATATCCAGTGGTGGGAGGCCGGTGCGCAACCGGCGCAGTGGTTGATTGCCGGTGATGTGGTGATGAGTGCGGCCTATAACGGGCGTATCGCGTCAGCGCAGAAGGAGGGCATGAAGCTGGGTATCGTCTGGCCGCAGAGCCTGTACGACCCTGAGTACTGGGCGGTGGTCAAGGGCACGCCGAACAAGGCGCTGGCTGAAGACTTCATCGCCTTTGCCAGTCAGCCTCAGACCCAGAAGGTGTTCTCCGAGGAGATTCCCTACGGACCGGTGCATCGCCAGGCGCTGGGCTTGTTGCCGGGTGATGTGCAGCAGCAACTGCCGACCGCCGAAGCCAACCTGGCCGATGCGCGGGCGGTGGATGCGGCGTTCTGGGTCGATCATGGCGAGGAGCTGGAGCAACGCTTCAACGCCTGGGCCGCACGCTGACCCCGGGGCTGCTGTGCAGCCATCGCCGGCGCTGCCGGCTCCCACAGGTGTTGTGGGAGCTGGCGAAGCCTGCGATCGACCGCGCAGCGGTCGCCACCCTATTTCAACCAGGCAGCAAACTGCTCCTTGCAATACTCGACGAACAACTGCGCAGGCTTGGTCAGCTGCGCACGTTTCAACCAGCCGGCCACCAGCCCTGAGCCGGTGACCTCCTCGACCAGTTCCACGCTCACCACTTCCTGGCCGTCATAGGTGCAGTTGAGCTGCGGACGGGTCACCAGCAGGGCAAAACCGAAGCCCTGGCCCACCATGCCCCGCACCATCTCGATCGACGGCGAGCTGAAGATGATGTTGGGCGTCAATTGCAGCTCCTCGAAGATACTCACGAAATAGGTCCGGCTCGGCTGCACATCGAGCAGGATCATCGGTTCCAGGGCCAGGTCGCGCAACGACACCTGCGCCTGTCCGGCGAAGCGATGCCCGGCCGGCACCAACGCATAGGGACGTTGCGGCGCCATCAGCGCCTCGGTCTCGATGGTGCTGTCCAGGTCATGATCGTAGAAGATCGCAAGGTCGAAGCGCCCACCGGTCAGGCCTTGCACCAGGTCCTGCTGCTCACCGTCCTGCAGGCGGATCTCGACGCCGGGATATCGCTCACGAAAGCCTGCGATCAGGCGCGGCAGGTAGAGGGGGGCGACGGTCTCGAAGCAGCCGATGTCGATCTGCCCGCAGACCACGTCATTGTCGGCCAGGGCATTCTGTTCGAATTCCCGGGCCATGCGCAGCAGCTCCTGGGCCTTGCGGTAGAAGCGCGCGCCACTGGGCGTCAGCGACACACCCTGGGCGTGATGTCGGATGAACAGCTGCACGCCGAAGCTGTCTTCCAGACCCTTGATCGCCGTTGAAATCGACGGCTGCGCGATGTACAGCTTGCGCGAGGCTTCGGCGACGCTGCCGCACTCCACCGTGGTGACGAAATACTTCAATTGACGCAAGGTATAGGACGCCACAGTGCACCTCTGGCTGATTATTTTGCTACACGATACTCCTTCGCTCGCGATGCCCTGCAGCGGATTTTTCTGGGTACTGGGAATACTTTTGCTGGGTAGCCGTTGATCGCCTCGAAGGCACCGGTAACGGCCTGCCGGCTTCGAAACAGCATGGCCCGCGCTCTGCGGACCGGACACAGGAGAAACCCGCCATGAGCCATCCACGCCCCGAAGACGACCCACTCTATAAAGATCCGTTGAATACACCCCAACGCGAGCATGATCCCGTCACCGACCCCAACGTAAACGGCGACCGGCAACGGCGCGAGCATCCCCAGGACATCGAGCGCCTGCCCGATGCGCCGGACCAGGACACCCGCCTGCCGGCGCCCGACCAGCCAACCCCGTTGTCGGACGAACGCCGCTAGTCCGCCGTCAGCTCCTGCACTTGCCAGCGCACGGAGCTGACGCCTTTCTCCAGGCTGACCCGGCTGACCAGGCGCTCCAGCTGGGTCGGCGCCTGCGGATTGCCGAGCAGTTCGGCGCGAACCTCAAGCTTGGCCGGGTTGGCCAGGTCCTCGCTGTGCAGCGATTGCAGGCGCAGGCCACCGCTGCCGAAACTGTGCAGCATCAGGCTGCGCACCTGGATCTCGTCTTCGGCGCGGCAGGTGATGCGCACCTCGTAACGCTGCTCGGCCTCGTTGGCCGGGAGCACGTCCTGGTGGTTGAGGCGCTGGGCAATGTCGCGCAGCAGGATGTTGGCGCACAGCACCACGCAACTGCCCAATGCCGCCTCCAGCAGCAGGCCCAGGCTGCACAGCACGCCAATGGCGGCGGTGCACCAGAGCGTGGCGGCGGTGTTCAGGCCGCGTACGTTCAAGCCGTCGCGCATGATCACCCCACCACCAAGAAAGCCAATGCCCGACACCACGTAGGCGGCGATCCGCGAGGCATCGGTGGCGGCCATGCCCGGCACGGCCTGGGTCATCAGCACGAACAGGCAGGCGCCGGTGCTGACCAGGGCGTTGGTGCGCAGGCCGGTCAGGCGCTGGCGCAGTTGACGTTCGGCGCCGATCAGGGCGCCCAGCAGGAGCGCGACGGCAACGCGCAGGAGAAATACTTTCCAATCCATGACAAACCTCTTATCCGCGGCGCAGGCCGCTACGGCACCTTGGGGTGCGGGTATGAAAAATGGATTGCGAGCAGGGAAGGGGAATGACGCCTCGAAAGAGGCACCACTGTCCGCCGGATACGGCGAAGCAGAGGCAGTGAGTCTGCCGGACTAGCGCGCCGTATGAACCTGTCGCAATCGACCAGGGCTACTGTCCAATGCAGGACTCCTTTGTGGGCATGCAAAAATGCGGGCGGGAAACTAACGTTCAAAGGCAGCAGGGTCAAGGGTAAATTCATGACAATTGCCTCATGATCACCCGGGTTCGCCACTGTTCCATCGGTGCAACGCTCTAGTGTGACCACGCCGCTACCGCCGGCCCACCGTTGTGGCTAAGGTTGTAGTCACGCCAGCGCGAGGGGGCGGCATGCAGCCACTGATCAATTACTTCAAGATGCTACTGCACCCGGGGCCGGAGACCTTTCGTTTCGCCCTGCGCACCGTCATCGCCTGTCTGTTGACCCTGTACCTGGCCTTCATCTTCGACCTCGACCAGCCGAAATGGTCGATCATGGCGGTGTTCATCATCAGCCTGCCCCTGGGCGGCATGACCCTGCAGCGCAGTTTCGGCCAGGTGGTAGGCACCACCGTGGGGGCGGCGGTGGGGGTGCTGATCATGGCGCTGTTCCCGCAGGCGCCGTTGCCATTCATGGTCACCCTGGCGTTATGGCTGGCCCTGTGCACGGCGGGTGGCACCTTGCTGCGCTATACCAGCTCCCATGCCTTTGTGCTCAGCGGCTTCACCGCGGTGGTGGTGGCCATGCTGGCGATCCCCGAGCAGGACAACACCCTGATGCTGGCCATCACCCGGGTTACCGAAACCCTGCTGGCGGTCGCTTGTGTCTGTGTGGTCAGCCTGCTCGGCGCCCGGCCCCAGGCGGTTGCCACGGGCTATTTCGCCAAGGTCGACCACCTGATCAAGCTGATGGCCGGCCATGCGGCAGCGGCCATACGCGGTGAAGAAAGCACCGCGCAGTTCAGTCAACGGCAGATGCAGATTCTCGGGGAAATCAGCGCCCTGGAAGGCTTGCGTCGGCACCTGTACTTCGATGCGCCGCACCTGCGCGGCGCCAACGGCCTGGTGCAGTTGCTGGGCAACCAGCTGGTGCTGCTCACTTCGCGCCTGACGGTGCTGCGCAATCAGAAGCGGATGATCGCCGAACGCTGGCAGGGCGCCTATCCCGACTTCATCCAGCAGTTGCTCGACGACGAACTGGCGTTTCTCGACCAGTTGGCCGAGCAGGGCAGGGCCATGCCGGCCAGCACCAGGAAGCATTTCAGTGCCTTGCAGCGGCGTTTCGACCAGGCGGCCCTGCAGGCCGAACAGTTTGCCCACGACATGCCGGCCACCCTGCGCTCCCTGGCCTGGGCGCTGCGCTGGGAGCAGGCGCGGCTGCTGGAACAACTGAGCGACATGCTCGAACTCAGTGATGCTATCCAGGAAGGCCGCGCCGGTGACTGCCTGTACCGTCAGCCACTGATCAACCCGCTGCACCTGGATTTTCGCCTGGCGGCCATGAACGCCAGCCGCGCGTTCATCGGCTTGATCGTCGCCGGTTTGATCTGGATCGAGACCGCCTGGGACGGGGCCCGGGCAGGGGTGATCCTGGTCGGTATCCTCTGTTCGCTGATGGCGACCTTTCCGCGCCCATTGATGGCGGCGCAGAACTACATGCGCGGCCTGGGCCTGGCACTGGTGGTATCGGCGCTGTACCAGTTCTGGCTGATTCCCCAGGTGGTGGATTTCGAGATGCTGGCCTTGCTGCTGGTGCCTTTTCTGTATGTGGTGGCGGTGGGACTGTCCAGCCCCATGACCGCGGGCATCGGCATGGGCCTGGGATTGTCGAGCTTTTTGCTGTTCGGACCGCAGAACATCGGCGCCTGGCAGAACACCGCGATCCAATGGTTCGAGTTCGCCGGGGCCTATGTCTGTGGCGGCGTGCTGTCGCTGCTGGTGTACGCCTGGCTGTTCCCGTTCAACCCGCAATTGCGCATCGAGCGGCTGTTTCGCGAGACCCGTGAGCAGGTCTATGCCTTGCTCAAGGGACCGGCCTCGGATGAGCGCCAGTTCGCCTTCGAGAGCCGCATGGTCGACCGCCTGACCCTGATTCTCGGCCTGCTGCCCGCTGCACAGGATGCCCGTTCGCACGCGCTGTTCGAAGTCAACCTGGCGTGCATGTCCCTGGGGGTAGCGTTGCGTCAGTTGCAGGAACAAGGCCGGGCCAACCGCCTGGTGGCAGACAGTACCCGCGAGCGGCTGGAGCAGGTGTTGCGCAATACCGGGCGTTATGTGGCCGGGCGTACCCAGGTTCAACTGCCTGCCTTGCTCGATACCCTGCAAGCGCTGGGAGAAGAACTCGACGCCCTGCATGGCGAACGGTTCGCCGCACCAGCCGAGCAGTTGCGCTCGCTGTTTCGCATTCGTGTGGCGTTGCTGGTGATCGCCGGTTTCCTGCGTCACTACAGCATCTACCTTGACGCCGCTGGCGAAGGAGAACCCGCCCTTGCCCATTGATTTCGAGTTCGGTGGCGTCTACCTGCCGCCGATCGCCCAGGCTCTGCTGCTGGCCCTGCCGTTGCTGTTCGTGCTGCTGTGGCTACTGCAGCGCCTTGGCGTGATGCAGCGGGTGTGGCACCCGGCGCTGTTCGAGGGGGCGCTGTACACCTGCCTCTGCGCCTTGATCATCTTGTTCATGGGGAGTTGAAGCGGTGAAGAAACTTGCGGCCCAGGCATCGACCCTGGCATTCGTGGTACTGGCGCTGGTGCTGGGTTGGTACGCCTGGGAGCATTACACCCGCGCCCCCTGGACTCGTGATGCGCGAGTCCGCGCCGATGTGGTGACCTTGTCGGCTGATGTTTCGGGCCGTATCACCGAATTGCGGGTGGAGGATAACCAGCACGTCAACAAGGGTGACCTGCTGCTGGTGATCGACCCGGCGCGCTACACCCTGGCGGTGGAACATGCCCGCCGGGCCGTGGAGGTGGCCCGGGCCAGCGAGGGCCTGGCGCAGGCGCAGATCGTTTCCAGCCAGGCCTTGCTCAAGCAGCGCCAGAGCGAGGAGCAACGCCGGCGCACGCTCAAGCAGGGCTTTGCCATCTCTGGCGAAGAATGGGAAAAGTCCAGCACCGATGTCGCCGTGGCCCAGGCCGAGCTGATGCGCGGCCAGTCGGACCTGACCCTGGCCCTGGCCAACAGCCAGCTGGCGGTCGCGGCCCTGACCCAGGCCGAGCTGGACCTTGAGCGTACACGCATCCACGCGCCGGTCAGCGGCTACGTGACCAACCTGCTGACCCGTCAGGGCGACTACGCCAGCAGCGGCGTGGCGCTGCTGGCACTGGTCGACAGCAGCTCGTTCCATGTCAGCGGCTACTTCGAGGAAACCAAGCTGCCGCGCATTCATATCGGCAGCCCGGTGCACATCGCCCTGATGAGCGGCGAGACGTTCGAAGGCAAGGTGCAGAGCATCGCCTACGCCATCACCGACCGCGAGAACGCACCGGGCAGCCGCCTGCTGGCCAACGTCAATCCCAGCTACACCTGGGTAAAACTGGCCCAGCGAGTGCCGGTGCGCATCGAGATCGACCCGGGGTATGCCGGCAAGGACACCCTGCGCGCCGGTACCACGGCCACGGTGACCGTGCGCGAATAAGGGCAAGATGGTAGGCTTTTCGCCGTTTTTGCCAACCCACGCGAACGTCGCCCCATGATCCTCAACGCTGCTGTCTTTTTCTGCACCCTGGTGGCCATGGAAGGCGTCGGCTACCTGGCACATCGCTACATCATGCATGGCTGGGGCTGGTTCCTGCATCGCTCGCACCACGAGCCGCACCTGGGGGCGTTGGAAACCAATGATGTGTACCTGGCGGCCCTGGCCCTGATCGCCTTTGCCCTGGTGGCCTTGGGCCGGGCCGGGCATGCGCCGTTGCAGTGGGTCGGGGCTGGCGTGGCAGCGTTCGGGGTGATCTACGTCATCGTCCATGACGGTATCGTCCACCGGCACTGGCCGTTCAAGCCAAGGCCGCGCAATCGTTACCTCAAGCGCCTGTACAAGGCGCATTTGCTCCATCATGCGTTGAAGGGGCGGGACAACAGCGTGTCGTTCGGATTTCTCTATGCGCCGCCGATGCATCGGCTCAAGCGCCAGCTGCGCGCCCGCCGGGCTTCTGTAGCCGCTGCCGCCAGGCTGCGATCGGCCGCGAAGCGGTCGTAGGGGTGTACGAGTTGCGACTGCTTTGCAGTCGATCGCAGCCTGACGGCAGCGGCTACAGGGATTTCGTACAAGATTGTCCGGCGCTCTGGGCGTAGGCTTAAGGGATTCCTCATCTGGAGTTTGCCCATGAGTCTGCATATCGAAACGCCGCTGTTGGCCTCCCGACCGCTGAGCCTGGCCAGCGGCCTGGATGTCTGGCTCAAGCTTGACGCCTTGCAGCCCTCCGGCTCGTTCAAGCTGCGCGGTATCGGCGCGGCGTGTGAAGCCTATGCCAGGCAGGGCAAGCGCCGGTTCGTGTCGTCTTCGGGCGGCAATGCCGGTATCGCCGTGGCCTATGCCGGCCGCTGCCTGGGCCTGGCGGTCACTGTCGTGGTACCGCAAACCACCACCGAACGGGCCCGGCAGCTGATACGCCAGGAACAGGCCGAAGTAATCGTCCATGGCAAGGCCTGGCACGAAGCCAATGCCCTGGCGCTGTCGTTGATGGGGGAGGATGACGCCTACATTCATCCATTCGATGACCCGCTGCTCTGGACCGGTCACGCGACGATGATCGATGAAGTCGCCACCACCGGCTTCAAGCCAGATGCCGTTGTGCTGTCCGTGGGAGGAGGAGGGCTGTTTTCCGGTGTCTGTGAGGGCCTTGAGCGTAACGGTTGGGGCCAGGTGCCGGTGTTCGCGGTAGAAACCGCAGGCGCCGCATCACTGGCCGCCGCCATGCGCGAAAAGCAGCTGGTCGCGCTCGACAGCGTCAACACCGTGGCAACCTCCCTGGCCGCCCGCCAGGTGTGCCAGCGGGCCTTCGACTGGAGCCAGCAGCGACCGGTGTACAGCCATGTGGTCAGCGACCAGGCAGCGCTGGACGCTTGTGAACGTTTCCTCTCGGATCACCGCTTGCTGGTGGAGCCGGCGTGTGGCGCGGCCCTGGCCTTGGGCTATGCCGCCAGCGCCGAGCTCAAGCGCTACGACAAGGTGTTGATGGTGGTGTGTGGCGGCGTCACGGCGAGCATCGACCAGATCCGCCAATGGCGCGCAGCCTGATAGGCCCCGGCATTTTCGCGGCCGATCGCAGCCTGGCGGCAGCTCCCACAGATACCTTGCAATCGCTGTGGGAGCTGGCGAAGCCTGCGATCGACTGCGCAGCAGTCGCAATCCAGCTGCGGGGCAATATTTTTTAAGGTCTGAAGGAACATATTTAGTATTTTTCCTCGCTTCGCCCTTTGCTCATGATCACTCCCACAAGAAAGCGTCCTTCGTGCCGGCGCTATCGAAGTACGACCACGTACTCATCCTTGCCTTGGAGTTCGTCATGAGCAGTACAGCAACATCCGCCCCACTCATCGAGAAGCATACGATCGGCTACGTGCCTCCGCAGGATCGCCATGGAAAGGTAAGGGACCTGTTCACCCTGTGGTTCGGCGGCAATATCGCACCGCTGCCGATCGTCACCGGCGCCCTGGGCGTGCAATTGTTCGGCCTGAACCTGGTCTGGGGCATCATCGCCATCCTGGTCGGTCACCTGGTCGGCGGGGTGCTGATGGCCCTGCACTCGGCCCAGGGGCCGCAGATGGGCATCCCGCAGATGATCCAGAGCCGCGCCCAGTTCGGCTCCCTGGGGGCCTTGCTGGTGGTGGTGATCGCCGGCGTGATGTACGTCGGCTTCTTTGCCTCCAACATCGTGCTGGCGGGCAAGTCCCTGCATGGCGTGGTCGACAGCGTGCCGGTGCCGGTGGGCATCGTCATCGGTGCCCTGGGTTCGGGGATCATCGGCATCATCGGCTACCGTTTCATCCATGTGCTCAATCGCATCGGCACCTGGGTACTGGGGATCGGTATCGCGGTGGGGTTTGCCTATATCCTCACCCACATCCAGACCGACGACTTCCTCAGCCGCGGTACCTTCAACCTCTCGGGCTGGCTGGCCACCGTGTCGCTGGCGGCGCTCTGGCAGATCGCCTTTGCACCCTATGTCTCGGACTATTCGCGATACCTGCCAGAGGATGTCGGCGTTGCGTCGACCTTCTGGGCTACCTACCTGGGCTCGGCCCTGGGTTCGAGCCTGTCGTTCGTGTTCGGCGCGGTAGCGGTGCTGGCCACCCCGGCAGGCATGGACACCATGGACGCGGTCAAGCTCGCCACCGGTGCCATCGGCCCGTTGATGCTGGTGCTGTTCCTGCTCAGCGTGATCAGCCACAACGCCCTTAACCTGTATGGCGCGGTGTTGTCGGTGATCACCTTGCTGCAGACCTTCGCCCACCGCTGGATCCCTACCGCCAAGAGCCGTGCAGTGCTGTCGCTGATCGTTCTGGCCGGTTGCTGCGTGGCGGCGGTATTCGCCTCGGCGGACTTTATCGGCCACTTCGTGGACATGGTGCTGGCCTTGCTGGTGGTGCTGGTGCCCTGGACGGCGATCAACCTGATCGACTTCTATGCCATCCACAAGGGCAAGTACGACATCGCATCGATCTTCCGTGTCGATGGCGGCATCTATGGACGCTACAACCCGCAGGCGTTGCTGGCATACACCATCGGCATCGTGGTGCAGATTCCGTTCATGAACACGCCGCTGTATGTCGGGCCGGTGTCGGCGCATATCAACGGTGCCGATCTGTCCTGGCTGGTGGGCCTGCTGGTGACCTCGCCGCTGTACTACTGGCTGGCCAGCCGCGATTCGGCGTACCGTCGCCGGCAGCTGTCGGCGCAGCTGGCGATGCAATGACCTGTTGACCACATCGCGGGCGTAGGAGCGGGCTTGTCCCGCGATGCGGCGTGCCGGTCACATCGTATCGCGGGGCAAGCCCGCTTCTACCGTCGCCGGCTCATCGCTGCGGCTCACCCACCAGCCAAAGCACGCTGCGGTAAAGAACATGATCAGGCTGTAGATCGCCGCCGGGATCGCCATGGTCGGGTTGTTCAGCAAGCTCGGCGCCAGGGCCAGGGCAATGGCCAGGGTGCCGTTGTGGATGCCGATCTCCATGCCGATGGCGATCGCCTGGCGCTTGGGGATCTGCAACAGGCGCGGCAGCCAGTAGCCGATGCCCAGGCTCAGCAGGTTGAACAGCAGCGCCGCACCGCCCACCACCGGAGCGTAATCGAGCACCGTCTGCCAGTCCTTGACCATCGCCAGGATCACGGTAAAGACCAGGAACAGCGCGGCAACGATCTTCATCGGCCGTTCCATGCGTGCGGCAAAGCCCGGCGCCAGGCGGCGGATCAGCATGCCGATGGCCACCGGCACCAGGACGATGGCGAACACCTGCAGCACTTTGGCGAACTGCAGGGGAATGGCCTGGTCGGCCTCCATGAAGTGCGCCAGCGACAGGTTCACCAGCAGTGGCATGGTCAGGATCGCGATCAGCGAGTTCACCGCGGTCAGGGTCACGTTCAGTGCCACATCGCCATGGGCCAGGTGGCTGAACAGGTTCGCGGTGGTACCCCCGGGCGACGCGGCCAGCAGCATCAGGCCCACGGCCAGGGCTGGCGCGAGGCCAAAGCCCTTGGCGATCAAAAAGCAGATAAAGGGCAGCAGCAGGATCTGGCAGGCCAGCCCGATCAGGACCGGTCGTGGGAATTTCACCACCCGGGCGAAGTCGGCCAGGGTCAGGGTCAGGCCCAGTCCCAGCATGATGAAACCCAGGGCAAGGGGCAAAAAGGCGCTGAGCAATGGCGATGCAGTCATGTCAGGGTCTCGCGAAAAGGGATGTGCGCCAGTGTAGGCGAGGATTTCAGCTTGCGTTGCGGGACAACCGCCCTCGCGCTTGTCGGTGGGGGCGGCACTGGTGTAGAACTGCGGCGCACTGATCGAACAAGAGTCCGTCGATGACCGAACGCACCACGTCTTCCCATTGGGCCAGCACCATCGTCCAGTCCCTGGAGCAACAGGGCGTGGACTGCCGCCCGTTGTTCGCCGGGCTGGGCCTTGACTACAGCGCGCTGAACGACACCGAGGCACGCTTTCCCCAGGATGCCATGACCCGCCTGTGGCAACAGGCGACCCAGGTCTCGGGCAACCCGGCCATCGGCCTGGGCATGGCCCGGGTGGTCAGACCTTCGGCCATGCATGTGGTTGGCTATACGCTGATGTCCAGCCACACCTTGCTCGAAGGCATTCAGAGCCTGGTGCGCTATCAGCGGATCATCGGCGAGGCGGCGGACCTGGCCCTGAAGTCCACGGCCCAGGGGTATGAGCTGAGCCTGGCGATACAAGGCGACCGGTTGCCCTCGACGCGGGAGAGCGCCGAAGGTTCGCTGGCCTATTTCCTGGCATTCTGCCGCTGGCTGGCCTGCCGACCGTTGCAACCACGGCTGGTGCGCCTGCGCGGCGCGGCGCCGCTGGACTGTGCAGCGTACAGGGCCGTGTTCCAGGCACCGTTGCAGTTCGATGCCGAGCATTACGCCCTGTGCTTTGCCCATGAAGACCTGCAGGCACCGCTGCCCGGCGCCAATGCCGAACTGGCCAGGCTGCACCAGCGTTATGCCGATGACTATCTCAGCCGCTACGGTGACGGCCCGGTCAGCCAGCAGGCGCGGCAGTGGCTGTACCAGATGCTGCCCCAGGGCGAGCCGCGGCGGGAGGCGCTGGCCCAGGCCCTGCTGCTGTCCGAGCGCACCCTGCAGCGTCGCCTGCAGGAAGAAGGGAGCAGCTTTCACCAGTTGCTCGACGACACCCGGCGCACCCTGGCCGAGCAGTACCTGGCGCAGCCCGCCCTGAGCCTGCAGGAAATTGCCTACCTGCTGGGGTTCTCGGCGCCCAGCACCTTCTTTCGCGCCTTCCGGCGCTGGTTCGCCTGCACCCCGAACGCCTATCGCGCCCGTCGCTGAGTTCAGCACGCGGTCAGGTACAGCGAACGGCGCGGCTGGGCAAACACCCGCCGCAGCATCGGCTCGAAGAAGGCCAGTGGCAGGGTTTCGCCGTCCGGGTCGAAGGCGGCCGCGTCATAGCGGGCGCAGAACTCGATGGTGCGCTGGTACTGCGGGTGCTGCTTGAATTGCTCGCGCAGGTGGCGGTCCATGCCCAGGTGGTGGAAGAAGTAGTAACCCTGGAAGATCCCGTGATGCTCGATCATCCAGTGGTTCTCGGGGCTGACGAAGGGTTTGAGGATGGCCGCGCCGATATCGGCATGGTTGTAGCTGCCCAGGGTGTCGCCGATGTCGTGGAGCAGGGCGCAGACCACATACTCTTCGTCCTCGCCTGCGCTGTAGGCGAGGGTGGCGGTTTGCAGCGAGTGGGTCAGGCGATCCACCGGAAAACCACCAAAATCGCCTTCGAGCAGGCGCAGGTGAGTGAGGATGCGCTCGGGCAGGCCAGCGGCGAAATCGGGAAAGTGCCGGGCAATGATGGCCCAGTCTTCGACGGTGCCGTCGTCCATATGGGTAAAGCGGGCGCGTGCGGTCATTGGCGGCTCCTTGGCCAGGTGGTCGATGGGACGAGGATAAGCAGCGCGCAGGGCGTACCCAATCACCGCAGGCGCCAGATTGCTCGCTTTGTTGGCCAATCTGGCGGTCGCACTGCCTTGTCGCTCCGGCGCCCAGGCAGTAGCATTCGCGTTTTACTCAAGGATTCGACCGCCAATGCAGTTCCAGCCAGGCATACTCGCCGCCCCCGTTCCCGCCCAGGGCCGTCACCTGTTCTTTACCCTGCACACGCCGGCGGCCTTGTCGGCCGTGCTCGATGCGCTGCAGCAGCAGGTCGATGGCAGCCGCGTGGTGGCCGGTTTCGGCGCGCCGCTGGTGCAGGCGCTGGATCGCAGCATCGAAGGCCTGCGCGCGTTTCCACACCTGGACGCCACGGTGGACAACCCCTGCACCCAGCACGACCTGTGGCTGTGGCTGCGCGGCGAAGACCGCGGTGATCTGTGGCTGCTGAGCCAGGCGCTGGAAAAGCTGCTGGCCCCGGCATTGCGCCTGGTCGACGCCACCGACGCGTTCCGCCACAAGAACGGTCATGACCTGACCGGCTATGAAGACGGCACGGAAAACCCGGTGCAAGACGCGGCTGTCGATGCGGCGATCGTTGCCGGCGATGTGCCGGGCCTGAGTGGTTCGAGCTTTGCCGCCTTCCAGCTGTGGCGCCATGACCTGGACAGTTTCAAGGCCATGCCGCAAACCGAGCAGGACAACATCATCGGCCGGCGTCTGGAAGACAACGAAGAGCTCGACGATGCGCCGGCCTCGGCCCACGTCAAGCGCACCGCCCAGGAGAGCTTCGACCCCGAAGCCTTTATCGTCCGGCGCTCGATGCCCTGGGCCGACGAGCGTGGCGCGGGCCTTGCGTTCCTGGCGTTCGGTCACTCCTTCGATGCCTTCGAAGTGCAGCTGCGGCGTATGAGTGGGCTTGAAGACGGCGTAGTCGATGCGCTTTACCGCTTCAGCCGGCCGCTGACCGGTGGCTACTACTGGTGCCCACCGATCAAAGCCCATGGGCTGGACCTGAGCGCCTTGATCGGCTAAGGCGGGTGCCCTGCGATCATTGTGGGAGCTGGCGAAGCCTGCGATCGACTGCGCAGCAGTCGCAATCCGGCCACCTCGCTGGGCCAGGCATACTGAGGCAGTCTGGTTTTATGGCCGTTTCACGGCCGATCGCAGCCTGTCGGCAGCTCCCACAGGGAT
Source organism: Pseudomonas sp. NPDC090755 (assembly GCF_044769005.1). Taxonomy (NCBI): domain Bacteria; kingdom Pseudomonadati; phylum Pseudomonadota; class Gammaproteobacteria; order Pseudomonadales; family Pseudomonadaceae; genus Pseudomonas; species Pseudomonas sp. NPDC090755. Next base: position 88,551 of record NZ_JBIVXC010000004.1, on the reverse strand, counting down.
TGTCCTGCTCCCACAGGTGTAAATAATTTTACGGACTTTTTACGAAGGGCCGCGGCGCATACAGGGATACTGCCCCTGTATTACCTGATGTTTCAGGCCCTCCGTTCCCGAGAAGTCCTACCGTGAGCCAATCCGCATCCGCCGCCACCGCCCATCCCCCTGTAAAATCCTCATCAATCAGCCTGCTCATCGCCGCCGTCGGTGTGGTCTATGGCGATATCGGCACCAGCCCGCTGTACACCCTCAAGGAGGTCTTCGCCGGCCACTATGGGGTACAGGCCAACCATGACGGGGTGCTGGGCATCCTGTCGCTGGTGTTCTGGTCGCTGATCTGGGTGGTAACCGTCAAATACGTGCTGTTCGTACTGCGCGCCGACAACCAGGGCGAGGGCGGGATCATGGCGCTGACGGCCCTGGCCCGACGCGCGGCGGCGCCGTATCCGCGCCTGAGCCGGGTGTTGGTGTTGCTCGGTCTGTTCGGTGCGGCCCTGTTCTACGGCGACAGCATGATCACCCCGGCGATTTCCGTGCTGTCGGCCGTGGAAGGCCTTCAACTGGCCTTCGACGGCATCGGCCACTGGGTGGTGCCGATCGCCGTGGTGGTGCTGGTGGCGCTGTTTTTGATCCAAAAACATGGTACGGCGCGCATCGGCATCCTGTTCGGGCCGGTGATGGTGCTGTGGTTCACCGTGCTGGGCGCGCTCGGCGTGTATGGTATCGTCCAGCGCCCTGAAGTGCTGCTGGCCCTCAACCCGGCCTGGGCGGTGCAGTTCTTCGTGGTGCACCCCGGCATCGGCGTCGCCATTCTCGGCGCCGTGGTGCTGGCCCTGACCGGCGCCGAGGCGCTGTATGCCGACATGGGCCACTTCGGCCGCAAGCCCATCGCCCGAGCCTGGATCCTGCTGGTGCTGCCGGGGCTGGTGCTGAACTATTTCGGCCAGGGTGCGCTGATCCTGGGCAACCCTGAAGCGGTTCGCAACCCGTTCTACCTGCTGGCGCCGAACTGGGCCTTGCTGCCCATGGTCGGGCTGTCCACCCTGGCCACCATCATCGCCTCCCAGGCGGTGATTTCCGGCGCCTTCTCCCTGACTCGCCAGGCCATCCAGCTGGGCTATGTGCCACGCATGTTCATCCAGCACACTTCAAGCCAGGAGCAGGGCCAGATCTACATCAGCATGGTGAACTGGGCGCTGATGGTCGGTGTGGTGCTGCTGGTGATCGGGTTCGAGTCGTCGGGTGCCCTGGCGGCCGCCTACGGCGTGGCGGTGACCGGCACCATGCTGATCACCACCTTGCTGTCGGCGGCGGTGGTACTGCTGCTGTGGAAGACTCCGCGCTGGCTGGCGGTACCGCTGCTGCTGGGCTTTTTGCTGGTCGACAGCCTGTACTTTGCCGCCAACGCGCCGAAGATCTTCCAGGGGGGCGCCTTCCCGGTAATCGCCGGTATCGCCCTGTTCATCCTGATGACCACCTGGAAGCGCGGGCGCAAGATCATCGTCGAGCGTCTGGACGAGTCGTCATTGCCGCTGCCGTTGTTCATCGCCAGCATCGCCGCGCAGCCGCCGCACCGCGTCCAGGGCACGGCGGTGTTCCTCACCGCCCGCGCCGATGCGGTGCCCCATGCGCTGCTGCACAATCTGCTGCACAACCAGGTGTTGCATGAGCGGGTGGTGCTGCTGACCGTGGTGTCCCAGGACCGCCCGCGTGTACCGGCCAGCGAGCGCTTCGAGGTGCAGGACTTCGGCACCGGCTTCTACCGGGTCAACCTCAATTTCGGCTTTATCGAGGAGCCCGACGTTCCGGCCGCCTTGCAGCTGTGCCATGTGCCGGCGCTGGATTTCAGCCCGATGGGCACCACCTACTTCCTCAGCCGCGAGACGGTCATCCCGACCAAACGCATCGGCATGGCGCGCTGGCGCGAGGCCCTGTTCGCCTTCCTGCTGAAGAACGCCAACAGCAACCTCAAATACTTCAACCTGCCGCTCAACCGGGTGATTGAACTGGGGACCCAGGTGGAGATGTAGCAGAGGATTTGTCCCGTGCTTCACGGGCGAATTCGACAAAAGCCTTGAGCGCTGCCGGCACCTGCCGGCGGCTGGGGTAGTACAGGTGCAGGCCAGGGTAGTACGGGCACCAGTCGCCAAGCACCTGCACCAGTCGGCCATCCGCCAGCTCCTCCCTGACCATGTCCTCGAACACGTAGGCCAGGCCCACGCCGCGCAGGGCCGGGTCGACCATCAGGCCGACATCGCCCAGTACCAGCGGGCCTTCGACATCGATTTCCAGGGCAATGCCACCGCGCTCGAACTCCCAGCGATAGAACGCGCCGCTGGGGAAGCGATGGCGGATGCACGGCAGGCCACGCAGGTCTTGCGGTCGCTGCGGTTGCCGATAGCGCGTGAAGAGGGCCGGTGCAGCGACCACGACCGACCGCAGGTAGGGGCCGATGGCAAGGGAGATCATGTCCGCCTCCAGACGCTCGCCGAAGCGCACGCCGGCGTCGAAGCCGGCCGCGACGATGTCCACCAGCGCATCGTCGCTGACGATTTCCAGGGTGATATCCGGGTAGGCCGCCAGGAACCGGCTCGCCAGCGGCAGCAGGATCAACTGCGCGGCAGCGCGGCCGGCGCTGATGCGCAGGGTGCCCGAGGGTTTGTCGCGCAGGCTGTTGAGGTCTTCCAGGGCGTCGGCGATATCGCGAAATGCCGGCTTGAGCCGCGCGTACAAGCGGTTGCCGGCTTCGGTCAGGGCCACGCTGCGGGTGGTGCGGTTGAACAGGCGCACGTCCAGCCGGGTTTCCAGAGCGCGCAGGGCATGGCTCAGTGCCGAGGGCGAGACCCCGAGCGCGATTGCCGCCTTGCTGAAATTGAGGTGCTCGGCAATGCACAGGAAGATCGACAGGTCGGCGGCGGACGGCGCTTTCATTTGTGAATTTTCCTCACAAGCCCATGTGAAATTATTGGGATTATCACATCAACCAGGCAGATTTACAGTGACGTCAACACATCGACAAGACCCTGCGCCGTGCAGGGTCGAAGACAGGAGACGTTAGCATGCGTACTTGGCTGATTACCGGAGCTTCCCGTGGGTTTGGCGCACTGATCGCCGCAAAGGCGCTGCAGGCTGGCGATGCGGTCATTGCCAGCGCGCGCAAGCCTGAAGACATCGAGGCTCGCCTGGGGGCCCATCCCAACCTGCTGGCGGTGCGCCTGGATGTCACCCGCGAAGACCAGGCCCACCAGGCCGTCGCCGAAGGCATCAAGCGTTTCGGGCGCATCGATGTACTGGTCAACAATGCCGGCTTCGGCGTGCTGGGCGCGGTGGAGGAAACCAGCGCCAGCGAAACCGAGCGTCTGTTTGCCACCAACGTGTTCGGCGTACTCAACGTCACCCGTGCGGTACTGCCCCATATGCGCCGCCAACGCAGCGGGCACGTCATCAACATCTCGTCGATCGGCGGCTACCAGGCGTACATGGGCTGGGGCGTGTATGGCTCGACCAAGTTCGCGGTAGAAGGCATCAGCGAAGCCTTGTACCAGGAACTGGCGCCGCTGGGCATTCATGCCACGGTGGTGGAGCCGGGCTTCTTCCGCACCGATTTTCTTGACGAGCAGTCGCTGGTCAAGACCGCGCTGGAGCTGCCGGACTACGACCAAACGGTGGGGGCCATGCGCCGTTACGCGGCATCGGCCAACCACGCCCAACCGGGCGACCCGGACAAGTTCGCCGAGGCCATGCTGGCCCTGGCCAACATGCCAACCCCACCCCTGCGCCTGGCGCTGGGCAGTGACACCGTGGCGCGGATCACCGAGAAGAACCGTTTTGTGGCGGCAGAACTGGAGCGCTGGCACGCCCTGTCGATATCGACCGACTTCAAGGACTGACCAATACCCCGCAAACCAGAAAACCGGCCCATGGCCGGTTTTCTGGTTTTACCCTGTGGTCAGTTCGCGGCAGCGTGCGCCTGGCCTGCAGCCTGTTCCGCGGCGTGTGTCATCAAATGAAAACACCGTGTCGTCCGATGCGAAGCACCCTCAAAGCGTAGGGCTTAGAGTCGAGCAAACAATAAATGACGCACTGCGTCTGAAGGATGAGTGGAGTGACTGGCATGGCAAAAGTCGTACGTTTCTACGAAACCGGTGGTCCTGAAGTGTTGCGCTTTGAGGACGCCGAGGTCGGCGAGCCTGGTCCTGGACAGGCCCGCCTGCGCCAGGTGGCCGTAGGCCTGAACTACGCCGACACCTATTTTCGCAACGGCACCTACCCGATCCCGATGCCCAACGGCATGGGTGTGGAAGCCGCCGGTGTGGTCGAGGCGGTGGGTGAGGGCGTGACAAATGTGAAGGTCGGCGACCGTGTGACCTACACCGGTTTTCTCAACACCCTGGGGGCCTATTGCACCGAGCGCCTGATCCCGGCCGCCGCGCTGATCAAGCTGCCGGAGACCATTGCCTTCGAAACCGCCGCAGCGATGACCATGCGCGGACTGACCTCGGCCTACCTGATGCGCCGCCTGTACGACTTCAAGGCGGGCGATACCCTGCTGCTGCACGCTGCCGCCGGGGGCGTCGGCCTGATCGTTTCGCAGTGGGCGCGTCTGCTGGGGGTGAATGTGATCGGTACGGTGTCCACCGAAGCCAAGGCCGAAGTGGCCCGGGCCCATGGTTGCACCCACACCATCAACTACAGCCATGAGGACGTCGCCAAGCGGGTGCGCGAACTGACCGATGGCGTGGGCGCCAATGTGGTGTTCGACAGCGTCGGCAAGACCACCTTCATGTCTTCGCTCGACTCGCTCAAGCGCCGTGGCCTGATGGTGTGCGTCGGTACCGCCTCCGGCACCATCCCGCCGTTCGATCCGCAACTGCTGGCCATCAAGGGTTCGCTGATGATGACCCGTCCGGCACTGGCCGACTTCATCGCCGACCCGGCCGAGAAGGCCGATCTGGCCGGTGAGCTGTTCGAGCACGTCAGCAGCGGTCGGATCAAGATCGAGATCAACCAGCACTATGCATTGCAGGACGCCGTCCAGGCCCACCGTGACCTGGAAGCGCGCAAAACCACCGGCTCGTCGATCTTCGTCATCTGAAGAGGGCAACAGCATGCACATCGAACAACTGACTTGCGCCATCGGTGCCGAAGTGTCCGGGGTCAACCTGGCCGACGCGGTTCACGATGACGACCTGTTCGCCCAACTGCGTGAGCAACTGCTCAAGCACCGTGTGCTGTTCCTGCGCGACCAGGACATCAGTCGCGCCGACCACGTGGCCTTCGCTCGCCGTTTCGGCGAGCTGGAAGACCACCCGGTGGCCGGTAGCGACCCTGAGCATCCGGGCCTGGTGCAGATCTACAAGCGCCCGGACCAGCCGGCCGATCGCTACGAGAATGCCTGGCACACCGACGCCACCTGGCGCGAAGCACCGCCCATGGGCTGCGTGCTGCGCTGCATCGAATGCCCGCCGGTGGGCGGCGACACCATGTGGGCCAACATGGTCCTGGCCTACCAGAACCTGCCGGATGATGTGAAAGCCAAGATCGAAGGCCTGCGCGCCCGCCACAGTATCGAGGCCAGCTTCGGCGCGGCCATGCCGATGGAAAAACGCCTGGCACTCAAGGCGCAGTTCCCCGACGCCGAGCACCCCGTGGTGCGCACCCACCCGGAAACCGGTGAGCAGGTGCTGTTCGTCAACGCCTTCACCACCCATTTCACCAACTTCCATACCCCGCAGCGGGTGCGCTTCGGCCAGGACGCCAACCCCGGCGCCTCGGACCTGTTGCGCTACCTGATCAGCCAGGCCTACCTGCCCGAGTACCAGGTGCGCTGGCGCTGGAAACCCAACAGCGTGGCGATCTGGGACAACCGCAGCACCCAACATTACGCGGTCATGGACTACCCGGCTTGCCACCGCAAGATGGAGCGCGCCGGCATCAAGGGTGACCGCACCTTCTGAGCATCCGCCAGCAATACCTGCGCGCCATCGACGGCGCGGCCAAGACAATAACAATACCGAGGACCCTAGAATGCAATTCTTCGACGATTCGTTGCACCCGGAAAACATGGAAAAGGTGGTGATCACTGTCGCCCCTTATGGCCCGGAATGGATGCCTGAGGACTTCCCCGAAGACATTCCGCTGACCATGGACGAGCAGGTGCAAAAGGCAGTTGACTGCTACGAAGCCGGCGCTACCGTGCTCCACCTGCACGTGCGCGAGCTGGACGGCAAGGGCTCCAAGCGCCTGTCCAAATTCAACGAGCTGATCGCCGGTGTGCGTGAAGCCGTGCCGGAGATGATCATCCAGGTCGGCGGTTCGATCTCCTTCGCCCCGGAAAGCGACGGCGAAGCGGCCAAGTGGCTGTCCGACGACACCCGCCACATGCTCGCCGAACTGACCCCAAAGCCCGACCAGGTCACCGTGGCGATCAACACCACGCAGATGAACATCATGGAGCTGCTGTATCCGGAATACCTGGAAGGCACCTCCCTGGCCAACCCGGCGTTCCAGGCCGCCTACAGCGAAATGACCGTACCGGCCGGCCCTGCCTGGGTGCGCGAGCACCTGCGCCGCCTGCAGGCCAGCAACATCCAGCCGCACTTCCAGTTGACCGGCATCCATGCCCTGGAAACCCTCGAGCGCATCGTGCGCCGCGGCGACTACATGGGCCCGCTGAACTTGACCTGGATCGGCATCGGTGGCGGCTTCGACGGCCCGAACCCGTTCAACTTCTTCAACTTCATCCACCGCGCGCCGGATGGCTGCACCTTGACCGCCGAATCGCTGCTCAAGAACGTGCTGCCGTTCAACACCATGGCCCTGGCCATGGGCCTGCACCCACGTTGCGGCAACGAAGACACCATCATCGACCAGCACGGCAAGCGTTTCACGTCGGTGCAGCAGATCCGGCAGACCGTGCGCGTGGCCCATGAACTGGGTCGCGAGATCGCCAACGGCAAAGAGGCACGCGCCATCTACCGCATCGGCGAGCAGTACAGCAGCATCGAACAAACCCTCAAGGCCAACGGCATGGCACCTAACCGCCAGCCGGGCCAGAAGGGTATTCCGCAGCGCGGCTGATCGGACGGGGTCGACAGGCTTGGGCCTGTCGACCCGCCGACACGCAGCACTGCACGTCAGGCTTTTCATAACAACAAGACTTACGCCAGACAACCAGAGGAGGCAGCATGGCCGCCTATATTGCCAGCGCCGCAGATGATGTTACCGACACTTCACGTGGCATTTCCCGGCGCTATGCCTGGATGGTCTTTGCCTTGACGTTCGGCCTGCTGATTTCCGACTACATGTCGCGGCAGGTCCTGAACGCAGTATTCCCGCTGCTCAAGGGCGAATGGGCCCTGAGCGACAGCCAGCTCGGCCTGCTCAGTGGCATCGTTGCCCTGATGGTCGGGCTTTTGACCTTTCCGCTTTCGCTGCTGGCCGACCGTTTCGGCCGGGTCAAAAGCCTGGTGCTGATGGCCGTGCTCTGGAGCCTCGCCACCCTGGGGTGCGCCCTGGCGGAAAACTACGAGCAAATGTTCATTGCCCGCTTCCTGGTGGGCGTCGGCGAAGCGGCCTACGGCAGCGTGGGTATCGCCGTGGTGGTCGCGGTGTTTCCCCGCGACATGCGTGCGACCCTGGCCGGCGCCTTCATGGCCGGCGGGATGTTCGGCTCGGTGCTGGGCATGGCCCTGGGCGGCGTGATGGCCCAACACCTGGGCTGGCGTTGGGCCTTCGCCGGCATGGCCTTGTTCGGCCTGCTGCTGGCGGTGTTGTACCCGCTGGTAGTCAAGGAAGCGAAGATCTCGCCCAAGCGCGCGAACCAGCAACCCTGCAAGGTTGCCCGGCCACTGCACAGCCTGTACGGCAGCCGGTCGGTGATCGCCGCCTATATTGGCAGCGGTCTGCAACTGTTCGTCGGTGGCACGGTCATCGTGTGGATGCCCAGCTACCTGAACCGCTACTACGCCATGAACACCGACCAGGCCGGCGTGCTGGCGGCAATCATCGTGCTGTGCAGCGGCATCGGCACGATCCTCTGCGCCATGCTCTGCGACCGCGTGGGTCGAAAGCGCCCGGACCGCAAGATCAGCCTGGCCATCAGCTACTGCCTGGGCAGTTGCCTGCTGTTGTCGCTGGCCTTCGCCCTGCCAACGGGTACAGCGCAACTGGTGCTGATCTGCCTGGGCATGATGATTGCCGTGGGCACCAACGGACCGTCCAGCGCCATGGTCGCCAACCTGACCCACGCGTCGGTGCACGGCACGGCCTTCGCCACCCTGACCCTGGCCAACAACCTGCTGGGGCTTGCCACAGGGCCTTTGATCACCGGAAAGGTGTCCGACTTGATCGGCCTGCACGCCGCCTTCCAGCTGGTGCCCTTGATCAGCATCGCCGCGGCAGCCGTGTTCTTCATTGCCAAACGCCATTACCACAGTGACATGGCCCGTCTGCAGGATCCGCAAGCGGGTGCAGCAGGCGCGGCCCAGGAGTAGAAACCGTGAAACACGCACTGTCGATCGAAGTATTTTTCGACTTTATCTGCCCGTGGTGCCTGATCGGCCAACGGCATCTGCAAAGCGCCCTGGCGCAGTTGCGTGAGGAGTACCCGCAACTGCAGGTGACCACCCGCTGGCGAGGCGTGCAATTGCTGCCGGACATGCCGGTTGAGGGGCAGCCGTTCGAGGCGTTCTACCGCCAGCGCCTGGGCAGCGAGGAGGCCGTACGCCGGCGCCAGGCCCAGGTGCGCCAGGCCGCCGGTGCGGTGGGTGAAAACATCGATTTCTCCCGCATCAGCCGCATGCCCAACACCGCCGATGCCCACCGTCTGCTGCAGCGCGTCGTCGCGCTGGGCAATCCGGGGCAGGCCGAAGCGGTGCTTGAAGCGTTGTTCGCCGCCTACTTCCACCAGGGCAAGCACCTGGGCGATCACACGACCTTGATGGCCATCGCCCGCGACTGCGGCCTGCAACCGGCGCAGGTCGCCGATTGCCTGCGTGCCGACGGCTCGCCGTTCATCGGCGCCAATGCCCACGCGGCCAATGGCGTACCGTGCTTTCGCTTCAACCAGCGCCGGGAGATCTCCGGCGCCCAGCCGGTCGATGTGCTGCTGCACGCCATGCGCGAGTCACTGGAAGAGGCGGTATCGGCATGAGCCAGCGCTTCTGTGTACCGCACCACAAGGTGCCGGTGCGGGGAGGTCGTTCCCTGCTGGAATGGGAGGGGCGCAGCCTGGCCCTGTTCAATGTCGCCGATACCTTCTACGCCATCGACGACAGCTGTCCGCACCAGGGCGCCTCGCTGTGCGGCGGGCGCCTGGAGGGGCGGGTGATCCAGTGCTGCGCCCATGGCCTGCGCTTCGACCTGGCCAGCGGCTACCTGCTCAATTCGACCGCGCTCAAGGTGGCCCGCTACCCGGTCGAGTGCGAGGGCGAGCGACTGTACATCGTTTTTGATTCCGAGGAGTCCGGCCAATGACCGTCATTGCCATTTCCGCCGTCAACAACCGCGTACGGGAGCTGGCGCCAGGCTTTATGGTCAGCCTGATCGCGGCGGCCGCAGCGAGCTTTCTCAGCGAGCATTACGGCGCGCCGGTGATGTTGTTCGCCCTGTTGCTGGGCCTGGCCCTGAACTTTCTATCTGCCGACGGGCGTTGCAAACCCGGCATCGAGTTCACCGCACGCACCGTGCTGCGTATCGGCGTGGCGCTGCTGGGCATGCGCATCACCCTGGAGCAGATCGCCAGCCTTGGCTGGAAACCGGTGGCGCTGGTGGTGACCCTGGTGGTGGTGACCATCCTGGTGTCGGTGGTAGCGGCCAAGGCCCTGGGTTTCCAGCGCCTGTTCGGCATGCTCACCGGCGGCGCCACGGCCATCTGCGGTGCCTCGGCGGCGCTGGCGCTGGCGGCGGCCTTGCCGCACCACAAGCAGAAGGAACATGCCACGCTGTTTACCGTGATCGGCGTGTCGGCGTTGTCGACCCTGGCGATGATCATCTATCCGATGATTGCCGACTGGATGCAGTTCTCGCCGGCACAGGCGGGGGTGTTCCTGGGTGCGACCATTCACGATGTGGCCCAGGTGGTGGGCGCGGGGTACAGCATGTCCACCGAGACGGGCGATGTCGCCACCGTAGTCAAGTTGATGCGCGTGGCCATGCTGCTGCCGGTGATCGTCTGCGCGGCGATGATTACCCGTCGGGCGGGGTTCGATGCCGGCGGCAAGCGGCCACCGCTGCTGCCCTGGTTTGCCGTGGGGTTTGTCCTGCTGGCGTGCCTGAACAGCACCGGCTGGGTGTCGACGGCAGTGCAGAGTGGGGTCAATGACCTGTCACGCTGGTGCCTGGTCGTCTCGATCAGCGCCCTGGGGATGAAGACCCAACTCAAGGAACTGGCCACGGTGGGCTTCAAGCCGATCGCGCTGATGGTGGGCGAGACGGTGTTCCTGGTGCTGCTGGTGATTGCGTTGATGCACTGGATGTAATCGTCAGGGCCTGCCCCGCGATGCGATCACATCGCGGGGCAAGCCCGCTCCTACAGTGCGCAGTTGTACCCGTGGGAGCTGGCGAAGCCTGCGATGGCGGTATCAAGGCTGGCGACCGCTGTGCGGTCGATCGCAGGCTTCGCCAGCTCCCACAAACCCAACAAAATCGCAGGAGGCCGCTCATTACCGCGGCTGTATCCCGCGCTGTGCCCGCCAGGTTGCCGGCGGCACACCGAACTGGGCGATGAACCAGCGGGTGAAGGAGCTGGGCATCGAGTAGCCCAGCATATCGGCAATACGCCCCAGCGAATAACTGGGGTTTTCCAGGTAGCGGACCACCAGGTCGCGGCGCACGCCGTTGATCAGGTCGCTGAAGGTCACGCCACATTCTTCCAGGCGCCGCTGCAAGGTACGCACGTTCATGCCCTGGGTCTGTGCCACCTGTTCGATGGTGGCGCGGCCCATGGGCAACAGCAGGTAGATGGTCTTGCGCATCTCCAGCTCCAGGGACAGCTTGCCACCGGCCTGCAGGGTATCCAGGTAACGCTGCGCCAGGCGTGCCATGGCTTCGTTGGCCAGGGGGTTGGCGGTGTCCAGGTCGGCCGCCGGACAGACGATGCCGTTGAATTCACTGCCAAACACCAGCGTGCAGCCGAAGATCCGCCGATGGATGGCCAGGTCCGCCGGCGCCGCATGGGTGAAGTTGGCGCTGATCGGGTGCCAGTGGGCGCCGAGCAGGGCAGCGCACAAGCGCAGCATCACGCCAATGGCAAGCTCGATCGACTGGCGACCGTGGTGGGGCTGCTCGGTGACCACTTCTTCACGAATGATCACGGTCTTGCCGGCTTCTTCAATATGGATCGCCAGGGCATCGTTGAGCAGGTGGCGGTATTGCACGATCACCTGCAGGGCATCGCGCAGGGTGCGCTGGTGGCTGAGCAGCAGGCTGATCTCGCCGAAGTCCGAGAGCTGGCGCAGTTCGGCCATGCGCAGGCCAAAGGTTTCGCAACCACTGACCCGCGCCGACTCTTCGAGCAAGGTGACCACCGATGAGACGGCAATGCGCTGGTTGGGATCATCCAGGAGGCTGGCGCTCAGGCCGACCTGGGCGAGCAGGGCATGGGGGTTGAGGCCCAGGTGACGGGACACCTCAAGGTAGTTGGTCAGGCTCGCAGCACGGACAAGGGCGGTCATATTATTGTTTTCCACGCGTTTTCATTTGGCGACCCGCTTCTGTGGCGGTTCACCTTTTATAGCTGCTGTGTCATCAAATGAAAAGCTGTTTCCAGTCGCCCCGAGGGCGTCTAAACCGGGAGGCCCAACAAACGCCGACAGCCGCCCGCTTCGCTGTCACCAAATGAAAAGCTACTGACGCTCAATGTAAAGCGCCGCAGGGGAGCGGCCTTTACTGTGAGGCTACAAACGCTCGACAGAACCTTCGAGCGGACTGTCTTGAGCATAGGTGCTGACGTGGAAAAACTGCATACCGCCGCTACCGTCCTGATCATCCCCGGCTTGCGCGACCATGTCGCCGAGCATTGGCAAACCTTGCTCCAGGCACGCCTGGCCAAGGTCCGCTCAGTACCGCCGTTGCAGGTCAACGGCCTGGATTGCAACGCCCGTGTCGAGGCGATCCAGCGCGAAATCGAACAGATCGACGGCGACGTGATCCTGGTAGCGCACAGCGCCGGTGTGTTGATGGTGGCCCATTGGGCAGCGCGCTACCAGCGTCCGATCAAGGGCGCACTGCTGGCCGCACCACCGGACCTGAACGCGCAATGGCCATCCAACTACCCGAGCCCCGACACTCTGCGGGCCAATGGCTGGAGCCCGTTGCCGATCACGCCACTGCCGTTCCCGAGCATCGTTGCTGGCAGCACCAACGACCACCTGGCCAGCCTCGAAGCCGTCACGGCCATGGCCGTGGGCTGGGGCAGCCACCTGCTGAAACTGGGCGCCGTCGGCCACCTCAACCCGGCTGCCGGCTTCGGTCCCTGGCCCGACGCCGAAGCCTTGATCCAAACGCTGGACCGCTAAACCTGCCATCGCGCACGGACGCAACACCCACGCCCGCAGAAGACGGGCGGCCATGACAACAATAACAATACGTGGAGTCACCTTAATGCTTAACCATCGCACCCACAGTGCTGTGTATGCACAGCGCCGTCTGCTGGCCTGCGCCCTCGGCCTGCTGGCACTGCCAGGCGCCCAGGCGTTCGAATTCGATACCGGCAGTGAAGACTGGGCCGTGCGCCTGGACAACACCATCAAGTACAACTACGGCGTGCGCACCGAAAGCGCCGACAAACGTATGTTGGCAACGCCGAACAACAACGACGGCGACTACAACTTCCGCAAGGCCGGCACCAATATCACCAACCGTGTCGACCTGCTGACCGAGCTGGATGTGATCTACCAGCAGAACATGGGCTTTCGTGTCAGTGCCGCCAGCTGGTACGACAAGGCCTATGAAAACACCGGTTCCAATTCCAACCCGTTCGTCAACGGCAACGGCGACCAGTCCGGTATCAACCCCAGTCTCAACGGCCTGGCCGGCACCGGCGTGCCCCTGGGCAACCCGCACCTGAGCAACTACGCCCAGCGTTATTACACCGGCCCGTCCGGCGAAATCCTCGATGCCTTCGTGTTCATGCGCACCGACATCGGCGAAAGTTCGCAATTGAGCGGCAAGCTCGGCCAGCACAACCTGTTCTGGGGTGAAACGCTGCTCAACCCGGTGCATTCGCTCAGCTACGGCCAGTCGGGCCTGGACCTGGCCAAGCTGGCCGCGTCCCCCGGTACCGAAGCCAAGGAACTGTTCGTACCGCGCAACCAGCTGTCGGCCAACTTCCTGGTCAACCCGGAGCTGACCATCGGTGCCCAGTACTTCTTCGAGTGGGATGCTGCCCGGTTGCCGGAAGCCGGCACCTACTATGGCGGTTCGGACGTGGTGGGCGAGGGCGCCCAGAGCTTCCTGCTCGGCCATACCGGCACCCCGGGCCTGATCCCGGTGCGTGGCGCCCTGACCACCATCCGCCGTGGCGATGACCTGAACCCCGACAAGCGTGGCGACTGGGGCGTGATGGCCAAGTGGTCGCCCGAGTGGCTGGACGGCACCCTGGGCTTCTACTACCGCAAGACCTCGGAAATCCTGCCCCAGGCCTGGCTCGATACCCGTGGCCTGACCGTGGTCAACGGCCCGTTCGGCAATCCGGCGGGTAACCGCCAGCGCGCAGCGGGCAACCTGTACAACTCGCTGCAGACCGCGACCTACCAGTTTGCCTATTCCGATGACATCGACGTCTACGGCCTGAGCCTGTCCAAGGACGTCGGCGGCATCAGCGTCGGCAGCGACCTGAACATCCGTCACCACATGCCGCTGGCCAGTATTCCGGCGATCGTCAGTGCGCCGGGCCCGACTGGCCTCGCCGCAGGCCTGGGCTTGCTGCCACCGCGCCTGGCAAGCAGTGGTGTAGTGGTCGAGAACCCCGAGGACGGCGACGGCCTGAGTGCCACCGGCCAGACCCTGCACTGGACCCTCAACGGCCTGATGACCATCGGTGACACGCCGCTGTTCGATTCGGCGACCCTGCTGGGCGAGCTGTTCTACAGCAACCTGCTCAAGCTCGATGGCCACAACGAGGCGCTGTACAAGGGCAAGAGCAGCTACCGCGGCATCGACAAGCCGACCCGCGACAACTGGGGTGTCGCTGTCAACTTCACCCCGACCTGGTACCAGGTGATGCCCGGTGTCGACTTCGGCATGCCGCTCTCGATCAACGTCGGCCTGGACGGCGTGTCGCCGGTACAGGGCGGCGGCGCCGAGAACACCGGCAACTACGCCGTGGGCGTCAGCGCTGCGATCTACAACCAGTACTTCGTCGATCTCAAGTACGTCGACAGCTTTGGTGAAACCGATTCTTGCAACGACGGCCAGACCGACGGTGCAACCCCCAATGCCCTGGACGGCGAGCAGGATTACACCTGCTTCGGCGGCGGCTACTCCTCCTTCTCCGGTGGCGGCGCCACCACAGAGGACCGTGGCGCGCTTTACCTGACCCTCAAAACCACCTTTTGAGCCCCCGTCTTTAACAGACCTCACAGGAAAACAATAACCATGAACTACGTGAAGACCCTGTTGGCCACGTGCCTGTCGCTGGCCGCCCTCAACGCCGCCCAGGCGGCCGTATCCAGCGATCAGGCCGCGCGCCTGGGCACCAGCCTTACCGGCATCGGTGCCGAAAAAGCCGCCAACGCCGACGGCTCCATTCCCGCCTACCAGGGCGGCCTGGTGACGCCACCTGCGAGCTTCAAGAGCGGTGCGAGCATGCGTCCTGACCCATTCGAGTCCGAGAAGCCGGTGCTGGTCATCGATGCCAAGAACGCTGACCAGTACAAGGGCCAGCTGACGGCGACCACCCAGGAACTGCTCAAGCGCTTCCCGACCTTCCGCGTCGATGTCTACCCGACCCACCGCACGGTATCTCTGCCACAGCCGGTACTGGACAACACCCGCAAGAACGCCATGGGCGCACGTAGCCAGGAAGGCGGCACCGCTGTCGAAAACGTGCTGCCGGGCATTCCGTTCCCGATTCCGCAGACCGGTGCCGAGGCCATGTGGAACTTCCTGCTGCGCTACCAGGGCGTGAGCATGACGGCCAAGTACGACTCCTGGAACGTCGACTCCGCCGGCAAGGCGACCCTGTCCACCACCGGCCAGGCCAACATCAGCTACCCGATCTACGAGGACATGGGCAAGACCATCGGCGCCAAGGACACCTACTACCAGATGAAGCTCACCTACACCGCGCCGGCCCGCCGTGCCGGCGAGGCGATGATGCTGCGTGACGCCGCCAACCCGCTGGTGCAGCCACGCAGTGCCTGGCAGTACCTGCCGGGCCAGCGTCGGGTGAAGCTGGCACCTAACCTGGCCTACGACACGCCGAACCCGGGCACCTCGGGCTCGGGCACCTACGATGACGTGTTCGTCTTCAACGGCGCCCTGGACCGCTATGACTGGACCCTGGTGGGCAAGCAGGAAATGGTGGTGCCGTACAACACCTATCGCCTGACCTACAACACCGACGTCAAGCAGCTGACCACCGCCAACCACCTGGCACCGCAGTTCGTGCGCTGGGAGAAACACCGCGTCTGGGTGGTGGAGGGCAAGCTCAAGGATGGCGCGCGCCACATCTACCACAAGCGCCGCTTCTACCTCGACGAGGACAGCTGGATCGCTCTGGCCTCGGACCAGTATGACGCCCGTGGCCAGCTGTACCGTGGTTCGTTCGCCTTCCTCAGCCAGAGCTACGACAAGCAGACCCCGGATGCCACCCCGTTCATGATCTACGACCTGATCGGCGGCACCTACAACCTCAACGGCGTGGTCGGTGCCTACGGTGGCATCCGCTACATCGACCCACTGTCCAAGACCCAGTGGTCGCCAGAGTCCCTGGCCGGGGCGGGCATTCGCTAAGTCTCCATGCGGGGCCCGGTCATCTTTCGATGCCGGGCCCTTGGTTGAACTATCCGGAGGATCGGGTATGTATTGTTTCAAGCGATGGAGCCTGCTGGTGCTGACCTGGGGCGTGCTGCAAGGCACGGTCCAGGCCGACGCTTTCGTGGACGTGCTGGACTTGCCGGCCATGCCCAGCGCCCTGGCCGCCGTCAGCCCCCTGCGTGATGTGACCTCGGCCGGCGCGCGTCTGGTTGCGGTGGGGACACGTGGCCACATTCTGTATTCCGATGACCTGGGCAGCCACTGGCAACAAGCCCGGGTACCTGCCAGCGCTGACCTCAATGCCGTGAGTTTCCCAACGCCGGCGCTGGGTTGGGCTGTCGGCAACGACGGTGTGATCCTGCACAGCCGCGATGGCGGCCTGAACTGGCACAAACAACTGGACGGACGCGTGCTCGGCGAGCAGGTGCTGGCGCACTACCGCGCCCAGGCCCAGGCCAACCCGAACGACGAACGCTGGGCGGCGCTGGTGGGCGAGGGCGAACGCCTGCAAGCCGAAGGCGCCGACAAGCCGCTGCTGGATGTCTGGTTCGCCGACGCCCTGCACGGTTACGCGGTGGGCGTGTTCAACCTGCTGCTGTACACCGCCGACGGCGGCCAGCACTGGACCCCGTGGCTGGAGCGCACGGACAACCCCCAGGCCTTGCACCTGACCAGCCTGGCCAGTGTCGATGGCGCGCTGTACATCACCGGCGAGCAGGGTTTGCTGCTCAAGCTGGCGGACGACGGCCAGCATTTCACCCGGCTGACCACCCCCTACAGCGGTACTTACTTCGGCCTTACCGGCAAGCCGGGCGTGCTGCTGGCCTATGGGCTGCGCGGTCATGTGTTTCGCAGCAACGATGGTGGCCAGCAATGGCAGCCGGTCAACACCGGGCTTGGCATCAGCATCACCGCGTCGGGCGTCGACAGCGCCGGGCAGCTCTGGCTGGCAAGCCAGGCCGGCGACCTGCTGAAAAGCCCCGACGACGGCGCAAGCTTCAGCCCGCTCAAGCTGACCACCCGTACCCCGGTCAGCGGCGTCGCCTTCGATGCCGCCACCGACCTGGTGCTGGTGGGCGAACGTGGCGTGCGCACCCAGGCCCTCGAATAACCGCTGCCGTATAACAAGAGAAACCCTGATGGCCAACATCCAACAAGACACCCTGCCGGTGATCCGCACCCTGGGCGAATTCGACACGCGTTCGGGCAACTGGCTGGAACGCCTGGTCTTCAACCATCGGCTGCCGTTCATGCTCGCCATGCTGTTGGCGACGCTGGTGCTGGGCTACATGGCCGTGACCCGCCTTGAGTTGCGCCCAAGCTTCGAGAAAATGATTCCGCAGAGTCACCCCTACATCCAGAACTACCTGGAGAACCGCCAGTCGCTGCGCGGCCTGGGCAACTCGCTGCGGGTGGTGGTGGAGAACACCAGGGGCGATATCTTCGACCCGGCCTACCTGCAGACCCTGCGCCAGATCAACGACGAGCTGTTCCTCAGCCAGGGCGTGGACCGGGCCTGGATGAAGTCGTTGTGGAGCCCGGCGGTACGCTGGACCGAAGTCACTGAAGAAGGCTTCCAGGGCGGACCGGTGATGCCCGACAGCTACCAGGGTTCGGCCGCCGACATCGAGCAGCTGCGCCAGAACATCGAGCGGGCCAACATCGTTGGCAGCCTGGTGGCCCGTGACTTCAAGTCGAGCATGCTGATCGTGCCGCTGCTGGACCAGGACTCGGCCACTGGACGCGGTATCGACTACCAGGCGTTCTCGGCCAAACTGGAACAACTGCGCGCCAAGTACGAAGCCGTCGGCGCCGAAAACGGCGGGCAGGGCGCCTACAAGATCCACGTGATCGGCTTCGCCAAGCTGATGGGCGACCTGATCGACGGGCTGATCCAGGTGATGCTGTTCTTCGCCCTGGCAGTGGCCACCACCCTGGTGATCATCTACCTCTATACCCGCTGCGTGCGCAGCACCTTGCTGGTGGTGCTGTGTTCGTTGACGGCGGTGGTGTGGCAACTGGGCATTGTCGCCTGGCTGGGCTATGCCATCGATCCTTACTCGATCCTGGTGCCGTTCCTGATCTTCGCCATCGGCGTGTCCCATGCCGCGCAAAAGATGAACGGCATCATGCAGGACATCGGCCGCGGCACCCACCGCCAGATTGCCGCGCGTTATACCTTCCGCCGCCTGTTCGTGGCCGGGGTGACGGCCTTGCTGGCCGATGCCGTGGGCTTTGCGGTGCTGATGCTGATCGACATCCCGGTGATCAAGGACCTGGCCATCACCGCCAGTATCGGCGTGGCCGTGCTGATCTTCACCTCGCTGTTGCTGATGCCGGTGGCGCTGTCGTACGTTGGCGTGGGTCGCAAGGCTGCCGAGCGCGCCTTGCGTATCGACTCGCGGGCGGCCGAGCATCGCGGCTTCGGCAAACTCTGGGACCTGCTCGACCGTTTCACCACCCGCAAGTGGGCGAGCGTGACGGTGCTGATTGCCACGCTGATGGGCGCGGGCGGCTTCTGGGTCAGCCTGCAACTGAAGATCGGCGACCTGGACAGCGGTGCGCCGGAGCTGCACGCCGACTCGCGCTACAACCGCGATAACGCCTACATCACCGGCCACTATGCGCTGTCCAGCGACACCTTCGCGGTGATGATCAAGACCGCACCGGAAGGCTGCCTGCGCTACCAGACCCTGGTGCTCGCCGACCGCCTGGCCTGGGAGCTGCAGCAGTACCCGGGGGTGCAGACCACCTTGTCGCTGACCAACGCGGTACGCCAGATCACCGCCGGCACCTACGAGGGCAACCCCAAGCTCAACAGCATCCAGCGCAACCAGGACGTGCTCAACTACGCAGCCCAGCAAGCCTCGGTCAACGCCCCGGAGCTGTTCAACAACGACTGCTCGCTGATGCCGGTGATCGCCTACCTCAAGGACCACAAGGCCGACACCCTGGATCAGGTGGTGGCCATTGCCGATCGCTTCGCCAAGGCCAACAGCACCGATGAGCACCAGTTCCTGCTGGCCGCCGGCAGTGCCGGTATCGAAGCGGCGACCAATATCGTGGTCCGCGACGCCAACCGCACCATGCTGTTGCTGGTGTACCTGGCTGTCACGCTGTTCTGCCTGATCACCTTCCGTAGCTGGCGCGCCACCCTGGTGGCGGTACTGCCGCTGATGCTCACCTCGATCCTCTGCGAGGCGCTGATGGTGGCGATGGGGATCGGCGTCAAGGTCGCCACCTTGCCGGTGATCGCCCTGGGCGTGGGGATCGGCGTGGACTATGCGCTGTACCTGCTCAGCGTACAGCTGCATTACCAGCGCAAGGGCATGTCGCTGTCCCAGGCTTATGAAAACGCCGTGGCCTTCACCGGCCGGGTGGTTGGCCTGGTCGGCATCACCCTGGCGGCCGGTGTGGTGGGCTGGGCCTGGTCACCGATCAAGTTCCAGGCCGACATGGGCATCCTGCTGACCTTCATGTTCCTGTGGAACATGCTCGGTGCGCTGATCCTGATTCCGGCCTTGTCGCACTTCCTTCTGCCCGACAGCACAGTCCGGGCGCCTGCAACCAGCCCCGTCGCTGTCGACGGGCTGCAAAACAAAACCCAAGAAGTCGAGTACTCGCATCATGTCTGATTACCTTCCACCCCTGCGTGACATGGATTTCCTGTTCAACGAAGTGTTCGACCTTCCTGCCCAGTGGACAGGGATGCCGGCGCTGGCTGAACAGATCGACGCCGATACCGCCAGGGCGGTACTCGAACAGGCCGGCAAGGTGATCGCCCAGGTCGTCGCACCGCTCAATCGCAGCGGTGACGAGCAGGGCTGCCGCTGGGAACAGGGCCAGGTCATTACCCCGGATGGCTTCGCCCAGGCGTACCGCACCTATGCCGAGGACGGCTGGGTAGGCGTTGCCGGTGCCCCGGAATACGGCGGCATGGGCATGCCCAAGGTCATCGGCGCCCAGGTCGAGGAAATGCTCAACGCCGCCAACCTGTCCTTCGGTCTGTACCCGATGCTGACCGCCGGCGCCTGCCTGTCGCTGCTCAACCACGCCAGCGAGGCACTCAAGGCCCGGTACCTGCCGCCCATGTACGAAGGCCGCTGGACCGGCTCGATGTGCCTGACCGAACCCCACGCCGGCACCGACCTGGGCCTGATCCGCACCAAGGCCGAACCCCAGGCCGACGGCAGCTACCGGGTCAGCGGTACGAAGATCTTCATCACCGGCGGCGAGCAGGACCTGACCGAGAACATCATCCACCTGGTGCTGGCCAAGCTGCCGGACGCCCCGGCCGGCGCCAAGGGTATTTCGCTGTTCCTGGTGCCCAAGGTGCTGGTCAATGACGACGGCGCACTGGGTGTGGCCAACGCCGTGAGCTGCGGCTCCATCGAGCACAAGATGGGCATCAAGGCCTCGGCCACCTGCGTGATGAACTTCGACGGCGCCGTCGGTTACCTGGTCGGCGA
This sequence comes from Pseudomonas sp. NPDC090755, assembly GCF_044769005.1. Taxonomy (NCBI): domain Bacteria; kingdom Pseudomonadati; phylum Pseudomonadota; class Gammaproteobacteria; order Pseudomonadales; family Pseudomonadaceae; genus Pseudomonas; species Pseudomonas sp. NPDC090755. The sequence continues at coordinate 68,107 of NZ_JBIVXC010000004.1, read as the reverse complement.
CGTGAACAAGGGCCTGAACGCCATGTTCACCATGATGAACTACGAGCGCCTGGGCGTTGGCATCCAGGGCCTGGCCCTGGGCGAGCGTTCCTACCAGAACGCCATCGAATACGCCCGCGAGCGCCTGCAGAGCCGCGCCCCGAGCGGCCCGGTGGCAGCCCAGCTGGCTGCCGACCCGATCGTCGCCCACCCGGACGTGCGCCGCATGCTGCTGACCATGAAAGCCCTGAACGAAGGCGGACGGGCGTTTTCCACCTATGTAGCGCTGCAACTGGACCTGGCCAAGTACAGCGACGACGCCCAAGCGCGCCAGCAGGCCGAGGCACAAGTGGCCTTGCTGACCCCGGTGGCCAAGGCGTTCCTGACCGACATGGGCCTGGAAACCACCGTGCATGGCCAGCAGGTGTTCGGCGGCCACGGCTACATCCGCGAATGGGGCCAGGAGCAGTTGGTGCGTGATGTGCGCATCACCCAGATCTACGAAGGCACCAACGGCATCCAGGCCCTGGACCTGGTTGGGCGCAAGCTGGTCGCCGATGGCGGTCGCAGCTATGCCGCGCTGTCCGCGCAGATCAGCGCCTTCGCAGGGTCCATGGCTGCCAACCGCGCCGAATTCAGTGCACCGCTGCTGAGCGCGCTGGCGAACCTGGACGAACTGACCGCCTGGGTGCTCGACCGTGCCCAGGGCAACCCGCAGGAAATCGGCGCGGCGTCGGTGGAATACCTGCACGTGTTCGGTTACACGCTGTACGCCTACCTCTGGGCGCAGATGGCCGATGTCGCCCTGGACAAGGAGGGGGCGATCTATGCCAGCAAGCTGGGCACCGCGCGTTTCTACTTTGCCCGCCTGTTGCCACGCATCCACTCCCTGAGCGCCAGCGTCAAGGCCGGTAGCGACAGCCTCTTCCTGCTCGACGCCGAACAACTGTGAAGGACCCGTACATGACCACCACTCGCGTCATCGCCCCGGCACCCGGGGCCTACAGCTACCCACTGCTGATCAAGCGCCTGCTGCTGTCGGGCGTGCGCTACCAGCCCGGCCAGGAAATCGTCTACGCCGACAAGCTGCGCTATACCTACCAAACCCTGCTCGAGCGCATCCAGCGCCTGGCCAATGTGCTGGTCGAGGCCGGGGTGAAACCCGGCGATACCGTGGCCTTGCTCGACTGGGACAGCCATCGGGCCCTGGAGTGCTTCTTTGCCGTGCCGATGATCGGCGCCGTGCTGCACACGGTGAACGTGCGGCTATCCAACGAGCAGATCCGCTACACCATGGACCATGCCGAAGACCGCGTGGTGCTGGTGCATGACGACTTCCTGCCGCTGATGGAGCAGCTCAAGGATCAACTGCCGACCGTACAGCGCTTCATCCGCCTGGGCGAGCACGAATCCTGCGCAACGAGCCTGGCGCTGGAAGGCGAGTACGAAGCCTTGCTCGGCGCTGCCGACACGCAGTTCGACTTCCCTGACTTCGATGAAAACTCGGTCGCAACCCTGTTCTACACCACCGGCACCACCGGCAACCCCAAGGGTGTGTACTTCACCCATCGCCAACTGGTGCTGCACACCCTCAACGAACTGGGCACCTTCTCCGCTTGCGGTGGCGAGCCGCTGCTGCGTAGCGGCGATGTCTACATGCCGATCACGCCGATGTTCCATGTGCATGCCTGGGGCGTTCCTTATGTCGCTACGGCGCTGGGCATCAAGCAGGTCTATCCGGGACGTTACGAGCCCAACCAGCTGGTGCGCCTGTTCCGCGAGGAGCAGGTGACCTTCTCCCACTGCGTGCCGACCCTGTTGCAGATGATGCTCGAATGCGACGAGGGCCAGCGCACCGACATGGGCGGCTGGAAAATGCTCCTGGGCGGCAGCGCCCTGACCCAGGGCCTGGCCAGTAAGGCCAGCGCCCGGGGCGTGCGGGTATTCTGTGGCTACGGCATGTCCGAGACCTGCCCGCTGCTCAGCCTGACTCACCTCAGTGCCGAGGAACTGACGCTGCCGATGGCCCAGCAACTGCCGCTGCGGATCAACGCCGGGGTGCCGATTCCGCTGGTGGACCTGCGCATCGTCGACGAGCAGGGCGCAGACGTTGCCCATGATGGTGACAGCCTGGGCGAAATCGTCGTCCGCGCGCCCTGGCTGACCCAGGGCTACCTGAAGGAGCCGGAGCAGGGCGCCGCCCTCTGGGCCGGGGGCTGGTTGCACACCGGCGACATGGCCTGCATCACTCCCGGCGGCGTGGTGCAGATTCGCGACCGGATCAAGGACGTGATCAAGACCGGTGGCGAGTGGGTCAGTTCGGTGGAACTGGAGAGCCTGATCAGCCAGCACGCCGGTGTCGAGTCGGTGGCCGTGGTGGGGATTCCCGACCCGCGCTGGGGCGAGCAGCCGCTGGCCCTGGTGGTTTGCGCAGCCGGCAGCGACCTGGACCAGCCGGCGCTGGCGCAGCACCTGCAGCAATTCGTCGACAGTGGTCGTCTGAGCAAGTGGGCAATCCCGCGGCAAGTGCGTTTTGTCAGCGAGATCCCCAAGACCAGCGTGGGCAAGATCAACAAGAAGTTGATCCGGGAAACCGCCGTTCAGTCTTGATTGCCTGACGCTGTAGCCGCTGCCGCCAGGCTGCGATCGGTCGCAGAGCGACCGTAGAACCTGGCGACTTCAGTCTGCCTGGTACAACGAGGTGATCGGGTTGCGCCTGCTACGCAGTCGATCGCAGCCTCGTTCCTCGGCAGCGGCTACGGGGGATAGCCGCTGCCACCGATGACCCCGCAAGCGGGGCGGGTGTGACCCTGGCCCGTCCCGCTGCTTCCAATCGAGTACCTCCCACCGGCAAGAAGGTGCTCGATGAACAGCTTTATCGCCCCGGTCGACCTGGCCAAGGCCTACCGTTTGCTCAACCACGGACCTACCGTACTGGTGTCGGCCTGTCACGACGGCGTCGACAACGTGATGGCGGCCGCCTGGGCCTGTGCGCTGGACTTCATGCCGCCCAAACTGACCGTGGTGCTGGACAAGGCCACCCAGACCCGCGCCCTGGTGGAAAGCAGCGGTCTGTTCGTCATCCAGGTACCGACCGCCGCGCAAGTGCAGCTGACGCACGATGTCGGCACCCGCAGCCTTGCCGACACCCCCGATAAGCTCGAGCGCGCCGGCGTCGAACTGATGCGCATGCCGGGGTATGAACAGCCCTTTGTCGACGGCTGTGCCGCCTGGTTGCTGTGCCGGCTGATCTCCGAGCCGCATAACCAGCAAACCTACGACCTGTTCATTGGTGAAGTGGTCCAGGCCTGGGCCGATAGCCGGGTGTTCAAGGACGGGCATTGGCACTTCGAACAAGCCGATCCCGCCTTGCGCAGCCTGCACTACATTGCCGGCGGACATTTCTATGCCATTGGCGATGTGGTGAAGGCAAAAGCCGAAGAATAGGCCGCGCCTACACTGCTGATTGCGCTTTCGCCTGGCGACGCAGCTCTTGTGGCGTGCTGCCGATGACGCGCACAAAACTACGCAGCATGTGATCGGCGTCGCCAAATCCGCAGTGCCTGGCGACCCGTTCAAAGGGGTGATGCCCATCTTCGACCATTGGCCTGGCGGCCTCGATGCGCAGGCGTTCGATCGCCTTGGCCGGCGTCACCCCGACCGATGCCGCGAAGACACGGGAAAACTGGCGTACGCTCATGTGTGCGACGTCTGCCAGACGCTCGACGGACAAGTCATCACGCAGGTGATCGCGCGCATGGCTCAGCACCGTACGGATGCGGTCCGAGCCCGGATCCAGTTCCAGCAAGGAGGAGAACTGGTACTGACCTCCGGGCCGGCGATAGTAGACAACCAGCATGCGCGCAACGGAACGCACCACCTCCTTGCCCAGGTCTCGCTCGATCATGGCCAGGGCCATGTCGATGCCCGCCGACATGCCCGCCGACGTCCACACCGCGCCATCCTCGGTCCAGATCCTGTCGCCGTCCACGCGCAGGGCAGGGTAGCGCGCCTGCAAGTGTGGCGCGTAGTTCCAGTGCGTGGTGGCGACGCGACCATCGAGCAGACCGGTCTCTGCCAGCACGAAGGCACCGGTGCAGACACTGGCCGTGCGGCGTGCATGCAAGGCCATGCGCTGGATGATGTCAGCCATTGGCGGCAACCAGTCACCCGCCGGCACTGCGGGGGAGCCGACGATAATGAGCGTGTCGATCGGCGCGGCTACCGGCAGTGCCTCGGTCGCTATCGACAGCCCGCTCGAGGTGCGAACCAGGCCACCGGATAGCGAGGCGACGGTAAAGCGGTAACTCGCGGCGTGCGCACGATTGGCGTTGGAGAAGGCTTCGAGCGGGCCACTGAGGTCCAGCAGGACGAAGTCCGAGTAGACCAGAAAGCAAACGTGACGGGACATGGCGTCAACCCCGAGGAGCCGGCAGAAACCTCATTAATCGCAGCTGCCAGCCGGAAGGTCAACGAATGGCCGAAATCCAGGGACAAACGTCCTTTTGCCCGTGGCCGGGTACCGTACCTTGAGGGCACTCCCACCCCAGAGGACCTGCAAATGAGCCGTAACACCACCACCCGCCAGCGCCTGATGGCCCGCACCACCTTGCTGGCAAGCCTCCTGATAGCGCCCGTTATCGGCTTCGCCGCCGAAAACCCCTACGCCGATCCGATCAAGCCCGCGCTGCCAGCCTCGACCTTTCAATGGGACTCAAGCCGAACCGCGCTGGTGGTGATCGATCCGCAGATCGACTTCATGAGCCCTGAAGGGGCAGGGTGGCCCGTGTTCGGGGAAAGCGTCACCGAGCACCACCTGGTCGACAATCTGCAGCGGCTGTTCGCGGCGTTCAAACAGTCCGGCACGACGGTGGCGATCTCACCGCACTACTATTATCCCCACGACCACAAATGGCAGTACGAGGCGCCGGCCGAGACGGTCCAGCACAAGCTCGGCCTGTTTGATCGAAAGGGTGCCTTGACGCTGGACGGGTTCCGTAACTCGGGCGCCGACTTCATGCCGCAGTTCAAGGCGTACATCGAAGACGGCAAGACCCTCGTGGCATCGCCGCACAAACTCTACGGCCCACAGAGCAACGACATCATGCTGCAACTGCGCAAGCAGCGGGTCGACAAGATCATCCTGGCCGGCATGGCCTCGAACCTGTGCGTAGAGTCGCATCTGCGCGAGTTCCTGGAGCGCGGCTTCGAAGTGGTGGTCGTGCGTGATGCCGTTGCCGGGCCCAAACTGCCTGACGGCGATGGCTACGCGAGTGCATTGGTCGACTTTCGGTACATTGCCAACGGGCTGATGACCACCGAGCAGGTAGTGAGCAAGCTCGAAGGTCGTTGAACCTTGCGTACTGCACACAAAAGAACAGGGCTGCTGCCGTTATCGTTTTAGATGCTCGCCGGGCGCGTGCTGTTTGATGATGTCCATGACGGCAGCGGTCATGATTGCAGTGGAAACGCCGAACATGAGAATGCCATTGGCCGCCTCCAGGGGGCTGAGCAGGCGCCATTTGTCGCTCAGGACCACATCACCGTAGCCCAGGGTGGCGAAGGTCACTCCCGAGAAATACAGCGAGGCGGTGAAGTCCTCGAACTCTCCCAGCAGCAGGAAAAGCAGGGCCCACAGGGCCATTTGCACATAGTTGCCGATGAGCATCACCACCATGACCATCGACAGCAAGCGCACGTCATCGCGCCAGGGGCTCGCGCTCGCCTTGCGTCGCAGCGCCACATAGCGACGCGTACACAGGGCCAGAAACAACGCCTGCAACATGACACACAGCACGATCACCGGCAGGCCTACCAGAAAATTGATCAGCATGGATGACCCTCCTCAGCGGTTGGGTTGGACGCGTTTCGGCGTTGCCGGCGCTTATCGAGCAGATAAACCATCGCACAGGCATACAGGGTCACCAGAATGAACAGCCCCATGCGGATGGCGAAGGCGGTGTAGACATCCTTGCCGGCGGCGCTGTCCTGCACCGACTGGCCGAGCAGAATGATCATGGTCGTCAGGCTGTTGAGCCAGAAGCCCGGCTTATAGTTGCCAGGGCTCAGCCCGTAGAGCTTGCGGGCCAGCAGCAGCCCGAACAGCAGCATCCACAGGAAGAACATCCACAGGTTGACAAACAGGCCCAGGGCGAACCAGAAGAGAATCGCCAGCAGGCCGCCGAGCAGGGTCGAGCCGAGCAATTCCCGCCCGGCAGTGCGTGCACTGGTGGCGGTGCTTTGCTGGCCGAGGTTGACCGACTTCATGATGATCGGCATGTAGCTGGCCGGATCGATCAGCGCCAACAGGAAGGCGGGCATCACCACCAGCGCTGCGCGCAATGCCAGCCAGCTGATTTCATCGGCCGACAGGGCAGGTGGGGGGGCGGGCGGCTGGGTGCCGACCGGGTCAGGGAACAGCCAGTGGCTGATCGAAACCACCGTGACGGCCAGGAGCAAGCCCTTGACCAGCGATACGATCACCTGCAGTGCCAGGTCGAATTCGGTAGCGCCGGCCGCGCTGATCATCGTCAAGCCAACCACCATGAACGTGGCGAACAGCGCGTTGCCGCCACTCATGCCATAACGGAAAACCAGAAACAGGCACAGACCGACCACGGTCACGCCGGTTGCCGCGTAGTGGTGCAACAGCGGTATCAGCAGCAAGCCGCTGGCGGTGGTCACCATCAGCACCACGGCCAGGCCCAGGCTGGCCTTGAACGGCAGTGGTCGATTCATCGCCGCCAGCATCGTCAACGCCAGCATCGGAGCGATGAAGGGAATCGGCAGGGCCAGGCCGAAGCTTGCGGCCAGGCACAGCGCAGTGCCAGTGGCCAGGCGCAGGGCTCGCCTGGCACGGACTTGCTGCTCAGTAGGCATACGACATCCAGCTCATCACGCGCAGGAACAGCCGGCCGAGCAGGTTCAGCGGGTTGCCTTCGCTGGGGAACGCCATGACCTCGGCCTGGCCTCCGACACGGATGGCACTGATGTCGGTCAACTGACCGGGCGCAAACTCGATGATCACTGGAAAGCGCTGGGCCGGGCGCAGCCAGTCACGGCTGTTCTGCACCGTGGGCAAGGTCCCGGCTGGGGTGCTCTGGCCGGTGCTGACGCCATAGCCGATACTGCGCACACGACCTTCGAGTACCGTGCCAGGAAGGGCATCGAGCACGATGCGAACCGGGGTCCCGGGCTTGACCTTGCCCAGGTTGTTCTCCGTCATGTCGGCCGTGACCCACACATCGTGGATGGCGATCAAGGTCATCAATGGCGAACCGACTGCGGCGAACTGGCCGACATCGGTGCGCAGGTCGGTGACCAGGCCGGCCGAGCGGGCACGCACGCTGCTGTTGGCCAGGTCCAGTTCGGCCTTGGCCAGATTGGCGATGGCGCTGAGCAACTGGGCATTTGCCTCATCGCTGCCACCTTGGGTTTCACGGGCGCGTACGACTTCTGCCCGCGCCGCGGCGACCTGGGCGACGGCTGCATCGAGGGTGGAGCGGGACACTTCCAGCCGACGCAGGGAGATGGTCCCGGGGTCTTCCCTGTACAGGCGCTCAAGGCGCTGGAGGTCCTGGCGGGACATGACTTCGTTGGCCTGGGCCGCTTTCAGGGACGCGAGCTTGGAGTCGATGCCAGCGGTGTTGGCGCCGATCTGCTTGCGGGTGGTCTGCAAGTCGGCACGCGCGCGGTCGACAGCGATCTGGTATTGCTGCGGGTTCACCTCGAACAGCACTTCGCCGGCCTTGACGTCCTGGTTGTTGCGCACATTGACTTTGGTGACCCTGCCTGCGACCTCCGCCGCCACCGGAACGACAAAGGTCTGCACCCGTGCCTGTTGCGTGTAGGGGGTAAAGCGGTCGGCCAGCAGGTACCAGACCAGGCTCAGGAGGATCAGCACGGCCACCCAGTTCACCGCTTTTTTTGCAGGATCGGCCGCAGGCGGCGGCACGGTTGTTTCCATCTCTTGTTGGCGGTCACTCAATTGACACCTTCCTTCGCTTCATCGAGCAGGTCGCCCCAGTCGGTGCGTTGCTGCATCTGTTGGCGGGTGGCCGGATCGAGCAGCGGACGGCTGCTGTACCAACCGCCACCGAGGGCCTTGTACAGCGCGATCAGGCTGTTGACGGCCGTGTTGCGGTTGACCAGGTAATTATCCTGCTGGGCGAACAGGGCAGCCTGGGCATCGAGTACCCGCTGGAAATCCGAATAGCCTTCACGGTACTGGGCATTGGCCAGGGATACCGAGCGCTCGGCTGCAATCGACGCTTCGCTGAGGATACGGTCGCGCTCCAGGGCCTTGACCAGACCGGTCGCGGCATCGTCGGCCTCACGCGCCGCCTGGCGAACGCTGTCCTGGTAGACGACGATCAATTGCTGCAGGCGGGCATCCTGGATGCGCACATTGTTGGTGATTCGGCCATGGTCGAACACGTCCCAGCGCAGGCTCGGCCCACCAACCAGATCCAGGGTGTTGGACGTGCCGTCCAGGGAGCTCGCGGACCAGACAATGCTGCCCAACAGGCTGATGGAGGGGTAGAGGTCGGCCTCGGCGACCCCGATCAGCGCCGACTGGGCCGCGACCTGCGCTTCTGCACTACGCACATCCGGGCGGCGCAACAGCAGGTCTGCCGGTACGCCCTGCAGCACGGCGCGGTCCACCAAGGGCACTTTACCGGTGTTGGTATCGAGTTCCGGTATCGCGCCGGGTGGGCGACCGATCAAGGTGGACAACGCATTGCGTGTGCTTGCGACCTGCGCCTCGAGATCCGGGATACTGCTCAGGGTTCCCAGGTACTGGGTCTTGGCCTGTTGCAGATCGAGTTCGGCACTATTACCGCTTAAGAACAGCCGTTCGGTGATCTCAAAGCTGCGTTTCTGTAGTTTGGCGTTGTTCCTGGCGATGAGCAGGCGCGCCTCGGCGGTACGCAGCGCGTAATAGGTTTGCGCCACCTGGGCGTGAAGCAGCACCAGGACGTTTTCATAGTTGCTTCGGGCTGCGAACCAGGCCGCATCGGCAGACTCGATGGCGCGGCTGAACCGACCCCAGAAATCCAGCTCCCAACCGATGTCGAAACCTGCACTGTGTTGCCACAGATGGCTGTCCTGCGGATTGTCACCGCCCCATTGGCGACGCTTGAGGTAGAAGCTGTCGGCGCTGATCTGCTGGAATTGCGGGTAGCGGTTACTTAACGCAATGCCCAATTGTGCGCGGGCCTCCATCACCCGCAGGCCGGCGATTTCCAGGTCGGCGTTGTGGGCATCTGCCTCGGCGATCAAATGATCGAGCACCGGGTCGGTAAAGACGTGCCACCACTGCCGGCTATCGGGTTGCGTACGTTGCTGGCTGGCAAGCGCCAGGGACTGAGTGTTCCAGTGCTCGACCCAGGCCTGGGTCGGTGACTGGAAGTCCGGCCCCAGGCGCACACAGCCGCCCAGGCCCAGGGCGCCATACAGCAGCAGCCGGCTCATCCGAGCAGGACACGACATCGAGCGCACGCTCCTCAAACCGGTGGCTGGTCGTTCGCTGAATCCAGTCGCGGTTGCTCATCGTGCGGTTGTTCTTCCAGTACGTCGATCTGCGGTTTGTCCTCGACCCACTGCCAGAACAGTTTATAGCCGACCGCCAGTGCCACCGGCCCGATGAACAGGCCGATGAAACCGCCGCTGACCATACCGCCCAAGGCGCCAATCAGGATCACCGGCATAGGCACATCGACGCCGCGGCCCAGCATCAATGGCTTGAGGATATTGTCGGCCATGCCGGCAACCAGGCTGTAGATGGCGAACACGATGGTGGCAAGCGAGGTGCCTTCAGTGGCAAAGACATAGGCGATTACCGGCAAGCTCACGAGAATCACCGGCAACTGCATGATCCCCATCAACAACGCGACCATGGCCAGAATCCCGGCACCGGGGACCCCCATGACCACGAAGCCGACCCCCACCAGCAGCATCTGGATAAAGGCGATACCCACCACGCCCTGGGCGACCGCGCGGATGGTTGAGGTGCACAGTTCGGTAATGCGCGGACCGCGCTCGGGGCCGGAAAGGCGGCTAGTGATGGCGATGGCGCTGCGTTCGCCGTTTTCGCCGTAGGCCATGAGTACACCGGCAATGATCAGCGCACCGATGAACAACAGAAAGCCCACGCCAACACCGGCCATCTTGCCCAGCAGGGTCAAGCCGACCGTCTTGATGTAAGGCATCAACTTCATCAGCACGCTGCTCATGTCGGTCGCCGACTGCATCCAGTAGGCGTAGAGCGGTTTGCCAATGAGGGGCAGGGTGGCGATTTTTTCGCTCGGCAGCGGAATGGTCAGGCTGTCGGACTTGAGCATGGCCAGGGTGCCTTCGATCGAATCACTGATCGACGTGCCCAGCAGGTAAATCGGTACCATCAGCAAGGCGAGGGCGACGACCACGATCAAGGTAGCGGTGCGACCGTCCTTGTTACCCAACTTGCCCTTGAGCATGTTGTGCAGCGGGTACAGGGTAATGGCCAGGATCACTGCCCAGAGCATCAGGTTGAGGAAGGGATGAAAGATCTGGAAGCAGAACAGCACCAGCACCGTAATCAGCCCGGCGCGAATCAAAACATCGAGCAACCCACCGGACAGCGCCCTTGCGGAAATGTTCGTGCGCAGCATTTTCTAGCACCTCGCGATTCATCACCAGGATCGGGATACGCTTAGGCAGCATAGACGTTGATTTGCCGGAAGTTCCAAGCTGACGCAATGAAGTTATGAACAACTGCGCCGGGCAGGAATGAATGACGGGGTGTGAGAGGAGTAGGCCAGGCAACTTCTTGTTGTGTAGCCAGGTCAATAATTATAACTCAACTAAATAGATATTTAGTTGAGTTATAATTTATGGTTATTAAAAAGGAGGGCGAGCGTCCACCCCGGTAGCCAGGCCTGGCTTATTCGGCATGTTGCTGGACGATCACCCGTTGTGCCGGCATCGGGGCAGGGAAACCTGCGTCGCCAAGGGCATCCTTGATGGTGCGGTTGGTGTCGAAATAGACCTGCCAATAATGCTCGTTCTGGCAGTACGGGCGCACCGCCAGCACCGGGCCGACCAGATTGAACTCCAGGATTTCCACATCCACTTCGGGCTCGGCGAGCACATTGGGCAGCGCCGCGATCTGCTGTTTGAGCAAGGCTGCTGCGGCTTTCCAGTCGGCCGCTCCGGACAACTGCGCCTGCAACTCGACGCGGCGGAACGGGTTGTGGGTGAAGTTCTGGATGTTGTCGCTGAAGATCTTGTTGTTGCCGACCAGGGTCAGCACGTTGTCTGGGGTGTTGATCGAAGTGACGAACAGACCGATCTCGGTGACCGTGCCGGTAACGCCGCCGGCGTTGATGAAGTCGCCAACCTTGAAGGGACGCAGGACAATAATAAAGGCACCCGCCGCAAGGTTGGCCAGCAATCCCGACCAGGCCATGCCGATGGCCAGGCCAACCGCGGCAAGCAGCGCGGCGAACGTCGTGGTCTGCATGCCCAGGTAACCGAGGATGCCGATCACCAGGATGATGTTCAGCGTCACGGTGATGACAGAGCCGACATAGCGCAGTACGGTCGGGTCTAGCTTTTGTTTGGTCAAGGCGCGCTGCACCATGCCTACGGCAAAGCTGATCAACCAGCGTCCGATGATCCAGAAGGCAATGGCGGAGAGAAGCTTGACCGCGAAAGCGGCCCCGTACTGTTGCACCAGAGCGATTAGCGCGTTGAATTTCTCGGTGGTCACGTTAACGATGGTTTCGTCCATGGCGGGGGCTCGGAAATGAAGGATTGGCTTCAAAACGCTAGCACAGCCTGTGTGGTGCGCCAGCCGCGCGTTTGGCATGCTGGCTGCGTGGGGTCATCGCTCAGGTAGCGAAGCGGTGCTGGGATTCGTGAGTGGCTGGCTTCAAATCTGGCCATACCTGGCCCTCACGGCCATATATAAGACTACGCATAATGTATATTATGTTAAATCGCATACCGCATCAGAACGCTCATGGGTTGCCTAATCCACTGATTCGATAAATCCGCTTCTGCCGCTCACGCCCTCAACGGGCCATGTCCTTCGTGTTCATGGCGAATCATTGGCCGATGAGCTGATTCAATGCCGTACTGCTGCTGTGCATTCGTCCCGACCGCACTCGTTACCGCAGACTGACAGATACGCAACTCCAGATCATTCGCACGTTGATCCGCCCGGGCACTGCGACGAATCCGTTTCCGGTGCGCTTGCCGTTGTGCAATTAGCTAATGATTGAATTACTGCTCAAGGCTGGTATCCGTCGCGCCGAGCTTTCGAAGTGTTACACCACGGACATCAATCAAGGTAGACGGCATGCCTTTGTCAGTATCAATGATCGCGAACCTGACTCAGGTGACTCGCGCGCTGAAGAGCCTGCGCTGAAACCCCACGGACGGACCTAGGTATCTGCATAGATCTGAGACTTCGGCGATGCCACGCCGTTATGCAGGTCGTTTTTAGCCAAGCCGGCTAATGTCCACAATGCCCAGCGTCTGTCGGTAGCCTGGAATCGACGTGCCAATTAAGGCGGTTCGCCGTGACCAAATCAGCCGAGCAAAAACACGCCTCACCCTCCTCCTCTTTTGCGCGTTAAATCTGGAGTAAGTGACCCGTTTTAGCTCCGCGCACAACGTGCGCTCTTGTTCTGGCATTCAACCCTATCAGCACCAGCCTACACATTTTGGGGAGGGGTATAAGCGAGATGGCCTTCGTAGGCTCTGCTTTGGTGTTGCTCCAGCGCGGCAAGCGCCCTGGCACCAAACGCATACCCTCAAGGAGTTTTACAATGAGAACAATAATATCCCCAACGTGGCGCTTCGCCCCCTTGGCTGCGGCCCTGGCTTTGGCCGGTTGGTCCGCTGCGGCGACGGCCCAGTCGGCACTGCCGCCGATGAATCCTCATTTGGCCCAGACTTTCAGCAACCAGGCACATTGGAACAGCGCACAAACTGACAGCACCGAGATTGCCGTGCCGCACGGCTCCTTCGAGCTGACGCCGGAGTCGGTGACGTACGTACCCAGTGACGCAGGCGGCATGCCGCAATTCGTCGACAAGGTCGGTGACACCATGGTGACCTGGTGGTGGTCCGGTCTTGGCCTGCGCAAGTTCAACAACATTGATGGAAAGTTGGTTGAGGTGGCGCGTGTCGAAATGCCGCTGAAATTGCCCGGTTTTGAAAAGGTCAGCGACGAACAACGCCTAAAACAGACCGAGGATGTCCAGCGTTTTCTCGACACCAAGGATGAGCAAGGGTTGCTCGATTACATGCGTTCGCAGCCTAACAGGATGATCAGCAGCATCACGGATCAGCTGCGTGGTGGCGCCCTCTACTCGATGCTGACACGCGAAGATGCCTTCATCGGTGCCAGTGGCCGGCAGATTTTCCGCGTTGATCAAGTCGACCCGAAAAACCCTGCCTCAGGCATGGGTTCACCGTTGATCCAGGTCATCCCGGAGGCGCTGTATAACAACGAGAAAGTCAAGCGCGGTACAGACTTCCCCGTTGATTTCAACTTAGGCATGGGCATGACCTTCAACGGCTTCCTGGTACTCAATACCGTCGGCGGCAAGGTCATTACCCTCAACCCGAAAACCCTGGAGCTTGTCGACACCTATTCCGTTGAGGCTGCTGACGAACTGTTCCTCAACGGCTTTGCCAACGGTGACGAAGCGGGTGGCGGTGCGGTCTATGTAGCCTCCAACCAGAACATGTATCGCCTGGTGGTAGATGCCAAAGGCAAGATTCACAGTGACGAGGCCAGCGGTGCCTGGAAAGCCGGCTATGACCGCGGTATCCGTATCTCTACACTGAAAGTCGCTGACGGCACAGGTTCGACGCCGACCCTGATGGGCTTCGGACCGGATGAAGACAAGCTGGTGGTGATCACCGATGGCGCGCAGAAAATGCGCCTGGTTGCGTTCTGGCGCGACCAGTTACCGGCCGGCTGGAAGCAGAAGCCTGGCACCCTGTCGGCGCGTATTGCCGACCAATACCAAGTCGACATGGGACCCGACGTTGAGACCGTGCAGTCTGAGCAGTCGGTGTCGACCTATGGTGATTATGCTTTCGTGGTCAACAACATCATCAGCAAGGACGCCCCTTACCTGGCACGTGACAATTACTACGTGAGTATGCTCAACGGTGCTACGCGCCCTGGGCCCAAGGGTGTCGCCATGCTGAAGTGGGATTCGAAGAACGACAGCTGGAAACAGGCGTGGATGCGCAATGATGTGTCATCGATTTCGACAGTGCCAATGATCAGTGGTGGTGGTCGGATGGCGATCATTGATGGCTATTTCACGCGCAACTGGAATGACCGTTACCACATTGGCATGGACCTCGATTCCGGTGAAACGGTATTGAAGATCCGTACCGGCAGCGACCCGCGCTTCAACGGCATGTACTCGGCGATCAAGGTCAATGAAAGTGGTGCGATTCAGTACGGCATGGCCTTTGGCCTGGTTCGTCTGGATACCACCAAGATGAAGAAGGTCGATTGATCAACAGCGGCGTGGGGTCAGGACTCCGCGCCACTTTGGCAACGCGCTGAATTCCCTCGATAACCCTATAAACCCTGCTCGGCGCCGACGTAAGTTGACTGGCCGAATCCATCTCAACGTCTTCCACACCATACGAAAAAAAAGCCGGTGCTGACAAGCACCGGCAAAAGGGGTAAGTGGAATATCAGACGTTGTCCATCAACTGACTGAACGTTTGCAGATGATGATCATCATCACCGAACTGCCGCGCCACCATCAGTAAATGCTTGGCATGGTGTGACAGTACATACTCCCAGGTCAGGCCAATACCGCCATGCAATTGAATACCGTTGTCGGCAATGAACCGCCCTGCCCTGGCTACCACTACTTTGGCCGCGGCGATGGCGCGGCTGCGCTCGGCGCTGTCCGGCTCATGAGCGACACAGGCAGCAAGAATAGCCATGGAAGTGGCCTGGTCCAGTTCGATGTGCATGTCGACCATACGGTGTTGCAATGCCTGGAAGCTGCCAATCGGTACGCCGAACTGCTTGCGGGTCTTAAGGTAATCGAGGGTCAGTGTGCACGCCGCCTCCATGCTACCCACCGCTTCGGCACACTGTGCGGCAATGGCACGGCCTTGCTGATACCGCAAGGCTGACAAGGCCTGGCCGGTCTCACCGAGCAATGCGGCAGCGCTCACCTGCACGCTTTCAAAAAACACATCGCAGGCCTTGCGACCGTCAATGGTGTGATAGTCACGGCGCGTCACACCCGGGCTGTCCGGGTCGATCAGAAACAGGCTGACACCGGTTTCGTCCAGGTTCTGGCCAGCGGTACGCGCGGACACCAGCAACAGGTCCGCGCCCTGCCCGCCCACTACGACCGACTTGCGGCCGTGCAGGATCCACCCGCCTTCGCAAGCAATGGCCTGGGTTTGCACATCGTTCAATTGGTAATGGCTCTGCGGTTCATCCACTGCCACCGCCAGTTGCAGGCGGGTGCTGGCCACCTGCGGCAGCAGGTCGGCTTTCTGTTCAGCACTGCCCAATTGTTCAACCAGGCCACCGGCGAAGATGACTGAGTGCAAGTAGGGTTCCAGGCATAGGCCGCGGCCCAGTTCCTTCATCACCACCAGGGTTTCCACGCCATTGCCGCCGAAACCGCCAACTTCCTCGGCAAAGGGTACCGCCGCCAGGCCCAGGTCACCGAACTGTTGCCACAGCTCGCTGGAGAAGCCCTGGGGGCTCTGGCGAAACAGCTCGCGCTGCTCGAAGCTGTACGCATCACGTACCAGGCGAGCAACGGTGTCTTGGAGCATTTGCTGCTCTTCGTTGAGTGAAAAGTCCATATGAGCTGCCCCTTACAGTTCGAGAACCATCTTCGCGATGATGTTTTTCTGGATTTCGTTGGAACCGCCGTACACCGAAGCCTTGCGCATATCCAGGTAGCGGGTGACCGAGGTACTGCTGTAGTCGGTGTACAGCGGCGCGGCCTCGTTGCCGTAACCAAGCTCGTCTTCCAGAAATGGCATGGCGTAAGGACCCAATGCCTTGCTGATCAGGTAGGTAATGGCCTGGCGGATCTCGGTGCCGCGGATTTTCAGGAACGAACTTTGCGCCCCCTCGGCAGCGCCATCGACAGCCGCATCCAGGCTGCGCAGGTTGCTCATTTCAACGGCCATCAACTGGATCTCGACGTCGGCGATCTGTGCGCGGAACTGGGCGTCCTCGATCAGGGGCTTGCCGTTGCGCAGTTCGCGGCAGGCAATCTGCTTGAGGGCGGCCAGCTTGGCCTTGGCCTCTCCGACGCCAGCAATTGCAGTGCGTTCATGGGTCAGCAGGTATTTGGCGCACGTCCAACCGGCGTTCTCTTCGCCGATCAGGTTTTGCACCGGCACCCGTACATTGTCGAAGAACAC
Organism: Pseudomonas sp. NPDC090755; assembly: GCF_044769005.1. Taxonomy (NCBI): domain Bacteria; kingdom Pseudomonadati; phylum Pseudomonadota; class Gammaproteobacteria; order Pseudomonadales; family Pseudomonadaceae; genus Pseudomonas; species Pseudomonas sp. NPDC090755. The sequence goes on along the minus strand of NZ_JBIVXC010000004.1, from coordinate 51,700 downwards.
TTCGTTGACTTCATGCTCACCGTCCAACGTGATGATCGGACGCACGGTGATGCCCGGCGTTTTCATATCGATCAACAGGAAGCTGATACCGCGCTGTTGCTTGGCCTGCGGATCAGTGCGCACCAGGCAGAAAATCCAGTCAGCATAGTGGCCCAGGGTAGTCCAGGTTTTCTGGCCGTTCACCACATAGTCATTGCCTTCGCGCTCGGCACGCATTTTCACCGCAGCCAGGTCGGACCCGGCGCCCGGCTCCGAATAGCCCTGGCACCACCAGTCTTCGCAGGTCAGGATACGCGGCAGAAAGCGCGCCTTCTGTTCAGCGGTGCCGAACTTGATGATGACCGGGCCGACCATGCTCACGCCAAAGGGGACAATCCAGGGTGCACCTGCGGCAAAGGATTCTTCATCGAATATGTGTTTCTGAACCGGGGTCCATCCGGCTCCGCCGTATTCCACCGGCCAACTTGCGGCCAGCCAGCCGCGCTCATTGAGCAAGCGCATCCAGGCGACCTGGTCTTGCTTGTCGAAGCGTTTGCCAGCAAGGCCCCGGCTGATGATCGCGGCGGGAACCCGCTCGCGCAGGAAGGCACGCACGTCCTCGCGCAACGCCTGCTCGTCTGCTGTGAAATGGATGTCCATCGATAGTTACCTGAAAGAAGGTGTGTCGCGGACATCGCCCCTGTGTCGATGTGGCAATGCCCGCGCATGGAGGTTGATCAGTGATCGAAAACGATCACTGAGCGGGCCAGCTCGCCACGGCGCAGGTCATCGAACCCTTCGTTGATCTGCTCCAGGGCAATGCGCTGAGAGATCATTTCGTCGAGCTTCAGGCGGCCCTGCATGTAGAAGTCCACCAGCATCGGGATATCCACCGGGAAGCGGTTGGAGCCCATGCGCGAGCCCTGGACGCGGCGCTCGGAGAGGATCGCGAATGGGTCCAGCTCCAGCTTCAGCCCGGGTTTGATCATGCCGATCAGGGTGGCGCAGCCCCCGCGGGCGAGCATGGCGAAGGCCTGCTCGGCGGTCTGCTTGAGGCCGATGCACTCGAAGCTGTGCTGTACACCGCCCTTGAGCAGTTCTTTTACCTGCTGCACGGTGTCGCCGTTTTTCGGGTTGATGACATCCGTGGCGCCAAACTGGCGCGCCAGTTCGAGCTTGGACTCCAGCATGTCGATGGCAATGATCCGACCAGCCCCGGCCAGGGCCGCACCGTTGATGGCCGACAAGCCGATGCCGCCGCAGCCAAGCACGGCCACCGTGTCGCCCGGGCGTACCTTGGCAGTATTGAACACCGCACCTGCGCCGGTGATCACCGCACAGCCGATCAATGCCGCGCGGTCCAGCGGCATATCACGGCGGATGGCCACGCAGGCATGTTCGTGCACCAGCATCTGCTCGGCGTAGGCCGACAGGTTGGCGTATTGCACCATGGGTTTTTGTATGTAGCTCAGGCGCGGCTCTTCGCCTTTGCCACGCTGGGTTTCCGGCGACTCGCACAGGGTCATGCTGCCGGTCAGGCAATGGGCGCAATGCCCGCAGTACACCGACAGGCAGGTCACCACGTGATCGCCAGGCTTGACGGTGCGTACATCACTGCCGACCGCCTCGACAATACCTGCCGCTTCGTGCCCCAGCACCACAGGGGTTGGAAACGGATACAAGCCATCGACAAAGTGCAGATCAGAGTGGCACATGCCGACCGCAGCGGTGCGGATCAACACTTCACGCGGACCGGGCTTGCTGATCGAGACCTGCTCGATGGTCATCGGCGAACCGGGCTTGTGGAAGACAGCTGCTTTCATGAAAAACCTCGGGTGTTGTTGTTTTGTGCCCAAGGCGAACGGTACCTGCCGCGGCGCCCGACGCCTGCAACCCGATGTGGGTAGGGCTGCGCGCCCTACCCACTGTTGGTAGCTCCTGGCCCTGTGATGCTTTGCGAGCATGACCAAGGTGCCGTCACCCGCAACGGCAATACCTGAATAAGGAGTGAGCAATGCTCGACAAGTGTCTGATCGGCCACAGGCTCGGCACATTCAGTGCTGATGTGGAAAAGGGTCGTTTGCAATTTTTCGCCAAGGCCATTGGCCAGGATCAACCCATCTATTTCGACGAGGTCGCTGCTCGCGCAGCCGGTCACCGCTCGCTACCGGTACCGCCGACCTTCCTCAAGTGCCTGGAGAGCGACGGCCGCGACCTGCAAGCCATGCTCGCGTTGCTGGGATGGGACCTGGGGCGCGTCCTGCACGCCGAGCAAGCGTTTACCTATCACCGGATGGCCTACGCCGGCGACACCCTGACCTTCTCCGGCGTCATCAGTGACCTGTACGAGAAAAAAGGCGGTGCCCTGCAGTTCGTGGTGCTCGACTCGCAGGTGACCAACCAGCACGGCGAGCATGTCGCCGATGTGCGCACTTCTCTCGTCCACCGCTAAGGAAACGCTCGATGACTCCTGTCCAGTTCTCCGGCCTTCAGGTGGGCGACCAGATCCCCCTGCTTACGCTGCAACCGATCAACCGTACCACCCTGGCCCTGTATTGCGGTGCCTCGGGTGATCACAACCCGATCCACATCGACATCGACTTCGCCCGCAAGGCGCGCATGCCCGACGTGTTTGCCCACGGCATGCTCTCGGCAGCCTACCTTGGCCGTCTGCTGACCAACTGGGTGCCCCAGGCGCAACTACGCAGCCTGTCGATTCGCTTTACCGGCATCACCCAGCTGGGCCATGCACCGGCCTGCAGGGCCATCGTCAGCGAAAAATTCGAGGCCGATGGTGAGCAGCGCGTGCGCCTGCATCTGCAGTGCAGCAACCAGTACGGCGAAGAAAAGCTCGTCGGTGACGCCGTCGTCGCCCTGAACTGATTTCCCCTCCCTCAAGGATCCACCCAATGAAAAAGCTCCAGGATAAAGTCGCCCTCGTCACCGGTTCCGGCCGCGGCATCGGCCGTTGCATCGCCCTTAAAATGGCCAGTGAAGGCGCTAAAGTGGTCGTCAACGACCTGGATCGTGAGCCCGCCGAAGCGGTGGTGGCCGAAATCATTGCTGCCGGTGGCCAAGCCGTCGCCTGCGTAGGCAGCGTCAGTGCCCCGGACTTTGCCGAGCGTTTCGTCAAGACCGCTGTCGATACTTATGCGGGTATCGACATCATCGTCAACAATGCCGGTTTCACCTGGGACAACGTGATTCAGAAGATGAGCGACGAGCAGTGGTACGCGATCATCGACTGCCACCTGACCGCGCCGTTCCGCATTCTGCGCGCCGCCCAGCCGTTCATCAGCGCCGCTGCCAAACAGGAAGCCGCCGAAGGCCGTGAAGTGTTCCGCAAAGTGGTCAACATCTCGTCCGGGGCAGCTTCGGGCAACCCGGGCCAGTCGAACTACAGCGCAGCCAAGGCCGGCATCCTCGGCATGACCAAGACCCTGGCCAAGGAATGGGGACGTCTGAAGGTCAACGTCAATTGCGTCGCCTTCGGCCTGATCGAAACCCGGTTGACCCAGGCACTGGCCGGTGATGAGAGCAAGACCGTGCAGATCGAGGGCCGCGAGATCAAGGTTGGTGTACAGCAATCAATGCTCGACAACGCCGCACGGGTAATCCCCCTGGGTCGCCCGGGCAAGCCTGAAGAAGCCGCAGGCGCGGTGTATTCGCTGTGTACCCCGGAAATGGACTTCGTTTCCGGTCAGGTGATCTACTGCTCAGGCGGTGTGGTTGTGAACATGTAAAACCTGCGGGAATACAAAGACCGGCGCAGTTACTGCGGCCGGTCTTTTTTTGCCCGCAGGTTTTAACTGGCCGGTAAGTCGAACGTCCCCCTACCCACAGTGGGCAGGTAAATAGTTCGCGCGCAGCACCCAGGATGGAGGGGATGGCAACACCCTTATTAGCACTTCTGTAGAGAACACCAACATGAGCGAAAAAGTCTTTGTCGCCGGCGTCGGCATGATCCCCTTCAGCAAGCCGGGTGCAAGCCCCAGCTACACCGATATGGGTGCCGAAGCCACGCGCATGGCCCTGAAAGATGCTGGTCTGGATTACGACAAGATCCAGATGGCCTTCACCGGCTATGTATTCGGCGACTCCACCTGCGGCCAGACTGCCCTGTATGAAATCGGTCGCACCGGCATTCCGGTGATCAACGTCAACAACAACTGCTCCACCGGTTCCACTGCGTTGTACCTGGCCCGCGCCGCCGTGCAGAGCGGCCAGGTCGAATGCGCCCTGGCGCTGGGTTTCGAGCAGATGCGCGCCGGCGCCTTGAAAAGCGCCTGGGATGATCGCCCGCCGACCCGCGAGCGCTTCCTGCCCATCCTGCGCAACCTCACGGCCGACGCCGCCGATGTTCCCCAGGCACTGCGCGGCTTTGGTGGGGCCGGACGCGAACACATGCAGAAGTACGGCACCAAGCTGGAAACCTTTGCCGCGATCCGCGCCAAAGCCAGCCGTCACGCTGCCAACAACCCACTGGCCCTGTTCAAGAATGTCGTCACCACCGAAGACGTGATGAACGACAAAGTGGTCTGGCCCGGTGTGATGACCCGTTTGATGGCCTGCCCGCCGACCTGCGGCGCCGCAGCAGCCGTGGTGTGTACCGAAGCCTTCGCTAAGAAGCACGGCTTGCGTACCGACGTGGTGATCCTCGCGCAGTCGCTGACCTCCGACCCGGTCGTCTCGTTCGAACCGCCGTCAATGATCAGCTACGTCGGTTTCCAGATGGCACAGGCCGCTGCCCAACAGGTTTACGAGCAAGCCGGTATTGGCCCGGAAGACATCCGCGTGGTCGAACTGCACGACTGCTTTGCCCATAACGAACTGCTGACCTACGAATCCCTGGGCTTTTGCCCGGTGGGCGGTGCCGAGAAGTTCATTCTCGACGGCGACAACACCTACGGCGGCAAAGTGGTCACCAATCCATCCGGCGGCTTGCTCTCCAAGGGCCACCCCCTAGGTGCTACGGGCCTGGCGCAGTGCTACGAGCTAACCCATCAGTTGCGCGGCACCGCCGGCCAGCGTCAGGTGGAAGACGTCAAGGTTGCTTTGCAGCACAACCTTGGCCTGGGTGGCGCCTGTGTCGTCACGATGTTCGGCAAGCACTGACCCGTTCTAGTACGGCCGTCGTGTAGACGGCTGTACAGCCCCTTGTGAGATGCTCACCATGCCCCGATTGACCCGCCATTACGCCCACTGGCCTGAAGGCGTACCGCATACCCTGGATATTCCCGAGAATCACCTGTTCAGTTTGCTGCAAGCCAGTGCTCGAGCGACCCCGGAAAGCACCGCCATCCATTTCTACGGCGCACGACTCAGCTATCGCCAACTGCACCAAGCCAGCCAGCGTTTGGCCGGCTATCTGCAACAGCGTCTAAACGTGAAGCGTGGCGATCGCGTATTGCTGCTGATGCAGAACTGTCCGCAGTTCGTGATCGCCTATTATGCAATTCTGCGCTGTGACGCCGTCGTCGTGGCCATGAACCCGATGAGCACAGGCGAAGAAATTGGCCACTACACCCGCGATGCTGACGCTCGGGTGCTGATCGCGAGCCAGGAGTTGCTGGCAAATGCCCTACCCCTGCTGGACGACGGTCGCCTCCAGGCGTGTGTCACTTGCGCGTCAAGTCACTTCGTTGACAGCCTCGACGAGGACATTCCGGACTTCGTCCGTGAGCCCGCCCGCCACATACCGCACCCCAGCCTGCACCCGTTCACCGATGCACTGGCTGCAGGGCTCACCGCCGAAGCCCCCCACAACGGCGGTCGCGATCTTGCGATCCTCGGCTACACCTCTGGTACTACCGGCAAACCCAAGGGCGCCATGCTTAGCCACCGCAACCTGATTCTTGCCGCGCAACAACGCGCTGTGTGGATGAACGAAGGAAGTAATCCGGTGGCCCTGGCGGTGTTGCCGCTAAATCACCTGTCCGGTATGGGGCTGATGAACCAGGCCATGTTGACCGGCACCCCTCTGGTGATGCTGTCGCGTTGGAACGCTCAAACCGTACTGACCTTGATCGAACGCTTGCGCATCACCAGCCTGGGCGTGGTCACGCCAATGATCGCGGAGCTGTTCGCCCAATCCGATATAGACCACCGCGATCTGTCCTCGGTACGTCTGGTCTTTGGCGGTGCCACGGCAATGCCAGAGGCGCTGGCTGCAGAAGTTGAACGGCGCCTGGGCGTACCCTTTATTGAAGGCTACGGCATGACCGAGTCCTGCGGTGGCACCCACTGCAACCCACCGCAGGCCGCTCGCCGTCAATGTGGCGGCATCGCGCAGATCAACGTCGATTCGCGGGTTATCGATCCCGATACCGGACGGGAGCTGGGGGTCAATCAGTGCGGGGAAATTGTCACTCATGCGCCAACGGTATTTGCCGGCTACTGGAACAATCCTCAGGCCAGCCGCGACGCTTTTATTGAAATCGAAGGTAAAGCGTTTTTGCGCAGTGGCGACATTGGCTACTACGACGAAGACGGCTACTTCTACATTACCGACCGCCTCAAGCGCATGATCAATGCCGCCGGCTTCAAGGTCTGGCCAGCAGAAGTCGAAACCGCACTCTACGGCCACCCGGCGGTACAGGAGGCCTGCGTGATCAGCGCCTTTGATGCCAAGCGCGGCGAAACCGTGAAAGCGCTGATCGTGTTGCGCCCAGCTGCCCGGGGCACGGTAGAGCAAGCGCAGATCAGCGAATGGGCCCGCAGTTGCATGGCCGCCTACAAGGTGCCGCGTATCGTCGAGTTTGTTGATAGCCTGCCCAAAACCCATACCGGCAAAGCGCTCTGGCGTGACCTGCAACGCGAACAGGACAAGCGTGACCATGCCCTGCGTGAGGCGCTCGCTGGTTGAACAGCGGGCCCGATGCCCCACATCGGGCCTGCTCTGCGCATTTCAGTGCGCGTCAAACAACTTCAATGTTTCCTGCAAATGCTGGCGGCAGTCCGCGACCATGCGCTGCACCAGTTCCTCGCAACCGGGAATGTCGTCGATCATGCCTATCACCTGACTGGCACAGATCAGACCGTAATGCACTTCGCCCGACTCCAGCCCCGCCTTGCCGCGGGCGCCCGAGAGCAAGTGCTTGGTGTCCTCATACCGGGCGCCGCCAACTCGCCCTTCCAGGGCCGCGATCTCTGTCGAAACGGCATTGGTAAAGTAACGGCCGGTACGTTTTATCGCCCGCTGGATCAAGGTGGTGTCTAGCTCACACGCCGCCAGCAAGGCCTTTTTGATGTTGGGGTGGATTGCGCATTCGCGTGTCAACATGAAGCGTGTGCCCATGTTCACCCCATCGGCACCCAGTGCCAGTGCCGCCGCCATGCCACGCCCGTCAGCGATGCCACCCGAGGCGAGGATCGGCACCTGTAACTGACGGCGTACTGCAGGAATGATGACCAGCGCCGAGGTGTCGTTCTCCCCGGGATGACCTGCAGCCTCGAAGCCGTCGATGGAAATGATATCCACCCCGGCCCGTTCAGCACTCAGGGCATGGCGTACCGAGGTGCATTTGTGGATCACCGTGATGCCGTATGCCTTGAGCTGATCGATCACACCATCGGGCCTGTTGCCCGCGGTTTCAACAATCTTCACCCCGCCCTCGGCAATTGCGTCGATCCATTGCCCATAGTCCATGTCCTGGTTTCCCTTGAAAGACAAGGTCAGGTTCACCCCAAAGGGTTTGTCGGTCAGGGTGCGAGTCTTGCCGATTTCAGCCAGCAAGTGCTCCGGTGTTGGCTGGGTGCGCGCGGTGACCATGCCCAGGGCGCCCGCATTGGAGATGGCAGCCGCCAGTTCGGCACGTCCGACCCATTGCATGCCGCCTTCGACGATCGGATAGCGGATGCCGAGGCGTTCTGTGATTCGGGTTTTCATCCATTCAAGCTCCTGAAGTTCAGGCGCGGCGTTCACACCTATCGGGCCAAGCCCGATCAAGCAGCTTGCACGAACCCCGGACACCTGCACGCACCCCGAAGCGGGTGGCGCGCTAGGTGCGCCTGTGCCCCTCCCCACTGTGGGGAGGAGTCGGGTGCATGAACAAGCGACAGGATTAAAAACTTCCTCCATCCCTGTCTCTAAACGGGAGCACTCGATGCAAGTTCACCGCACTATCTTTCGCGAAGACCACGAAATGCTGCGCGAAACCGCCCGGCGCTTTTTCGAGCGCGAATGCCTGCCCCGCCAAGCCGAATGGGACAAAGCCGGCCAGGTCGACCGTGAAACCTGGCTCAAGGCCGGCCGCGAAGGCATGCTCTGCACCACCGTGCCGGAGCAGTACGGCGGTGGCGGCGGTGACTTCGGTCATGCCGCCGTCATTGGCGAAGAAATGTGCCGCGCTGGCGTTTCCGGTGTTGGCTTCAGCCTGCACTCGGACATCGTCGCCCAGTACATCGTTCGCCTGGGTACCGAAGCGCAGAAACACCGATGGCTGCCGGACATCTGCGCAGGCAAGACCATTCTTGCCGTGGCCATGACCGAGCCCGGCGGCGGCTCCGACCTCAAAGCCATGCGTACCACTGCCGTGCGTGAGGGTGACGAGTACGTCATCAACGGCAGCAAGACCTTCATCAGCAACGCCTTCAACTGCGACATGGTGGTGCTGGCCTGCAAAACCGATTCCTCCCTGGGGGCCAAGGGTGTCAGCCTGATCGTGGTAGAAACCGAGCGCCTCGGCTTTTCCCGCGGACGCAAGCTGGAAAAGGTCGGCCAGCCGGCTTCCGATACCGGCGAGCTGTTTTTCGACAACGTGCGCGTACCGGTCAGCAACCTGCTTGGCGAAGAAGGCCAGGGCTTTATCTACCTGATGCAGGAGCTGCCCCAGGAGCGCCTGTTCATTGCCATCGGCCAGGCTGCGCAGTTCGAACGCCTGATCGAAACCACCCTGGAATACGTCAAGGAGCGCAAGGCGTTCGGCCAGACGATCTGGGACTTCCAGAACACCAAATTCAAGCTTGCCGATGCCAAGGCCGCCTCGGTGGCGGTGCGCACCCTGGTCGACTACTACATTGGCGAACACATGCGCCGCAAACTGACCGTCGAGGAGGCGGCGCTGGCCAAGTTGTACGCCTCCGAAACCCTGTGGAAACACCTGGACGACATGGTCCAGCTGCACGGCGGTTACGGTTACATGCTCGAGTACCCGATCGCCCGCGCCTTTGTCGACCTGCGTGTGGCGCGCGTGGTTGGCGGCAGCAACGAAGTACAGCGCGAGCTGATCGCGCGCAAGCTCTAAAGCTGCAAGCTGCAAAAGCCGCCAGAGGGTGTCAGACCCCTGGCGGCTTTTACGTTCAGAGTGCGATGGATTTCAGCTCAAGGTATTCGTGCAGGCCATAAACACCCAGTTCACGGCCATTGCCCGATTGCTTATAGCCACCGAACGGCGCACGCGGGTCGGTAACTGCGCCGTTGATGCGTACTGTGCCTGCACGCAGGCAGCCTGCTACGCGGCGCGCGCGACGAGGATTGTCTGACCAGACATAGGCGGCCAGGCCGTAAGGTGAGTCATTGGCAATGGCAATGGCCTCCTCTTCACTGTCGTAGGGAATGATCGTCAACACCGGGCCGAAAATCTCTTCACGGGCGATGGTGGCGTCATTGCTGATATCGGCAAACACCGTCGGCCGAACGAAATAGCCCTGGGTAACACCTTCCGGCAAGCCCACGCCACCGGCCACCAGTTGCCCGCCCTCTTCGATGCCGATGGCAATCATCTGCTGGACTTTTTCGAACTGTGTGCGGTTGGCCATCGCGCCGACCTTGTTGCCGGAGATCGTGGGGTCGCCGACGGGCATGGCGGCCACCACCGCCGCTGCGATGGCCTTGACCTGCTCCTGCAGCGCGCGCGGCACCAGCATACGGGTCGGCGCAACGCAGGTCTGACCGGAGTTGATCATCACGTTGATCACCCCATCCTTCACCGCAGCGGGCAGGTCGGCGTCGTCGAGAATTACATTCGGCGACTTGCCGCCCAGTTCCAGCAGTACTCGCTTGACCGTTTTCGCGGCCGCTGTCGACACTTCGACGCCTGCGCGAGTCGAGCCGGTCAAGGAAATCACGTCAACCTCAGGATGGCGCGCCAATGCCGCCCCCACTACCGGGCCTGCACCGTAGACCATGTTGAAGACACCCGTTGGTACACCCGCCTCATGCAGAATCTCGGCAAACACCCGCGCATCCAGCGGGGCGAATTCCGATGGTTTGAGCACTACCGTGCAGCCGGCCGCCAAGGCAAAGGCCACTTTGGCGACCAGGGTACCTGCCGGCCAGTTCCACGGCGTCAGCAAGGCGGCGACACCGATGGCTTCACTCACCACTTCGGTGTTGCCGATCTGTTTGCTGAATTCGATTTCCTTCAGTGCGCTGATCGCCGCCTGCAAGCTATAAAGTCCGAGAGGCGCCTGGTGGCCGGAGGCCAGCCATTGTGGTGCGCCAATTTCCTCATGAATCGCCTGGGCGATGTCCCCTTGCCGCGCCTGGTACAGCTCCTGTACGCGGCGCAACAGCGCCAAACGTTCTTCGCGGTCGGTCAGCGACCAATCGGCGAACGCCTTGCGCGCAGCGGCCACAGCGCGCTGCACATCCTCTTCGGTGCCCAGGGACAGCGTACCGATCACCGCTTCGGTAGCGGGATTGACGATCTCCATCGTCTGCGCACCCGGTGCGGGTGCGACCCATTGGCCATCAATGTAGAACTGGTTCAGCTGGTGCACGGGAATGTCTCCAAGGGTCAAGGTGGCCGTCGGTCGGCCGGAATCAGGGAGCACAGCCTGTTCGACATCTATAAAGGGCGTAGCACCCCATAATGGGTAGGGGTGCTTGTCTGAAGCTGATACTTGCGGTATCTCGACCCATACAAAAATTGAATCGGAACTACCGTGCTTGCGGGCTTAAACTCCGGATAACAATAAGATTGAGCGGAACGCTTCCTGAACATGCCCGACATCCCTGTACATGGTGAACGCCACCTGCCTGCGAATCGCCAACTGCAGGTCATTCCCGACACCAAAGTGATACCGCCACGCGGTGCCCGCTACCTGATGCCGAGGGTGGCGCTAATGGCACGCCTGATGGACGCGCGCAAACAGCGTTGCGTGGTGATCCAGGGCCCGGCCGGGAGTGGCAAGACCAGCACCCTGCTGACCTGGCGGCGCGAGCTGATGGCACTTAATTACGATGTGGCCTGGCTTTCGGTGACCAGTGACGACGATGAGCCCATGCGCCTGTCACATTGCCTGCTGGCCGCCCTGAGCGAGATCGATGTCGACATGACCCGCGAAGCGGCCCTGCTGCTGGGTCGGGATCTGGACGAACACGCCCTGGAACACTGGATCATCCTGCTGGTGCAGGGCATTGCCCAGCGCGAGCGTGAACTGTTGCTGGTGCTCGATGATGTGCATCACCTGAACGACCCGGGCATTGTCAAAGCACTGGGCTGGTTGCTCGACTACGCGCCGGCCAACCTGCATCTGGTGCTCGGCTCTCGCACGGCCCTGCCCGCAGCCCTGCCCCTGGGACGTTTGCGCTCACTGGGCCAGCTCAGCGAACTGAGCCTGCAGGATCTGCGCTTTTCAGCCGAAGAGTCGGAACACTTCTTGCGCGAGCACCTGGGGCAGATCAACAAACGCGATGCCCAGACCCTGCATGAACTGACCGACGGCTGGGCGGCCGGCCTGCAACTGTTCGCCATCGACCTGAAATCGCGCCGGGACATACCCAGCAGCTTCACCGAGCTGCGCGACGCCAGTACCTTTGCGCAGTTTTTCGAGCGGGAAGTCCTGGTGCGTCTAGCGCCCGCCGACCTCGAGTTGCTCACCCGCACGTCCATCTGCAACCGGTTCTGCGCCGCCTTGTGCACGCGCCTGATGAACAAGCCCCATGCCCTGGCCTGGATGATGAACCAGCTAACCCGCCTGGATGCCAACAACCTGTTCATCACCCAGGTCAAAAGTCATGACCGGGAAACCTGGTATCGCCTGCACCCGCTGTTGCGCGAAGTCTTGCGCGCACGCGTCAACGCCCTGCCTCAGGCAGAACAGCAACACTTGCACGCCCAGGCGCGCGACTGGTTCTTCGACCGTGGGCATGTCGATGAAGCGGTACGCCATGCGTTGCTGGCAGGTGAAGTCGAGGCCGCCGCCGATATCGTCGAGGCCTGCGCTCAAGACCTGATGACCCGCGGTTCGCTCAGCTATTTGCCCAACCTGCTGCGCAAGCTGCCGCTGGAGCAGATCCGCGAGCGTTTCGGCCTGCAATTGGTGATCCTGCAACTGCACCTGTTTTCGTGCAATTTCAATGAAGCACAGCAGATCATCGATTACTTGCAGGCCAATACCCACCGGCTGACCCGCCATCAATGCGAAACCTTGCTGGTCAATCGCGGCGTGCTAGCGATGCAGCTCGACGACACCGAAACGGTCTGGCAACTGCTGCCAGCACTTGAAAGCATCCCTGCAGACGCTAACGATGCGGTGCTCACCGGGCGTGCATCGCTGCTTGGCTGGTTGTGCATGTACACCGGCAACTACACCCACATGCGCCAACTTCTTACAGAAGGCGACAGGCTTGGCACCTCGCCGCGGCGCACACTGATCGGGCGTTGCATCCAGGGCGCTTCGCTGATTGTGGAAGGCCGTATCAGTGAAGCGGACCATATCTGTCGGTTGGTGTTGACGGAAGCTCAGGCCTTCGGTGACAGCATGATTACTGCCACCCTGAGCGCCACCACGCTCCTGGCCACGACCTTGTACGAACAGAACAACATCAGCGAGGCCTGCCGTCTGCTCGAACCACGCCAGGACGCCCTGGAACGCGCCTCCCTACCCGGTGGCGTATTGTTGGGCCTGCTGACGCTGGCTAACAGCCATTGGTTGATGGGGCGCAAGCTCGAGGCGCAAGCGTACCTCGACCGTCTGGAAGAACACGCACAGCGCTATGGCCTGGAGCGGTTGATCGCGTGGAGCCTGTTCACCCGTTTGAACTGGGCGGTGCAGAAAAACCAGTCGGTGCAAGCCGAACAGCTGGCCACCCGGCTCAACGCGCTGGCCGCCCGCCATGGCGCAGTCGAGCGCGGCGTGCCTTTGGTCATTCAGCAGCTGGCAATTCGCGCGCAAATCACCCTGCACCTGTATCGCCTGGACTACAGCAAAGCCGCCTGTCTGCTACGCACGTTGATCACCCACGTGCAGGCCCACGGCCGCTGTCCGTTGGTGACCACCCTGCGCCTGCAACTGGCGTTGGCCGAACGCGGGTGCGGTAATGAGGCGCTGGCACGCGAGCAACTCCTCGATGCACTGCGCATGGGCCACCGTTTGGGCCTTGTACGCAGCGTGCTCGATGCCTCCCAGCAAATGCCGGGCGTGCTGCAGGCGTTGCTCGAGCAATTGCCGCCTGATCCGGTGCTGAGCTTTTACATTCAGCGCCTGCTTGCCGCCGCCCAGCCTGCGCCGCTGGCCGCGCCCGGTGCAGCGATGGCAACCAAGCCGCTCAGCGAACGGGAATCGGAGGTATTGCAGTTGATGGCCCAGGCCATGACCAACAAGAAGATTGCGCGCATCCTCAATGTGTCGCCGGAAACGGTCAAATGGCATCTGCGCAACCTGTTCATCAAACTGCGCGTGACCGGTCGCGACGAGGCGATCGCCAAATGGCGCGACCAGATTGCCAAGCCGATTGATCCCAACGGCTGAGCCGTACAGCAAAACGCCCCTGGCCGGTCAGCGAGGGGCGTAGTCAATCAGCAGTCCCAGGCAGTGCCAGGATCACCGCTTTGCAGGGCGGCCATCACCGCCTCGCTGTGCTCGCCGCGCAGCGGCACCGGCCGTGGGTCGACCAACTGGCCATCGAAACGCGGTGCCGGCGCCGCCTGGCGCAGACCATCACGCTCGAAGTAAACGCCACGGGCGGCCATGTGCGGGTGAGCCGCCGCTTCGCTCGGGCTGAGCACCGGGGCAAAGCACACGTCGGTGCCTTCCATCAGTGCACACCACTCGGCGCGAGTACGCGTGCTGAAGACCTCGGCGAGTTGCGTGCGCATCTGCGGCCAACGCGCCTGGTCCCACTGCACGGCGAACGCCGGCTCGTCCTGCAGACCGAGTTTTTCCAGCAGCAGCGCATAAAACTGCGGCTCCATTGAACCGACCGTCACATACAACCCATCGGCGCAGCGGTAGGTCGCATAGAACTGCGAACCGTCATGCACGCTTTTACCCCGTTGTTCGCTGATCATGCCACCGGCTTCCAGCGAGCCCAGCAGTTGCAGCATATGCGCCGAGCCATCGACGATTGCTGCATCCACCACAGTGCCCTTGCCGGTCTGACGGGCATTGAGAATGCCCGACAGCAAGCCTACCGCCAGGTACAGCGCGCCACCGCCGATATCGCCGATCATGGTGATCGGTGGCGATGGCGCCTCCCCCTCCGTGCCGCTGTAGTACATCGCGCCCGACAGGGCGATGTAGTTGTTGTCGTGACCGGCGGCATGTGCCAGCGGCCCGTGCTGGCCCCAACCGGTCATACGGCCATAGACCAACTTGGGGTTGCGCGCCTGACACACTTCCGGCCCCAGCCCCAGGCGCTCCATAACCCCTGGGCGCATGCCTTCGATCAGTGCATCGGCGCCTTCGATCAGCTTGAGCACCATCTCGCGGCCCTCGTCGGTCTTGAGGTCGATGACCACCGAGCGCTTGCCGCGATTGAGCGGATTCTTCGGCAAGCTGGCCGCCCCAGTCAGCGAGCGGCTACCGCCGCGTTCCACCGCAATGACCTGGGCGCCCAGGTCGGCCAGGTGCATGGCACAGAACGGCCCCGGCCCGAGCCCGCAGATCTCCACAACCTTGATTCCCGACAGCATCGTGCGTTCTCCCTTGTTCATATGGCCCGGCACCTCAGGCAACGCCACTGTCACGCCCGGCCCAGAACGGTTTGCGCAACTCGGCCTTGAGTACCTTGCCGATACTCGAGAGCGGCAATGCCTGACGGAATTCCACGCTACGCGGTGATTTGTAGCCTGCAATTCGTTCACGGCAATGAGCGATCACTTGTTCATTCGTCAGCGCCACACCTGGCTTGAGCACAATCACCGCATGCACGGCCTCGCCCCAACGATCGCACGGTATACCGATCACTGCGCACTGGGCCACCGCCGCGTGGCTACTGATCGCCGTCTCCACTTCAGCCGAATAGATGTTCTCTCCGCCGCTGACGATCATGTCCTTGAGGCGGTCGCAAATGTAGGTAAAGCCGTCCTCGTCCATATAGCCACCATCGCCGGTGTGCATCCAGCCGTTGCGCAGGGCCTCAGCGGTCGCTTCGGGGCGGTTCCAGTAACCGAGCATGACGTTCGGCCCCTTGACCACGATCTCACCCACGGTACCGCGCGGCACTTCATTATCGTCAGCATCGACGATACGTACTTCCACGCACAGGTCCGGCAAGCCGACCGAATACATCTTGCCGCTCTGCTGGTGCTCGGCGCAGTGGTACTGGGCAGCCAGGGTGGTGGCCAGCGGCCCCAGTTCGGTCATGCCATACCCCTGGGACAATTGCGCACGGGCGAATGCAGTACGGGTGCGTTCGAGCAACGCAGGGGTAATGGGCGAAGCCCCGTAAACCAGTCCGGTCAAGGAGCTCAGGTCCAGCGTGGCCAGGGCCGGGTTGGCCTCGCGGGTGTCCAGGAGCATCTGGATCATGGTCGGCGCCAGCAGGGTTTCGGTGACGCGTTCGGCGGCGATGGTTTCCATGACTGCCTGGGGTGCGAAACCGGGTAGAACCACGTGGGTACCGCCGCTGAACATCAGGCCCAACATGGCCGAGAAGTCGGCCAGGTGGAACATCGGCATCACGTGCAAAAACGCCGAGTTCGCCGCCAGGCGGCCACTGCCCACAGCACTGAGCGCACAAAAACCGAGGTTGTTGTGGCTGAGCATCACCCCCTTGGGAAAGCCGGTGGTACCGCCGGTGTAGAAAATGCCCAGCAATGAGTCGCCACCGCGCCGGGCGTCTTCGACCGCTTCACTGCCCTGGATCAGCGCTTCGTAGTTGAGCATACCTGCCGGGGTTTCGCCCTCGCCCGCATAGATCAGCGTGCGCAATGTCCTGGCCTCAGCCAAGATCGTCTGCCCGAGCGCCGCGAAGGTATCGTCGACGATCAGTACAGTCGTTTGCGAGTCGTCCAAGGAGTAGACGATCTCTGCAACGCTCCAGCGGATATTCACCGGGTTGAGGACCGCATCGGCCCACGGAACGACCATGTAGTATTCGATGTAGCGTGACGAGTTGAGCGACAGCATGGCCACCCGGTCACCGGCAGCGACGCCCAGGTTTTTCAGGGCACCGGCCAGGCGCGAGACCCGGTGTGCGAGTTGGCCAAAGGTAACGCTGCGACCCTGGTCGCGAATCGCCGTGACATGCGGGCGATGCTGCAGATGACGGTGCAGCGCCTGGGTGATGTACATCTCTACCTCCTTTATTATTGTTGTCGGCAAGTGCCTTGCAAACGCGGCTCGACCGGCTCAGACCGAACCGAAGCCGCCACCGCAGATCACGGTTTGGCCGGACACATAGTCGGCTTCCGGCAGGCACAGCATCACCACGGCACCCGCGGCTTCTTTTGGCGTGCCCGGGCGCCCCAGCGGGATCATGGTCTTGGCAGCGGCCACCAGTTCATCGCTGATGCCGACTTTGATTTCCCGGCCTTCGATGCTGACGGTCTTGACTTCACCGGCCAGTGGCTGGGTCAGGCGGGTTTCGATATGGCCGAAGGCAACGGCATTGACGCAGACTTTCAGGCGTCCCCACTCCTTGGCCAGGGTCTTGGTCATACCGAGGATGCCGGCCTTGGCCGCGGAATAGTTAGCCTGTCCCGGGTTGCCACCGGCGGCCACCGAGGAAATATTGACGACCTTGCGCATGACTTCGCGGCCTTCGGCGGCCTCCTGCTTGGCGACGGCGCTGAATACCGGCTGGGCGGCGCGCAGAATCCGAAACGGTGCGCTCAGGTGGCAGTCGAGGATGGCGTACCACTGCTCGTCGGTCATCTTCTGGATGACGGTGTCCCAGGTGTAGCCAGCGTTGTTGACGATGATGTCGATGCCGCCAAAACTGTCGAGCGCGGTCTTGACGAAGCGCTCAGGGAAATCCACCGCGGTAACGCTACCCGCGCACGCCACGGCGTCGCCGCCGGCGGCGCGAATCTCGGCAACTACTTGTTCGGCCGGTGCGCTGTCCAGGTCATTGACCACGATCCTCGCGCCATAGGCGGCCAGCTGCAACGCGACTTCCCGACCAATACCGCGGCCGGAGCCGGTGAGCAGGGCGACTTTACCTTCAAGCTTGTTCATAGCGTTGTTCCTTGTTCAGGGGGGAATCGGGATCAGTTGCGGCCATACAGGGTGACGACGCACGAGCCGCCCAGGCCGAGGTTGTGCTGCAGCGCCAGGTTGACCCCTTCGACCTGGGTGAAACCTGCGGTGCCACGCAGTTGCCGGGTCAGCTCGTAGCACTGCGCAAGGCCCGTGGCGCCTAGCGGATGGCCCTTGGAAAGCAGGCCGCCGGACGGGTTGGTGACCACCCGGCCGCCATAACTGTTGTCGCCATCCATGACAAAACGCTCGGCTTCGCCCACCGGGCACAGCCCCAGCGATTCGTAGGTCAGCAGTTCGTTGTGGGCAAAGCAGTCATGCAGTTCCACCACGCGGATGTCCTGCGGGCCGACGCCTGCCTGCTCATACACCTGGCCGGCGGCGCGCTGGGCCATGTCGAAGCCAACCACCTGGATCATCGACTTGGGTTCGAAGGACAGTGCCGCATCGGTGGTCATCGACTGTGCCAGGACCACCACGTCAGTACGCAGGCCTTGCTTTTTCGCGAAGGCTTCGGAGCAAATGATCGCCGCCGCCGCACCGCAAGTCGGCGGGCAGGCCATCGAGCGGGTCATCACGCCGGGCCAGACCACCGGATCGTTCATCACGTCGTCGGTGGTGAGCACCTTGCGAAACAGCGCCAACGGGTTGTTGGCGGCATGGCGGCTGGCCTTGGCGCGAATCGCAGCGAAGGTTTCCAGGCGCGTGCCGTAGGTGTTCATGTGCTCGCGTCCGGCGCCACCAAACAGCTTCAAGGCCATCGGCACGCTCGTGGCATCGGCATTGAGTTGCGCGGCGATGTCCAGGTGCTTGCCCATCGCTTCGGGACGGTCACTCCAGTTCGAACCCAGGGCGCCCGGTTGCATCTGCTCGAAGCCCAGCGCCAGGGCGCACTCCACAGCGCCGCTTTCTACTGCCTGGCGAGCCAGGAACAGTGCGCTGGAGCCGGTGGAGCAGTTGTTGTTGACGTTGACGATGGGAATGCCGGACACGCCGACTTCATAGAGCGCCGACTGGCCGCAGGTGGAGTCGCCATAGACATAACCCACATAGGCTTGCTGCACCAGTCGGTAGTCCAGGCCGGCATCCTTGAGCGCCAGGCGCGTGGCTTCGGCGCCCATCGCAATGTAGGTGGGGCTGGCACCGGGTTTGGTAAACGGAATCATGCCGACGCCGGCAACACAGGTTTTTTGTGACATTGGGGACTCCAGGTCGTTGCGCGCACCCTCTGCGCGGATGACCACCATCGTTGCGCAACCCGGCCGCGCCTACGCCTGCCCAGAGTGGGTGGGGGATGCAGGGCGCCATCCCGGCCCAGCGCCCTGCCACCCACCTTGGGTAGGCGATGTTGTAACCGGGCGTTACTAACCTCAGCGCCGAAACGCAACCAAGGTCAGTACACAAGGAGCGGCGCATGACTACCCACCGGGAACCCCCGGCAACGCAAAGCAACCAGCGATCCGACTACGCGGCGGCGGGTCAGGTCGAATGTCTTTTCCCGGGCTTGGGGCTACCTCAGGTACTACGGGCACCTGAACCCGATCGTGAAGCCAGGGCGTTTCTACGCATGGTCAATGTGTCGCCGCGCTCATCGGCGAAACTGATTTCACTTGAAAACTTGCGCCAAAGTGCGCGGCTGTCGGCCCTGGCTCTGGGCCGCCGACCTGCCGTTGCACACACTCACGAGCTAGAGATAGAGGGACCCAACGGCCCGATTACCCTACGCCTGTACTACCCGAAAAAGTCGGACGCTGCGCAGCCTGCCCTGGTCTGGTACTTCGGTGGCGGCTTCGTGGTGGGCGATTTGGACACGGCCGACGCGATCTGCCGCAATCTGGCCCTGAGTGCCGACTGCATCACCATCGCTGTGCGTTACCGCCTGGCGCCTGAGCATGACATCGCCGCCAGCCGTGAAGACGCCATGGCAGCGCTATCGTGGGTGGCAGCCAATGGCGCAGCGCTTGGTATCGACACCACCCGCCTGGCCGTAGGCGGCGACTCGGCCGGCGGCAACCTGGCGGCGGCGGTGGCCCAGCAGGTGCAACACGTGGATGGCCCGCCGCTATTGGCCCAGGTGCTGGTATACCCCGCTACCGAACTGGTGGGCAGATTCCCTTCCTATGAACAGAACATTCACGGCAATTACCTGCTGACCGAGGAAGTGATCCAGACCCTCGAAGGCTACCTCGGCACGTCGATGCAAACCCTGGACCTGACTGATCCGTGGTTTTCGCCGCGGCGCAGCGCCGACCTGCGCGGCTTGCCGCCGGCCATCATCGTCAGCGCCGGCTTCGACCCGCTGCGAGACGACGGCCTGGACTACGGCATGCGCTTGCGGGCCGCCGGGGTCGCCGTGCAATCGCTGCATTACGGCGGACAGTTCCACGGTTTCCTCAATTTTGACGCCGTACTCGCAGCCAGCCGCGATGCCCTGCAGCGCATCGGCGAGGCATTGGCACTGGCGTTCGCCGACCAGGCCCCGCTGGACCGCACCCTCGAGGTGGTCGACCAGTCGCTCGATTGCCAGGTTCCCCTGGGCCACACCGCCGGTGAAGTGGCCAGCTACACCCTGGCCGCCTGGGTGGCCAGCGAAGGCTGGAGCCACACGCTCCTACACCTGCTGTCCCCTCGCCTGGCGCGGGTCTGCGCCAATGTCTTCAAACCTGTGCTCAAGCCACTTGGCCTGCTGCGCCGTGCCATTGCCGGTCGGCTTTCGCGCATCAACGCCGAGCAAACCTACCCCGCCAGCGCAACCGATGCGTGAGCGATGCTGATTCACCCAACCCTCAATCTTGCAACCTGTATGGAGACGTTATGATCCTTTCGTTGATTCCTGACCCGTTCAAGCTGTATCGCGAGTCCTTGAACCGCCTGGAGCAAGGCGCTAACGCTTTGGCCACCCGGCATGCCGACTCCCCTTACATGGCCCGCACCTTGTTGGGGATCTCGCGGCTGGCCCTCGGTGCCCGGCATGTATCGGAACAGTCCCTGGTATCGGTTTACCGCCACCTGGCGCTGCCCTCCCGCCATGAAGTCGAAACCATTGCCGCCGCCGTACAGCGGGTCGAAGACAAGCTCGACCTGCTGCTGCCCGAATCGGCCAAGCCTGCCCGCCCCCAGCGCCCGGAGCGCAGCCGTCGACCGGCGCCAGACGCCGCCGAAGCAGTAGCGCCCCAGGGGGTAAAGCGCGCTACAGCCAAGCGCCCGGCCAGCACCACCGCCAAGGCCAAGCCAAAGCCACTGCCGCAGGCAACTGTGCAAGCGTTAGCAGAGCCGCAACTGCCGCTCAAGGAGTCCGACGACCATGCCATCGCTCTTTGAGCGCAAACCTGACGGCACCGGCCTGGTACAGCGGCTGCGCAGCGAGCTCGGGCAGTCGCTGCAACGCCGGCTCAACGGCATCGAGTACTTCGGCACACCACCGCCTCCGGTGGGGGCAAGCGCCCGCACCCTGCTCCATCGACGCGGTACGTTATCGCTGTATCACTATCAGCCGACGGCCCGGGAAATCTACCGGGTACCGCTGTTGTTCGTGATGCCGGTTACCCATAACGCCGACATCTTCGACCTTACGCCCGGGCAGAGTCTGTTCGAGTTTCTCCTGGGCCGGGGCTACGACGTCTACGTGATCAACTGGAATGCGCCGCGGGCCAGTGAAAGCACCTTGAAGCTCGAGGACTATGTCCTGGACTTCATTCCCACCTGCATCGAGCGCGTCCAGGCCGATACAGGTGTGCAAGAGGTTACCCTGGTGGGTTATTGCCTGGGCGCCGTGCTGGCGAGCCTGTATACCGCGCTGCATCCAAAGGGGCCGGTGAAAAACCTGGTGTGCTTCACCATGCCGGTCGACTTCAGCAAGATGTTCTTCGGTCCATTGCTGGAAAACACACCGCTGGATATCGAAACGTTGGTCGACGGCAACGGGCTGCTGCCAGGCCAGGTGATTCTGCGGGCCATCGACCTGCACCGCCCGGCGTCCCGCGTCGTCAGTCGCTTGCGGCTGTGGGACAACATGTGGAACGAGCGCTATGTGAAGGCTCACCGCATGATGGCCCGCTTCGATGCGGAAACCTTGCCGTTGCCGGGTGCATTCAGCGCCCAGTTCCTGCAGGAGCTGGTGGTCAAGAACAGCCTGCTCAAGGGTGGCCTGGTGATCGGCGGCAAAGCGGTGAACCTGGAGCACATCCAGGCGTCTCTGCTGCACGTGGTCGCGCAGTTCGACTCCCTGGTCCCGCCGGCGTGCGCAGCACCGCTGGTGGCCAAGGCGGCGTCCACAGACAAGGAAGAGTTGGTGCTACCCGGTGGGCATGTGAGCCTGGTGGCAGGTCCTGCGGCCAGTACGCGCATGTGGCCGCGCCTGGACCAATGGCTGGCGCCGCGTTCGGTGTAGTGTTGATCTAGGTGGGAGCGAGCTTGCCCCGCGATGCGATATGCCTGGCACATCGCAATCGCGGGGCAAGCCCGCTCCTACCATCAGGCTACCTCACCCGGCGCAAGGTGGGTGCGGACGAAGTCGAACAGCGACGACTGCGGCGCAGCCAATACCGCTTGCCCCAGCACCTGGGCGCAACGCACTTCACTGCCCGGTGCCATGCGCCATTCATGCAAGCGCGCGGTATACAAACCCAGTGGGTGCTCTTCGGTGATGCCAATGGCGCCCAGCACGGCATGGCCGATCGCCGCAACCCGGGTTGCCGCCTCACACGCACGCAACTTGGCCGTGGCAGCCAGCAGGCGATCCGGCAAGTAGCCCGACCCGACACACCCCATCCGCGCCGCCAGCGCTGCAGACGCCGCTTGTTCGGCGAGCACCGCCAGTTCCTGCTGCACGGCCTGGAACTGGCTGATCGGGCGACCGAACTGGCGGCGGTCGTTGGCGTACTCAACGGCCAGTTCCAGCACCCGCTCCATGGCACCGGCCATGGCTGCGGCATGCAGTGCATTGCACAAGGCCTCGGCGTCCACTTCCGGACGCTGGAAACGAAAGCGAGCCGGTTGTGCCGAGCGCCAGTGCAGCGAGGCCGAGGCCCGGCGGCGGTACGCCCCCGGGGTGACCTGGGCATCGGCACGATCGAGTAGCAACCACTCGCCTTGCCACTGTACCAGTACGCGCTCAGCGAGCATGGCACCGGGCACATCGTTACAAACGATCCCCTCGCCACCCTCCCGGGCCTTGGCCAGGGCCACGCACGCGTTGTCGTTCTCATACCCGGCATCCGCCAGTAGCGCACGTGCCATCGCTGTTTCACCCAAAGGCTGGCTCAGGCCCGCTTTGCCGGCCGTAAACAGCAACTCGAATACCGTGGTCAGCGAAAGACCGGCGCCATCGCATGCCTCGCTGATCAGGGCGTCGGTGTAACCCAGGGCGTCGATCTGCGCCCACAGTGCAGCCGCCGCTTCGGGTTGTTCCTGCTCGCGCAGGCGCTCCAGCGGGCAAAGGTCGAGCAGTGCGCGCTCGAAACCATCAAAAATACTGTCAGTCATGGTAGTTCCCAATCAACGAAGGCCAAGGCCGCGGGCGATGATGCCGCGCAGAATCTGCCGGGTGCCGCCGCGCAGCGAGAAGCTCGGGCAGATCTGGGTGATGTAGGCCAGCGTTTCACGCAGTGCGGCCGACGGTGGGTGGTCGTGGGTCAGTTCCAGCGCTTGGGCGATCCAGCCGGGCACCGCTTGCTCGAATTCAGTGCCCAGGTCCTTGACCAGCGCAGCCTCCAGGTCTACGTGCTCGCCCCGATCCAGCTTGTGCGCCACCGCCAGCGACATGCCCCGCAGTACCGCCAGGCGCCCGGCGATCCGACCCAGCAACGCGGTCACGGCCATACCCGGGTTGTCGATGCTGCGCAGCTCGGCGAGCCAACCTTCGATCAGTACCATGGCCGAGTAGATGCGGTCGGGGCCGCTTCGCTCGTAAGACAGCTCGGAGGTGACCTGCTTGAACCCTGAACCCTCCTCGCCAATCAGGGCATCGGCCGGCAGCAGGACGTCTTCGAACAGCACCTCGCAAAAATGTTCGTCATCGGCCAGGTCCTTGATCGGGCGGACGGTAACGCCTGGCAAGGACAGGTCGACGATCATCTGCGACAGGCCCTTGTGACGGTCTTCAAGGCTGCCGGAGGTACGCACCAGGGCGCACATGTAATGCGAGTAGTGGCCGTTGGAGGTCCAGATCTTGCGGCCATTGAGGCGCCAGCGGCCATCTTCGGTGCGCACGGCGCGCGTGCGCACGCTGGCAAGGTCGGAACCGGTATCCGGTTCGCTCATGCCAATGCAGAAGAACACCTCGCTGGCCAGCATGCGCGGCATGAAGTAATCGCGTTGCGCGGGGCTGCCGAAACGCAGCAGCAACGGCCCGGTCTGGCGGTCATTGACCCAGTGTGCGGCGGCAGGTGCGCCTTGGATCAACAGCTCTTCAACCAGCACGAAGCGGGAAAAATAACTGCGCCCACCGCCACCATGTTCGGCGGGCAGGCACAGGCCGATCAGTTTTTGTTCGGCGAGTTTGCGGCTGAAGTGCGGGTCGGCTTCACACACGCCACGGGCACGCATGACCATCGGGACGTCGTTCAGCGCATCGCGCAAAAAGGCCCGGATCGGCTCGCGCAATGCTTCGTCCTGCGCGGGCACTGCGGCCAGATTGAGCGGGGAAAGGATCGAGCTCATGATCTCTCTCGTTTTATTTTCAGGGATTGTCCGCGCAGCGATACAGCTTGCACGCGGGGGCATGTCATAATTTGCGCCGTGCCAGGGGGCGTCCAATTCCACTTTCGGATCGGCCGATTCGCGCCACGCATTCCCCTTCAGTTCATCCCTTGCAGCGAGCCCCACCATGGAACTCCGTCAGCTCAAACAGGCGCTCGTGCTCGCCGAAACCCTCAATTTTCACCGGGCTGCCGAACAGCTGAACATGACGCAGCCACCGCTCTCGACGTCCATCAAGAAACTTGAGGAAGAACTCGGCATACTGTTGTTCGAGCGCCTGCCCAGCGGCCTGCGCCTGACCCAGGCCGGCGACGCAGTGCTGCGCAACGCCAGAAGCGCGCTGTTTTTCGTCGAAGAGATGCGGCGCGCCGCACGGGAATCCGAAGCCGGCGATCATGGCCAGTTGCGCGTGGGTTTCGTTGGCTCGGCGGCCTTTGCCCTGATGCCGGCGATCCTGCGCAGTTTTCGCCAGCGCTACCCGCACGTGGAGCTGATCCTCGAAGAAGGCGACGGCGGCGCCTTGCTCGATCGGCTGCAGGCGCATGAGCTGGATGTTGCGCTGGTGCGCCATCCGATTCCCAGTGCGCCGAACCTGCAGCTCACGCTGCTGCAACAAGAACCCCTGGCCCTGGCTGTGCGCCACGATTCGGTGCTGGCATCGAAGGCCACACTGACCCTGGCGGAACTGGCCGACCAACCGTTCATCATCAGTTCCGCGCAACGCTCGCCAGCCATGCACGCGCTGACGCTCCGGGCCTTCGAGGAGGCAGGCATCGAGCCGCACATCGCGCAGCAGGCGGCCCAGCTGTCGACCATTCTGGGCCTGGTCGAAAGCGGTCTGGGCATCGCCCTGGTGCCGACCTCGGCGGCCCGTTACGTGGGGCCCGAGTTGCGCGTGATCGCACTCAGCGGGCTGTCGTCGCGGCTGTTGTCGGGCATCGCCCTGGTCATGCAGACTGAATCCCACTCGGCGGCTGCGCGTAATTTTCGCGAGCATGCGCTGCAGGTGGTGGCACCATGAACCGGGTCTGAGCAGCCCATGGCCGCGGGCGATTCGTTGCGTGTCTCGGCCCATACGAAAACGCAATCAGCGCCCCTCAAGCGCTGACGTAAACTGCGCCAGACCTCCCAACCCGGTTCTGGAATGCTTATGTCCACCTCTTTCGTTCCCGGTCGCGGCCTTGCCCTCGACCTGCAAGGCCACATCGCCACCCTGACCTTCAACCGCCCACCGCTGAACTTTTTCGACAAGGAACTGATCAGCGATATGGTCAGTGCGCTGAACTATCTGGATCAGCAGGCGCACTGCCGCGTGGTGATCCTCCAGGCGGACGGGCCAACCTTCTGCGCTGGCGCAGATTTTTCCGGTGGTGCAACAACGTTCGACCCTGCGCTGCCGCGCGCCTTGTACCAACAGGCGGTGCAGCTGTTTCGTACCCGCAAGCCGCTGATCGTTGTGGTCGAAGGTGCGGCCATTGGCGGTGGGCTGGGCCTGGCCATGGTTGGTGATTTTCGCGTCACCAGTGAAAAGGCGCGTTTCTCTGCCAATTTCAATCGCCTGGGTATTCACCAGGGCTTTGGCCTTTCCGTTACCCTGCCGCGTTTGGTTGGGGTGCAAATGGCGTCACTGTTGATCGCCACCGGGCGGCGCATCAACGGACGTGAAGCGCTGCGCATTGGTCTTGCCGACGTGCTTGCCGAGCCAGGATGCGAGCGTCAGGCAGCCCGCGAACTGGCGGCGGAGATTGCCCTCTCGGCGCCGCTGGCGGTGATGTCCAGCCGTGAAACGCTGCGTATGGGACTGGCTGATGCGGTTGAGGCGATCCTCGACCGCGAAGCTTCGGAGCAACAGTGGCAGGTGGCCACCGACGATTTCGTCGAAGGCAACAAGGCTGCTGCCGAGCGCCGTGACCCCCACTTCGTCGGTGCCTGACACAGCAAGGCCTGGTCGCGCCCCGCGTGCCAGGCCATACGGTCATTTATTCAGGCGTCGCTCCAGTGGCCAGAGGATTTCAGCCACAGGCCCCTCTGCGCGCAAGGCATGGCAACTGCCGACTGTCGCAGGTTTGGGCAGCAGCCACGGCGTGTCCGGCAGAGGCTTGCGGCGCCCGTGGTTTTCACGCTGCACGGCAAACAGCGTCTGGTAGGCGGTCGTGGCAATCGGGCCAAGTAACTCGCTCAGGTGCGTGCAACCGTTAGTGGCGCCGAACAGGCGTTTCACCGTGTGGGTAAAGCCTGGGACCATGCGTTGCCCCACCAACTGTTCATAACGCTGCTGGATGTCGGCGCAAAACGGCGTCGGTGATGCGTCGATGTGGGCATGGGCGTCATGGATCAGTAACTGCGCATCAAAGGTCAGGTTCAGGCGCATGTCGTGGATCACACCGCCGGCCTCGAGGTCGCGGTACAGAAGCTCAGTGGCATCGGCGCTGATGTCCTGCAAATGCCCTTCTATTTCATACAAGCCATTTTCTCGTTCATAGCCTGTGCACACGATCCGGCGTGTGTGCAGCAGTTTGCGTTGGTGTGCGTGTTCAGCAGGCATTGGCAAGCTCCAGCCTTGGTCGGGAAAGCCCATGATCCCAGCGCCCGGGACGCCATGCCCCCCACCAATATCTGGGGGGGTTACTCGGCGCCACGTTCGTAAATCCTTGCCATGAGCTCCACCGGCGCCTGTCTGCCGCGGCCAGGAGTGTCGTTGCCGTTCAATAACAATGATAAGAAGTGGAGTAGCGATGAATACCGCCGTTTTCAAGCACAAACGCACCGCGCTCGCCCTCGGCGTCGCATGGGCGACTCTCTGTGCAGGCATGCTGCAAAATGTCCAGGCATTCGAGTTCGACACGGGAAACCCGGACCTGCGCGTACGTTGGGACAACACCTTTCGCTATAACCTGGGTTACCGCGTCGAAAAGCAGGACGATTCGATTCTCGGCAACCCGAACCTGGATGACGGCGACCGCAACTTCGAACGCGGTATCGTCACCAATCGCCTGGACATCCTCAGCGAAGCGGATGTTGTCTTCCGCCAGTACTACGGTGCGCGCCTGAGTGCCGCAGGCTGGTACGACCAGGCGTATGAGAATCTGGACAACACCAATGTCGCCACCTCCAACCACCTGAAAAATGGTCGTCAGGCCCTGGGGCTGAGCAATTACGCCGATCGTTACTACAACGGCCCGTCCGGCGAGATTCTCGATGCCTTTGTTTTCGGGCGTGTGGAAGCCGGCGACATTCCGATCAACCTCAAAGCCGGCCAGCACTCGGTGGCCTGGGGTGAAGCGCTGCTGACAGGTGGTTCGATCAACGGCGTTTCCTACAGCCAGAACGCCCTGGACCTGGGCAAGGCCCAGGCCTCACCGGGTATCGAGGCCAAAGAGCTGTTCCGTCCGCAGTCACAAATGTCGGCCCAGGCGCAGATCACCGACACCTTTTCCATTGCCACTCAGTACTTCTTCGACTGGGAATCCATGCAGCTGCCTGAGGCCGGGACCTACTTCGGTGCCCAGGACGTACTGCTCAATGGCGCTGAAAGCCTGGTAGCCCCCAACCGGGTGGCCGCCGTACGCGGCAAGGACATTCTCAGGGATAACCATGGCGACTGGGGCCTGGCGGTTCGCTGGACGCCTGAAGTGCTGCAAAGCGTGACGTTCGGTGCCTATTACCGCAACTTCACCGACAAATTGCCTCAGGTGTACCAGCAGCTCCCCGCCGCTGTCGGCCAGCCTGCACGCTTCGGCTTTGGCTATGGCGATGATATCGATCTGTATGGCCTCAGCGTTTCGGGCCTGGTCGGGGACGTGAGCGTTGGCGCGGAAGTGAGCTACCGCACCAACATGCCGCTGGTCAGTTCGGCGATCATCCTGCCCGCAGGCGCGTTGCCAGACGATACCCCAGGTGCGCGCGGTAACACGGTGCATGCACTGGTCAACGCCGTCGGCAGCATGGGGACCTCATCGATCTATGACACCGCAGCCTATTCGGCGGAACTGACCTGGAACAGCTGGACCAAGGTCACCCAGAACGAAGCCGTGTTCAAAGGCCGGGACGGCTACACCGCCGTTGACCAGGCCGAGAAAGGCGCGCTGGCCCTGGCCCTGAACTTCACCCCGACCTGGTTCCAGGTGTTCCCCGGTGGCGACCTGTCACTGCCCGTCAGCTTTGCCCAGGGCCTGCACAACAACTCGGCCGTCACCTCCGGCGGTAACCAAGGCACCGGCAGCTATTCGGTGGGCGTGGGCCTGGACTACCTGAGCCAGTACCGCTTCGACCTCAAATATGTCGACTTCTTCGGCGATGTGGACAAGGGCGCCAATGGTGCCGTCACCGCCAACAACGGCACCAACGCGATCCTCAAGGACCGCGGGCTCATTACCCTGACCTTCAAGACCACCTTGTAAGTGGCGAGGACTTTGAACATGCGCATTTCCCCGACCCTCCTGGCAAGTTGCCTGCTCATGCTTCAGGGCGCCCAGGCGTTCGCAGCACCTGACTATTCCCAACTGGGTGGCACCCTGACTCGTACCGGCGCCGAAAAAGCGGCCAACGCTGATGGCAGCATTCCTGCCTACACCGGAGGTTTGAGCGCAACCCCGGCGGGAATCACGCAATCCGGCTTCGTACGGCCCGACCCCTTCGCCAGTGAAAAGCCACTGCTGTCGATCAATGCCAGCAACATGGCGCAGTACACCGACAAACTCACGGCCGGTACTCAGGCCCTGATGAAGCGCTATCCCGACTACCGCATCGATGTTTACCCCACGCATCGCACGGCTTCAGCACCAGGATGGTTAGGCGACAACACCATCAGCAACGCCGGCAAGGCCAGCATCGCCAGCGACGGCTTTTCGCTGCAAGGCGTGCGTCAGAGTGTGCCCTTCCCGATCCCCGAGCGTGGCATCGAAGTGATGTGGAACGCGCTGACCAACTACTCCGGCAAGCTCGTCGACATGCGCGGTTACAGTGCCTACAGCGTCAACTCGGCAGGCACTTTGACTCTCACCACAGGCGGTCGATTCCGTCAGCAGAACGACTACTACCTGAGCGGCGATGCCTATAACGGTGGGCTCCTGCGCGCCCGCGCAGACTATTCGGGCCCGGCGCGCCGTGCCGGCGAAGCCTTCCTGGTGTTCCAACGCACCAACTACACGGACGGCGAGCGTCGCACCTACCAGTACCTGCCTGGCCAGCGCAGGGTCAAGTTAGCCCCGGACCTGAGCTATGACACGCCCAACACCAGTACCTCGGGCATGTCGACCATGGATGATGCGGCGATGTTCAACGGCCCGATGGATCGCTTCGATTTCACCATCGTCGGCAAGAAAGAAATGTACGTCCCGTACAACAACTACCGGATGGTCTACGCCAACGAGGCCCGCGACGTCTTCAAACCCGGTGTCATCAGCCCGGACTTCGTGCGCTGGGAGCTGCACCGTGTGTGGGTCGTGCGCGCCACCCTCAAGCCCGGCCAGCGCCATGTCTACAAGCAACGTGACTTCTATATCGACGAAGACAGCTGGTCGTTCATGGCCTCGGACCAGTACGACGCACGTGACAATTTGTGGCGCGCAGGCTTTGCCTATTCGGTACAGAACTATGACGCCAACAGCTTCTTCCAGCAGTTCGGCGGCCACTACGACCTGATTGCCGGCAGCTACTACGTGAACTTCTGGCCCGGCAAGAACGGCGTTGGTTATGCCGATGAAGGTCTGCCTGCAAGCTTCTGGGCACCTGACGCCCTGGCAGGTTCCGGGATCCGCTGAGCACAACGCTGCGCGCCCCACCAGCGATGTAACAGCAGGTGGGGCGCCTTTCTTTACAACAACAAAAACAGGGTTCAGCCATGGCACTTCAATGGGCACGACCACTCGTGGCGGCAGCAGCGTTGCACTGCCTGCCGCTACACGCTCAGGCAACCTTCATTGCACCGGTAGATGCGCCACCGTTGCGCAGCCTGCAGGCCTACGCCGCACCGCTCAATGCCGTGACGCTCGCCGGACAACGGCTGGTCAGCGTGGGGCTGCGTGGCAACATTCTTTACAGCGATGACCAAGGCAACAGCTGGCAGCAAGCCGACACACCCGCCAGCGTTGACCTCACCGCCTTGTATTTCATCGATGCCCAGCGTGGTTGGGCGGTAGGCCACGATGGCCTGGTATTGCACAGCCGCGATGGTGGGCGTAGTTGGGAGCGTCAGCTTGATGGGCGTCAGTTGCTCGCACTGTGGCAGGCAGCAACCCCTGCCGAAGATCGCCAGACAGCCGCACCGCTGGACTCAATGAACTTCCCGTTGCTCGATGTGTGGTTCGAAAACGAGCACAACGGCTTCATCGTTGGCGCTTTCAACCTGATCCTGCACACCAAGGATGGCGGCAAACACTGGTCGTTCTGGTCGCACCGGGCCGAAAACCCCCAGGGTTTGCACCTGTATGGCATTCGTGGCACCGGCACTGAGGTGTTCGCCGTCGGCGAGCAAGGCCTGGTGCTCAAGCTTGACCGTACTCAAGGCCGCTTCAACGCGGTGAAGACGCCGTACCACGGCAGTTACTTCAACCTGATCGCCACGCCCGACCTGCTGCTGGTCATCGGCTTGCGTGGCAATGCCTACCGCAGCACCGACGGCGGTGGCAGCTGGGATAAAGCCGACACCGGCACCTCAGCCAGCCTGGCCGCTGGCACCGTGCTGGCCGATGGCAGCGTGATGCTGGTGAGCATGTCCGGTGACCTGCTGCGCAGCCGGGATCAAGGCAATAGCTTCCAGCCTGTGCGCATACCACGACCCACGCCGTACTTTGCTGTAGCGCCAACCGGTGATGGCGGTCTGGTTCTGGTCGGCAATCGCGGCGTACGCGTCGTCAGATAACTGCAATTTTCAGGAGAATCGCCGTGGCAACAGGCACCGAACGCATCGACGACATGCCCGTCGTGCGCACCCTCAACGACTTCGATTCAGGTTCCGGCAACTGGCTGGAACGGTTGATCTTCAATAACCGTGCGCTGGTCATCGTACTTTGCACCCTGGTTACCCTGCTGCTGGCGGCGGCCGCTTCGCGCCTGGTGCTCAATGCCAGCTTCGAAAAAACCATTCCGCAGAGCCAGCCCTACATCAAGCATTACCTGGAGCACCGCAACGAACTGCGTGGCCTGGGTAACGCAATTCGGGTGGTGGTGGAGAACCCGACCGGGGACATCTTCGACCCCAAATACCTGGAAACCCTCAAACGGATCAACGACGAGCTGTTCCTCACGCCGGGTGTGGACCGCGCTTGGGTCAAGTCGTTGTGGACACCGTCGGTGCGCTGGAACGAGGTCACCGAAGACGGTTTTGCCGGCGGGCCGGTGATGCCCGACCAGTACAGCGCGAGCCCCGCCGACATCGCAGCGCTGCGCCAGAACATCAGCCGTGCGCAATTGTTGGGCAACCTGGTGGCAGGCGACTATGCCTCGAGCATGATCGTCGTGCCGTTGTTCGACCGCGACCCGGCGACGGGTCAGGCCCTCGACTACTGGCAACTGGCGCGCAACCTTGAGCACATCCGCGACAAGTACGCCACGGCCCAGGATGACCAGACCACGGCGGTCAAGCTGCATATTACCGGGTTTGCCAAGGTGATGGGTGAACTGCTCGACGGCATCGTCAAGGTCATGGGCTATTTCCTGGTGGCTGCGTTGATCGCCGCCCTGCTGATCTTCCTGTATACCCGTTGTCTGCGCAGCACCTTCCTGGTGTTGCTGTGCTCGACAGTAGCAGTGGTCTGGCAGTTGGGACTGATCCAGTTGCTGGGTTATGAGCTGGACCCTTATTCGATCCTGGTGCCGTTCCTGGTTTTCGCTATCGGCGTTTCCCACGCTGCGCAGAAAATGAACGGGATCATTCTCGACATCGCCCGTGGCACCCACCCACTGGTGGCGGCGCGCTATACCTTCCGCCGCCTGTTCCTCGCCGGCCTCACCGCGTTGCTGGCCGATGCTGTGGGCTTCGCCGTACTGGTGTTCATCGACATCCCGGTGATCAAAGACCTGGCCATCACCGCCAGTATCGGTGTCGCGGTACTGGTGTTCACCAACCTGATCCTGTTGCCGGTGATGCTTTCCTGGTTTGGCGTCAGCCGCAGCGCCGCGGCGCGGGTACTTGCCAGCGACCCGGATCGCCTGCGTGGCATCGAACATATCTGGCCGATGCTGGCGCGCTTTACCGAGCGCAAGTGGGCCAGCATCACCATTGCGGTGTGGTTTGCCCTGGCAGCGGCTGGCTTCGCCTTGAGCCTGAAGTTGCAGATCGGCGATCTCGACCCTGGTGCCCCGGAGCTGCGCAAGGATGCGCGCTACAACCAGGACAACCTGTACATCACCCGCCATTACGCGCTCTCCAGCGACCAGTTTGCGATCATCGTCAAGACCCCGGCCGACGGCTGCCTGGATTATCAAACCGTGATCGAAACCGACCGTTTGAGCCAGACACTGCAAAATGTACCAGGCGTGCAGGCCACCACCGCCTACACCGACGCCTACCGGCGCATCACGGCAGGTTCGTTCGATGGCAATCCCAAGTGGCTGACCCTGTCGCCGGACCAACAGATCCTCAACTACGATGCACGCACCGTTGCCTCCAACAACCCCGAGTTGATCAACGAAGACTGTTCGGTGGCGCCCGTCGTTGCTTACCTGACCGATCACAAAGCCCAAACCCTGGACCGGGTGGTCGCCGCGGGTGAGGCGTTCGCCGCCGCCCATAACAGCGAAGATCGCCAGTTCTTGCTGGCCGCCGGCAGCGCCGGTATCGAAGCGGCGACCAATATTGTGGTGCGTGAGGCCAATCGCAGCATGCTGCTCTTTGTCTATGCCGCAGTCATTGTGCTGTGCTACGTGGCATTTCGCAGCTGGCGGGCAGTGCTGGTAGCGGTGATTCCGCTGGTGATCACCTCGATCCTTTGTGAAGCGCTGATGGTGGTGCTGGGTATGGGTGTAAAGGTTGCCACACTGCCGGTGATCGCCCTGGGCGTAGGTATCGGCGTGGACTACGCGTTGTACCTGCTCAGTGTGCAACTGGCCCGTCAACGTGCCGGCGAGCCACTGCGACACGCTTATCGACATGCCGTGGACTTTACCGGCCGGGTGGTGGCACTGGTGGGCCTGACCCTGGCCGCCGGCGTAGTTACCTGGGCCTGGTCGCCGATCAAGTTCCAGGCCGACATGGGCATTCTGCTGACCTTCATGTTCGTGTTGAACATGGTCGGTGCGCTGGTGCTGATCCCGGCGCTGTCGCACTTTCTCCTGCCAGACCCGGCAAGGGCCGGTGCAAACCTTACGCACAGTCAGGCAAAAAACTCACGCCGTGAGCAATCTGCTGCGTTGATGGAGCATGCTTGAGGTGCAAGCCCCTGTGTACAGAAAACTGTCAATACTACATGGCCAGGGCCGCCAAGTGGATGGCGGCATGGCGTTCGGCACCGTGCCCAAGGGTGTCTGGGCGGGCTGGGTAAGGCCCGACCATGACAACCAGGTGGACCTGGAAAATCGAGCCTTGCTGGTGCAGCAAGGCGGTCAGAACATCCTGGTACTGGCGGGCTGCGACACCCTGCTGGCCCCCTTGCCACGTACCTGCCGCTGCCAAAAGCACACCCGCAGCTTGCTCGACAGCCTGACGCGCCTTGGTCTGGATGAAGGCGACATCGACCTGGTGCTGCTGACCCATCTACACGCGATGCCCGGCCCGGAACTGCGCGCGGCGATCAACGAAGGCGAGACCCCTCGCCTGCTGTTTCACAATGCCCGCTATATGATCAGTGAGCGTCATTGGCATCGGGCGCTGCGTCCCCACCCACTGGATCGCAACCTGTTCGTGCGCCAGATCGTACTGCGTCTCAAGGCCTCGGAGCGTGTCGAGCTCATTGCCGGCGGGGCGTGCCCCCAGCTGGGCAGCGGTTGGCACCTGCATGTCAGCGATGGTCACACCCCTGGGCAACTGTTGCCGGAAATCCGCACGGTTGGCGGGCCTGTGGTGTTCGCAGGCGACCTGGTACCCGGAACTCACTGGTTAGCGCTGGAAGTAGCCAGCGGCTTTGATTGCAACCCGCAGCGCCTGGTCGACGAAAAGGAACAGTTGCTGGACTACATCGTGGCCAACAAGGGCCGACTGGTGCTGGCCCGTGATCCCCGTGCGGCGATGATCCGCGTCGCGCGTGATCGTCAGGCTCGTTACCAGCCGTTTGACGAGCATAGCGAGTTGCGCCAGTTGGAAGCCTGAATGCGGGAGCAGCCCTCGGTTCGTGAGAAGTGCGCTTTTCCGCGTTACTGAATGTTCCGCAGCGGCCTTGGGGAAGGAGGGACTACAGCCGACTGAAGGTCACAGTGTGTCGTTGACGTAAGTCGACCAAGGAGCATCAAAGCAGCCTGTAGATCTCGGAAACCACCTTCATCGTTGCGTCTTCGATCGTCCCTTCATTACGGCAGAGCACCCAGCCATGATCGCCAATCGCGCGCTCGAATGCCTGGGTGCAAGCGACATGCTCTTCCAGCTTATGGATCACAGTACTGCCCAGCCCACGCGATCGTGCTGCTGCCCTCGCCCATGAAATATCGGGGGCGGTGACAAGCCCGACATGCAGGTCTGGCACTCGCACGTTTCGATCAATGTTCAACCGCAGGATCTCTGCAAACGGAACGGACCGACGAAACGCGGCATCAGACGGATACCACCGATCGATCAAGATGATGCTGTCCTGTGGCTGTTTAGCCAGCACGTGTCGGGAAATCCAGCTACGGCTATCAGCAAGGCGCTGACAAACGCCCAACTCCAGATCCCGGCTGGGATTCCTGACGAGTTTGTTAACGAGGGCCATCGTTTCACCCCTGTAGGGATCACTTTTTTTCTCGCAGATCCGGATCACCTTCCTATTGTCTGCCCGCAGTGCTTTCGTAACGGCCTCCAACAGTGTGGTCTTACCGGTTCCCTTGGGCCCATCCAGAGATACAAATAGCTGACGATTCATTCTTCAAATAACGATTGGTAAAGGGTCTTTCCAAGGCTTAAATCGCGCCAGTTGGCCGGCGAGGCTACCATTCCCCAACGCAAAAGTGTCTGCCGAAGTCACCTTGCGTAAGCGAGAGGGCCTTATGAAGGGCTTTACAGAGAGCCGTTCCTACGTAGTTCTACCTGCAATCAGTTGCCGGTAAAGGTTCGATTCAGCACACTCAGCCTGCTTGCCCCACCTAAAGGAGATGAGATCACATGAAGGATCAACCCAGCCCTATCCCTCTTGTTATCCTTGACGTTCAGGATGCCATTGATCGCCCAAATTGGGATGGCAAAAGCAATCCTGGGTATTTGGCGGTGATCCAACGTCTTCTCGACCTCTGGCGATCAAACGGCTGGCCAGTTCTTCATGTGAAGCACGATGAACAGGCTTCTACATCCAGCTATTACGTCCATGGCCCGTGGAATGGCATCAAGAAAGAGGTTGCCCCGATAATGGGAGAAACCGTCATCATCAAACAGGAAAACTGCGCCTTCATCGGCACCGAATTGGACGCCATTCTAAAAGGTATGCAGGTAAGGCGTTTGGTGCTGACGGGCGTTGTCATTCATAACAGCATGGACGCCACAGTCCGCGCGGGAAAAGCGCTCGGATACAGCATCATCCTTCCCTCCGATGCCACAACAGCCGTACCCGTCGTCGGAGCGCATGGAAAGTCCTGGGACGCCACAACCGTTCATGAACTGACGTTGGCAATACTCGGTGGTGAATATGCCGAAGTCATGTCATCTGACGACGTGATCGCACAGCTCACCCTGTGACACTATGAAGGCACCCATGGCTCAGGCCTCATACCGCAGCAGATCCGTGCAGGTGTCATAGGCCTGGTACTGTGCCTTCTTGTCGCGGGTGATCTTGGCCATGACCACCTGCGGGTCACGCGCCAGCACCACCCGCCCGCGGTTCGCCACCAGATGATCGAGCAACTGCTCCTTCTCCTCGACCACCTGCTCCGGGTTGCGCTCGAAGCCGCTGCTGACCTCCAGCGCCAGCCAGTGGGTGCCCGGTATCAGGTCACCGGCAAACAGGATGGGGCCCGTGCTGGTACGGATCTCGGGGAGCAACTGTCCTGGCGTGAAGCCATCGCTGACATGCAGATACCAATCGGCCCCCAGTTGCTCGTTGCGCCCGCCGCTGATGATGTCCAGCCGCCCGGAGATTTCAAGCCTCCACAGAATCTGCCGTACGAACAATTTGCGGTCCCGCGGATGGGGACACTGGGCGCGCTGCCAGTGGCCCTCACCCACCAGGTAGCGCGCCCGGGGGAATAACAGACGCGGCATATCGCCATCAACCACGGCGGCCTGCATCTGGGGGTCGAGCTGCGCCTGCAAATGGGTAAGCACCACCAGGTCGATGTCCTGCTCGGTAAGCCCGGCCTGTGCCAGGCTGTCGAGCAGGCTGGGCGTGTGGTTCTGGCATCGACAGGTACGCGGCAAGGGCGCCAGCAGCATGTCGCTGCTGGCCAGGACCAGGATGTTGCGCCCTTCCTGCTGCACCAGCAGCGCGCTGGAAGGCAGCTCGATGAGGTTGTGATGGTCAGGTCTGAGCCAGTTCGCCCAGACCTTCTGCGGCACGGTGCCGAAGGCCTGGCCACCGTCCACCTGACGGCATTGCCCCCTGAGAATTGAAAAGCGCTTGTTCATCACCCTTACCTCTGGCCGTCACGCGCAGCCCAATTCCGTCGATGTACCGCCCGACGACGCATGGAAACCCACCCGTCACCGAGGGTAGCGGCACTATGAAGCATCCCGGGGTTGGGGAGACCACCTGAGAAGGGGGGGGACAGGCCGAGGGACAAATCGCGATGGTGGGCAGGCTCGCCCTGCTCCGGCGAACCACCCGGGGCGCCTACCCATAATAAAAATCGGAGACACCTATGAGCCAATCAGCCGAGCAGCTTTTGCGCGGGGCTGCCGATGACACCGTCCAGGACGCCACGCCGGTTTTTCGCAAAGCGATCTGGCGGTTGTTGCCGTTTCTGTTCCTGGGCTACGTGATCAATACGATCGACCGGGCCAATATCGCTTTCGCCAAGCTGCGCATGGCCGAGGACATTGCCTTGACCGATGCCGCCTACGGCATAGGCGCAGGCATTTTCTACCTGGGCTACATTCTCTTCGAAGTGCCGAGCAACCTGTACATGCAGCGCGTCGGCGCCCGAGCCACGCTCACCCGGATCATGCTGTTGTGGGGGCTGGTCACCGTCGCCACGGCCTTCGTCACCACTGCGCAGCAACTGATTGTCGCGCGCTTCCTGCTGGGCGTGGCCGAGGCCGGCTTCTTTCCGGGGGTGATTCTTTACCTGACCTACTGGTTCCCCGCCGCGCTGCGTGCGCGAATCACGGCAGTGCTGTTCATGGCAGCGATGACCGCCGGGGTGATCAGTGGGCCGCTGGCCGGTTGGATCATGAGCCATTTCCATGGCTGGCTTGGGCTCAAGGACTGGCAGGTGCTGTTCGTCGTGGAGGGCATACCGGCAATGCTGCTGGGCGTGTTCGGCTGGTTCTGGCTGGCCGACCGTCCCGCTGACGCGAAGTGGCTGACTCCAGGGGAAAAAGCGGCGATCAACCATGCCCTGGCCGCCGGCGCCCCCGCCAGCCAAACCCATGGCCGCCTGGCTGACGCCTTGCGCGAACCGAAGGTGTATCTCGCCGGGCTGGTGTTCTTCTGCATCTATAGTGGGTCCAACACTGTGTCCTACTGGATGCCCACGCTGATTCGCGGCTTCGGCGTCGAGGACCTCAAGGTCATCGGCCTGGTGTCGAGCCTGCCCTACCTGGGCGGCGTGATCGGGATGTACCTGTTGGCCCGCAGCTCTGACCGTTGCCTGGAACGGCGCTGGCACGTCGGGCTGCCGATGTTCCTCAGCGCCGCCTGCTTTCTGCTGCTCGGTGTGGTCCAGAGCAACCTGTTGCTGTCGGTGACGATCATGAGCGTCGGTGCAGCGGCGGCATTGTCGTCGCTGGCGTTGTTCTGGTCGATTCCTCCGGCATTGCTCAACCCTTCGACCGCAGCGGCCGGTATCGCCATCATCAGTTGCATCGGCGGGATGGCCGGGGTCGTCAGTCAGGTTGTGGTCGGGGCGATCAAGTCCAGTACCGGTAACCTGTACCTCGCGTTCGACCTGATCGCGGTTAACCTGATCGTAGGTGCGCTGGTGTTGCTGCTGGGGATTCGCGCTCGTCATCTGAGTGATCGCAAACTCAAATAAAATAGGTTCTTTGCGGATTGTTGGGGGAAGAGGGTCAGGGGTGGGCTGTTAGTCGGCGGGCTTATCCATTTGATGCAGTGGCGCTGCTGGCCCCTTCCGCCCTTACGGCGGCCTACTTTTTTCTTGGAAAAAGTAGGCAAAACCGCCTGCTCCTACATACGGCCCTACGCTGCGCTTCGGGTCCCTTCGCTCCGGTGTCTTCCGGGGCCACGCGGCACTACGACTTGCTGCGCAAGTCTACGGCTCGCGTTCTTCGGCTGCGCCGAAGGTGCTGCGCACCGGCCCCTCCAGACACCTCCACTCAGCCTCCTGAAGTCGCAAAGTTACGGGCGGCGCCTGGGCTGGCTTTATCTTCGAAAGTCGATTGCGCAGTGGATAATCACCACCGCAAGACAAGCTTCGCACGCGAAGCGAACACAGAGACTTGCAGTCGCTGTTGCTCTGGCTGTTGCTCTGGCTGTTGCTCTGGCTTTTGCTCTTGCTCTTCATACGCGCAGGTTCAGACGCTGCAGTCTGCGACTTCAGAAGGCCGAGTGGAGGCACCTGTAGGGGCCGGTGCGTAGCACCTTCGGCGTAGCCGAAGAACGCGAGCCGTAGACTTGCGTAGCAAGTCGTAGTGCCGCGTGGCCCCGGAAGGTGCCGCAAGGAGGGGACCCGAAGCGCAGCGTAGGGCCGTATGCAGGAGCGAGCGGTTTTGGTTCCTTTTGCCAAGACAAAAGGAACCCGCCGTAAGGGCGGAAGGGGCCGGCAGCCTCGCTGCATCAAATGGATAAGCCCACTGACTAACAGCCCCACCCCCAAGACCACATCCCCGCGAAGAACCCTAAAAAACGCCCCCACATGCAAGGCCCGTTCAGGGCAAACGACGGCCGGCGCCCACGAACGGGCGTACGGCCATCAGCATCAGGCTTTCTCCTGTGCCCAATACGGATCACGCAATTCGCGCTTGAGGATCTTGCCCGCACCGCTCAGCGGCAACGCCTCGCGCAACGACACACTCTTCGGGCACTTGTACCCGGCGATGAACTCACGGCAGTGGGCACGAACCTGCTCCTCACTCACCTCACAGCCAGGCTTGGGCACGACGACCGCATGCACCGCCTCGCCCCATTGCGCATGCGGCACACCAATCACCGCGCACATGGCCACCGCCGGATGGCGCAGGATGACATTCTCCACCTCCGCCGAATACACGTTCTCACCGCCACTGACGATCATGTCCTTGATCCGGTCGACCACGAACAGATAGCCCTGCTCGTCCAGGTAGCCACCATCACCGGTGTGCAGCCAGCCATCGCGCAGCGCCTTGGCGGTTTCTTCCGGTTTGTTCCAGTAGCCCTGCATGATGTTGGCGCCCTGCACCACGATCTCGCCGACCACGCCACGCGCTACTTGCACGCCCTCCTCGTCGACGATCTTCACACTGACCCCGACGCAACTGCGCCCCACCGACTTCGACAGGCCGCTGGCCACCGCCTCGGCACTGTGGTTCTCCGGAGGGTTGGTGGAGACGATCGGGCACGCTTCGGTCAGTCCGTAGGAATGCGACAGCTCCACCCACGGCAGCTTGGCGCGGACTTCCTCGATCATGTCGCCGGCGCTTGGCGCTGCCCCATAAGCCATGCGGGCAAGGCTGCTCAGGTCATACCGGGCGAAGTCGGGATGGGCCAGCAGCATCTGGATCATGGTGGGCACCAGCAGCGTTTCGTTGACCCGCTCGCGTTCGATGGTGCGCAGCACCAGCAGCGGGTCGAAGGCGGCAATGACGGCGTGCGTTTCGCCCGCCAGGAACTGGACGACGGCGCGCCCCAGCCCGGCAATGTGGAAAAACGGCGCGATATGCAGGTTGCTGCCGCCGCGAATGGGCGGCATTTCCGTCATGCGCTGCATGCCGGCCGCCCAGAGGTTGCGGTGGGATTGCATGACGCCTTTGGGGAAACCGGTGGTGCCGCCGGTGTACATGATGCACGCCAGGTCTTCACCGCCGCGCCCGGCATCGGCCACCGCCGGGCCGTCGGCGATCAGTTGCTCGAACGACAGCATGCCTGGCGGGGTCGGTAGCTCGCCGGCATGGATGAAGATCGGCGTACGGGCGGCCTTGGCGCCAATGGCCTCGACCTGCGGCAGGAACTGGTCGTCGACGATCAGGATGCCGGTGTCGCAGTCATCCAGCGAGTAGACGATCTCGGCCACGCTCCAACGCACGTTCACCGGGTTGAGCACACCGCCGCCCCACCACACGCCCATGAAGTACTCAAGGTAACGGTCGGAGTTGAGCGCCAGCATGCCCACCCGGTCGCCACTGGCCATGCCCACGCGTTGCAAGGCGCCGGCCAGTCGGGCTACCCGGTCGGCGAACTCACGGAAGGTGCGCCGTCGTTCGTTGAATATCGTGGCGGTGTGGTCCGGCGCCTGTTGCAGGGAGCGTTGCAGCGATTGGGTCAGATACATTGGAGCGATCTCTCTTGTTGTTATCAGCCTGGCGTTGGTTCACGCGATGGCAGGAATGGCGCCGGTCCACACGGTAAAGATGCCGTTGGCACGCACGGCCAGCCGCTCACCGACCTT
Source organism: Pseudomonas sp. NPDC090755 (assembly GCF_044769005.1). Taxonomy (NCBI): domain Bacteria; kingdom Pseudomonadati; phylum Pseudomonadota; class Gammaproteobacteria; order Pseudomonadales; family Pseudomonadaceae; genus Pseudomonas; species Pseudomonas sp. NPDC090755. The sequence goes on along the minus strand of NZ_JBIVXC010000004.1, from coordinate 10,834 downwards.
CAGCTCGCAACTGGCACTGATGAAGGTACGACCGAACTTGTGCACCTTGACTTCGACCTCTACCCAGTCTCCTTCGCGCACGGCGGCGAGGTAGTCGACGCTCAGGTTGACCGTCACCGGGGCGACCGGCAGGTCGTACTGGCGCCGCAGCACTGCGCCGAACGCCGTATCGGCAAGCGTCGCCAGGTAGCCGCCGTGGGCGATGCGCAGCGGGTTGAGATGCTCCTCGGCGATATGCATGCCGATGACCGGCCGCTCGCAGTGCAGGAAGATGCCGCCATTGTGGCGAATGAAACCGGGACGGGTGGGAAAGACCTCGAACCCTTCCATAGGGGAATTAGCGCTCATCGTGTTCCTCGTTGTTCAGGGTGGCAGTGCAGGTACCGGTGATGGCACGCGGTGCAGCAAGCGGCCAGACGCAGGCCGCTTGTCGCGAGTACATCAGGAAGCGGAGGGTCGCGAACCACCCGCCTCAGGTGGCGGCGTTTCACCCGCCGATGCCGGTGCCAGTTGTTCCTGAACGCGCTTCACAGGTGGGGGTGCCCAGCTGCCGTCGCGCATTGCCTGGCGCGGCGAATAGAGCCGCAGGGCCAGGTTGAATGTCCCCTTGGGCGCCGGGAGCCAATTGGCCTGCTTGTCCCCGCCCGGCGACTGGTGCTGGATATACAGATCGAGCGAACCGTCGGCGTTGAACTTCAGCGCATCGCGGTCGCCCAGGGCAAAACGGTTGATGGCGTTCGGCACCTGGAACCCGTCGGCGTCATACAGGGTGATCGACCAGAAGGCATCCGCCGGCGGCAACCCGTCCTTTTCGAAATGCAGCACGTAACGGTTGCTACCGTCGTAGGGTTTGCCGTCGCCATCGGTGAAGGATGCCGGGTAGATGGCATCCTCGGGCAGGTTGGCGCCCAGGCCGATCAGGCTGGCCCGGGCGCGCATCTCGTAGGACGTGCCGTAGGTGCCCACCGTGCGCAGTGCGCTGGCCCAGCCATTGCGCTGCTCCAGCCCCGCGCGCCTGAGGCTGGCCTGGCGCAGGCCTGCCAGCGCATCACGACCGGCAGTATTGATGGTGTCCACCACCTGCGCATCGAGCCTGGCCGGGTCGAACGGCTTGCCCGGCTCCAGGCCGATCCTGCGCAGGCGGGCAAGGATGGGATAGTCGTTTGCATGGGGCGGATACTTGGCCATGAGCCCGGCCAGCCGGCTGAGCACGGTGACGCCGTCCAGGGCATTGACCTGCCTGAGCGGTGGCGTGGTGTTGTCGATGGCTGCATCGGGTGCCGCTGCCGTGCGCGGGACGGCCGCTTTGCCCCACTGGGCCAGCGGCGTCAACGTATAGCTGTCCTGCACCTTGCGCACCTTCTCGTAGTCTGCCGGGCCGTTGGTCTGGGTGCGCCCGAGAATCCAGATCATGGATGTCGGCGCGACGATCTTCAGCATCCCGGCGGGCAGCTCGCCCACCCACCCGGGGGGCACCAGCGCATAGTGGCCGGCCTTCGAGCCGGTGGTACGCGAGCCCACCACGGCGAATACGTCGGTCCACATGTCCAGCATCGGCAGGAGGTAATACCGATCGGCCATGTCCGGTACCGACAGCACCACCGGCCCACGGCTGAGGTCGACCCAGGCCGAGGAATACAACGTATCGAAGTTCAACCGCACCACGTCACGGGTTTCGGCCCTGGGATAGCTGCGCACATGGGCGAACTGGTCGAGCGGTGCCCGCATCGGCACGCTGGCTGCATCGGCAACGTTGGTCGCCTGCCGTTGCGAGACGTCCATGGTCACGATGGGGTAAGCGTAAACGTAGGCTTCACGGGCGATTTCATAGGTTTCCTGCAGGGTGGCCGCGCTTGCTGCCGGCGATAGCAACGCCACCCCGACCAGCAGGCCTACGCGTTTGAGCATGCGTGGGTTCATGTTCAGGCTCCTGAGTGAGTCTTTTGGCGTTTCACCACAGGCGCTTTCCATTCGCCGGCGAGCACTTCACCCTTGGGGGAATACAACCGCAGCATCAGCGTGAACGGTGCCGACGCCACCGGAAGCCAGTTCGGTTCCTTATCCTTGCCCGGCGAGTCTGCCTGGATATAGAGATCGAGCGAGCCATCGGCGTTGAACCGGAGCTTGTCGCGGTCGCCCAAGGCCTGTCGGCCAAGCGGGTTGGGAATGAAGTAGCCGTCCGCGTCATAGGCCGTCAGCGACCAGAAGGCTTCGACCGGCGGGAGTTCACCCTGTTTGAAATGCAGGACGTAACGGCTGTTGCCATTGAGCGGCCGGGCGTTTTCATCGACCGACAGCGATGGATAGCTCGCATCCTGTGGCAGGTTGATGCCCAGGCAGCACTGGGTCATGGCCGCCCGATACCGGTAATCGACACCGTAGCTGCCGGTTTGCGCCGTATAGGCCCACCCCTTGGCATTGCCACCCACGGCGTCTTTTCCAAGGTTTTCGACCTCCGCGCGCCCGTCCGCCGTGGCCCGCTCCAGTGCCTTCCTGACGGGCGCCGGGGCGGCATTCACATCGAAATGCTGACCTACCTTGAAGCCGATGCGCTCCAGCCGATGAATCATCGGGTAATCGGCGCTGCTGGGCGGGTTGTCCTTGAGCAGATCGGAAAAATGGCCAAAGAAAGCCGCAGCATCCATGTTTCTGACCTGGACCGGCGGTGGCGTGGTCATGTCGATGCTCAAATCGACCGGGTGCGTGGGCGCACGGTAATCAGCCTTGCCCCAGGCCGATAGCGGGGTCACCTTGTATTGCGCTTGAAGCCTGTGGACATTGGCGTAGTCGTCCTTGCCGTTGGTTTGGGTCCGGCCGGCGATGGTGGCAATACGCGTGGGGCTGCGAATCACCTCCAGACCGGCCGGCACCGTGCCCTTCCAGTCGGGCGCGACCACCAGGAAATCGCGCGCGGTATTGGCCCCCGTGGTGCGGGTTCCAGGCACGGCGAAGACATCGGTCCAGAGGCTCAATAGCGGCAACATGAAATAACGGTCCGAAGCAGGTACCGACAACACCATCGGCTCCGGCCCCAGATCGAGCACAGCGGTTGAATAAAGCGTGTCCACGTTCGGGCGCACGACGCGTTTGAAGTCAGCCGAGACGAACGCCTTGCCATGGGTGAACTGGTTGACGGGGCCTTGTGCGGCAATGCCGGTGGGCACGGCATAGTTTGTCGTCTGGGCGACGGTCGCGCCCATGATCACCAAGGGGTAGGCATACACATAAGCGTCCCTGGCAATTTCATACACTTCCTGTTCGGAAGCCGCCTGGGCCGTGGCGCAGGCAAGCGGCAGGGTTGCCAGCGCCAGCAGGGTTCTGGAGGAAAGACTCATTGGAATTCCTTGATCGGGTAACAGGTGGGAACGACCGGAATCATTCACCGCGCAGGGAGGCCGTCAGCGTTTCTCGAATGGGCGAGTTTTCCGCGAACGGGCCGGTCGGGTTGCGCAGGTCGAGGATTTCGTCGAAGCGCTGGCGCACGGCTTGTATCGAGCCGGGATGCGGGAGCAGATAGAAGCGCAGGTCGCGGATACCGTCGAACGTGGTGCGGGCCACATCGTCGGCGCTGAGGGTGCCGGCGGCGATACCCTGGTCGAGCATGGCCATGGCCGCCCGTTGCGCCCGGCTGGGTTCCGTCGCGGTCGCATCCTCGCTCGGCAGGTTGCGATCCGAGCGGCTGATGCCAGTGGCAACGAACCCCGGGCACAGCACCGAGCAGTGCACCTGTTCGCTGACCAGCGCCAGGTCGTGGTACAGCGACTCGCTCAGGGCCACCACGGCGTGCTTGGTCACGCAATACGGGCCTAGCGTAGGCGCTGTGGTCAAGCCGGCGACGGAGGCGGTGTTGACGATATGGCCGCGGTACGAAGGGTCTTTCGCGGCGGCGGCGAGCATCAGCGGGGTGAAGATCCGCACACCGTGGATCACACCGTGCAGGTTGACGCCCAGCGCCCAGTTCCAGTCCTGCTCGGAGCGTTCCCAGACCAGCCCGCCCGGCGCCACCCCGGCATTGTTGAACAGCAGGTCGACCTGGCCGAAGGCGCCGACCGCGGTATCGGCAAGCGCCTGGACATCGGTTGAGCGCGACACATCGGTGCGCTTGCCGATCACCGTGGCGCCGGTTGCCTGCAGCTCCTCGACCACGGCGTCCAGCGCGCCCTGGTCGATATCGGCCAGCACCAGCCTCATGCCCAGCGAGGCACCGAGCACGGCGAACGCCTTGCCGAAGCCGGAAGCACCACCGGTGATGACAGCGACCTTGTCGTGGAAATCGTGCATCTGCGTGTCTCCTGTTCAGGCCGCCGAGTAGGCAGCGCCGAGGCTGCGGATGTATTTGAGGGGAGACATGCCGCGCTCACGGGCGACCTTGGTCAGCATCGCCTCGATGAAACCGGCGTCGACCACGTGGGTGAAGTTGCCGTCGGCGTCGAAGTTGACGTTGGCGCCCTGGATGACCATCAGGGTATCGGTCTCGGCCGGGCCGTCGACGGGGGTCATGAACTGGTGGATCGAGCCGCCCGGCTCGTACAGGTAGCAGCCGTCGGTCTGCGGCTGGTCCGGATACTGCACGTAGTTCCAACGACCGCTCACGGTGTACAGGTGCACGGTGCCGGTATGGAAGTGATTGGGCAGCAGGATGCCCGGGCCAACCTTGACCCGCAGCACCCAGATGCCGTTCTGCGGATCGAGGAACAGCGGGCAGATGTGCGACCCGGGAACCGGGAAGTCCGTGATCCAGGGTTGCTCGTTGGAACTGATCGTCAGCAGTTCGTCCTGGTCGGTGATGATGCTCGGCAATGCCATGGCGTGTCCGCTCCTGGTTTGCGATGAGCCCAAGGTGTCCGGAGGGTCCGGAAACCCGGCCTGTCGCTTCTTGTTATTGAGCCCGATTCTAGCTAGCCCCCTACTCGCCCGGTATGGCACCATGGGACACAAAATCGACATTTTCGGACAACCTTCGACAGGCCATCCGCCCATGCAACAATCTCCTTACACGGCCAGACGTGTATTGCCTGGCGCCGCGCCCCTGCAGCTGCTCCTTCAGTTCGCCCTGGACCATGGCGTCGACGCCGATTGTTGCCTGGCCGGGACCGGGCTGAGCCCTGAGCGTCTTGATGATCCGGCACTGCAGGTCACCGCCGGGCAGGAAGTGCAGATGATCCGCAACCTGGTCGGCGCCCTGGGGGCGGTTCCGGGCATCGGGTTGCAGGCAGGCCTGCGCTACCGTCTGGCCACACGCGGCGTCTGGGGCTTCGCACTGCTCAGTTGCCCGACGTTGCGCGCGGCGCTGGCGATGACGGTGCGTTACGAAAAGCTGTGGAACCCCTTCACTGATTTCCACCTGCAGGAGGTGGGCAACCTGCTGGTCGCTACCATCGATGAGCAGCGTTTGCCGGAGGATGTGCAGGCATTCATGGTGGATCGCGACCTGGGCATGTCACGCAGTTTCATGCGCGACCTGGCCGGCAGCTCGCTGCCGATCGTCAGCGTGACCTTGCGCCAGCGGCGGCCAACCGATGTCACGCCTTATCTGGAGGTGTTCGGTGTCGAGCCGATGTTCGACGCCCAGGCCAATGTCATCGTGGCCAATGCCGGCGAAATGCTCGACCAACCCCTGCCCTACGCCAATACCGAACTCGCCCGCCAGTCCGACGCGCAATGTGCCGCGTTGCTCAAACGCCTGAGTGGCGAGGGGTTGAGCGCACAGCTGCGGCAAAGGCTGGTAGCCCAGCCCGGGCAACTGCCGGACATGGAAACCGTCGCCCGGGAGCTGCATGTGACCTCGCGTACCTTGCGCCGGCGCCTGGCCGATGAAGGCACCAGCTTCCGGGAGCTGCTGGACCAGGTGCGCGAAACCCTGGCCCTGCAACTGCTCGCCGATGGCCTGACGCTGGAGCATGTCTCCGATGCCCTGGGGTATGGCGAGCCCTCGTGTTTCATCCGCGCCTACCGGCGATGGAAAGGCGTCACGCCGCACAAGGATCGGCGCTAGGACGGTCAGTCCTTGGCAAGGTTTGCCCGATAGCTGTCGCGCAGATCGCGCTTGAGCACCTTGCCGGCGCCGGTCAATGGCAATGCATCACGAAATTCGACGCTTTTCGGGCACTTGTAGCTGGCAATGTATTCCCGGCAATGGGTACGAATCGCCTCTTCGCTCGCCTCGACACCCGGCTTGCACACCACCACCGCATGCACCGCCTCGCCCCATTGCGGGTGCGGAACGCCGATCACCGCGCACAACGCCACCGCAGGATGTCGGGCCAGCACGTTCTCCACCTCTGCCGAATACACGTTCTCGCCGCCGCTGACGATCATGTCCTTGAGCCGGTCAACGATGAACAGGTAACCCTGTGGGTCCATGTAGCCACCGTCGCCGGTGTACAGCCAGCCATCGCGCAGCGCCTTGGCGGTCTCCTCGGGCTTGTTCCAGTAGCCTTGCATGATGTTCGGCCCGCGCACGATGATTTCCCCCACCGTGCCGCGCGGCACTTCTTCGCCCTGCTCGTCGACGATCTTCACCAGCACCCCCAGCCCGCCCCGGCCGACCGATGCGACCAGCCCGCTCTTGCGCGCTTGCGGGCTGTGGTTGTGCGGCGGGTTGGTGGAAACGATCGGGCACGCCTCGGTCAGCCCGTAGGAGTGGGAAAGCGCAAGGTGCGGCAGCTTCGCAACGACCTGCTCGATCATCGCCCCGACACTGGGCGATGCGCCGTAGGTCATGCGCTGCAGGTGTTGCAGATTGCGACGGGAAAAGTCGGGGTGCGCAAGCAGGCCGAGGATCATGGTGGGCACCAGAATCGCGTCGCTCACCTGCTCTTCCTCCAGCAGGCGTAGCACCTCGCCCGCATCGAAGGTCGGAACGATCACCTGGGTGCTGCCGATCATGAAGCTGCAGACGATCCGCGCAAGGCCGGCGATATGGAACAGCGGCATCACGTGCAGGTCGCGCTGGTCACGCGTCTGATGCACCTCCGCCAGGCGCTGGAGGCAGGCAGACCACAGGTTCAGGTGGGTCTGCATGACGCCCTTGGGGAAACCGGTGGTTCCGCCGGTGTACATGATGCAGGCAAGATCCTCGCCGCCACGACCGGCGTCCGCCACCGGTTCGGCCGCTGCCAGCAGGCTCTCATAGTCCAGCATGCCCTGCGGGACCTGGCCGTCGCCGACATAGATGCACACCGGGGCATGACGCGCCGTGGCGCGGATGCCCTCGACCAGCGGCAGGAAATGGTCATCCACCAGCAGCAAACGGGTGTCGCAGTCGTCCAGCGAATAGACGATTTCCGCGGTCGCCCAGCGAATGTTGACCGGGTTGAGCACGCCACCGGCCCACCAGGTGCCATAGATATATTCGATGTAACGGTCAGAGTTCACCGCCAGCATGCTTACCCGGTCTCCGGCATGCATGCCCAGGTGCTGCAGGGCACCGGCGAGCCGTGCGACGCGCTCGCCGAACTCGGCGAAGGTGCGGCGTCGCTCGCCGCAGATGGTGACGATACGGTCCGGCGTCTGTTGTATCGCCCGTTGCAGGCCTTGGGTCAGGTACATGCGTTCATCCTCTGCTTATTGCTTTTATTCGGATTCAAGGTGCCCGCCCGTCGGGCGTCGCGCCCGGCGTGGGGGCGTGACGCCCGACGGGCACGGGCATGACGAGGCTATGCGGGCCTTCAAGCCACGGCGACAGCCCGGCTCAGTGTCCGCTCCCGTCAATAACAGACCGCCACCCGAGTCGGGTGGCGGTCTTGGGGGGATGCACAGGTAGGCATGATTGGCGTTAAGCTGATGGTCTGCCCCTATCGGGCTCACCTTCGGACCGCCTCCGGATTGGCCATGCATAAGAAAAACAAACCCGCATCCCCAGGCAGTGGTAGCCACCCACAAGGCACTATCGACGCCACCCGGCTGCTGCCACCCCGCAGCAGCAACTCCCTGGTTCCCCGCCAGGCCCTGACCGGTCGTCTGCTGGACGCGCGACAGCGCCGCTGCTTCGTGCTGCGGGGCCCCGCCGGCTACGGCAAGACCACCGCGCTGATCGCCTGGCGCCAGCAATTGCTGCCCTTGGGTTATGACTTCGCCTGGTTGACCCTGACCGGTGAAGACAACGACCTGAACCGCTTCCTCGACTACTTGCTCGCCAGCCTCGCCCAGGTCGATCCGGAAATAACACGCGAAGCCGCGCAACTGGAAGGTCGCGGCACGGACAGCGAAACCGTGGAACGTACCGTCATCAGCCTGGTACGGGGCATCGCCGAGCGAGGCCGGGAACTGGTCCTGGTCCTCGACGACCTGCACAACCTCACCAACACCGCCATCCACGAAGCCCTGCAATGGTTGCTCGACTATGCGCCCGCCAACCTGCACCTGACACTGGTCTCGCGCAGCGTGGTACCCCTGTCGCTCGCGCGCCTGCGCAGCCAGGCGCTGACGCTGGAGCTGGACGGCAACGACCTGCGTTTTCTGCCCGAGGAGAGCGAGCAGTTCCTCAAGGGCCAGCTCAACCAGATCACGCCAGGCGAAGCGCGCCAGCTGCACGACCTCACCGATGGCTGGGCGGCCGGCCTGCAACTGCTTTGCGTCAGCCGCCGCAGGCCGCGCCAGGTCCAGGGTGAGCCGGGCCAGCTGCGCGACATTCCGGCGTTCGAAACGTTTTTCGCCAACGAGGTCCTGGCGCAACTGAGCCAGAGCGACCATGAACTGCTGGTGCACATGGCGGTATGCAACAAGTTCTGCGTCCCCTTGTGTGCCGCCCTCACCGGCCACCCACAGGCGATTGGCGAAGCGGCCACCCTGCTCGAACGCCTGGAAAGCGACAACCTGTTCCTGATTTCGGTCGAGAGCGGCACCGAGCAGCGCTGGTTCCGCCTGCACCCGCTGCTGCGCGAGACCCTGCTCAAACGCTTCGCCACGCTGGGCAAGGATGAGCAGCGCACCGTGCACGCCCGGGCGTGGTCCTGGTTCCGCGATCACGACCAGCTCGACGAGGCCGTGCGCCATGCCGTGCTCGGTGGCCAGGCGGCAGACGCCGCCCGGCTCGTCGAAGCCCATTCCGAACGCCTGTACGCCCAGGGCGACCTGCGCCTGCTGGTCGACCTGATGCGCTGCCTGCCTGCCGAACAGGTGCAGGCCAGCAGTGCCTTGAGCATCCTGATGGTGCGCCTGCACATCTTCGCGCGCGACTTCACCGCCGCCTCGCAGCTGCTGGACCACCTCTGGCAGACCATTCCGCACAGTGACGCCGTTACACGGTTTCGCCTGGTCATGTTGCGTGCCACCCTCGCGGTGCAGTGCGACGATACCGAGAGCGCCATGGCTGTGCTGCCGCAGATGCTCCATCCGCCCCGCGAAGCCGATGCGGTGCTGGTGGGCGGCAGCATCAACATTCGCTCCTGGCTGTACATGCACCGCGGTGAATACGAACTGGCACGCCGCATCCAGCTGGAGCGTCCGCAATTGCTGGTTGACGGCATGCCGTTGACCGGCACCGCCGCAGGTACCCTGCAGGGACGCTGCCTGGTCGGGCTCAGCCTGGCGATGCAGGGGAAGGTCAACCAGGCCGAGCGGGTCTATCGCGACGTGCTCTACGAGGCCGAACGCGGTGGCAAGGCCTGCACCGATGCACGTCATCTGGCCACCGCGCTGCTTGGCCAGGTGCTCTATGAAACCAACCAGTTGCAGGCCGCCTACGAGCTGCTCACCGGCTGGCTGGATATCCTCGAACGCATTTCCATTCCCGACTCGGTGCTGCGTGTGTACAGCATCCTGGGGTCTATCCAGTGGCTGGCCGGGCACCGCCAGGAGGCATTCGCCTATGTCGAGCGCCTGGAAGACTATGCCAGCAAGCTCAAGCTCGACCGCTTGCAGGCCTACAGCCTGGTCTGGCGGGTGTATTGGCACTTGCAGCTTGGCGATCAGGTCGCTGCTGAAACCCGGATGGCGCAGCTCGACGCGCTCCACGCGCGCCATCTCGGCACGGATGACAGCCCGCTCAAGGAAATCCAGGTGCTTGCCCTGCACGCCCAGGCGCGGATGCGCGCGGCTCGTGGCGACCTGCAAGGTGCCTCGCTGCGTCTGGAACAATTGCTGGCCTGGTGTGAAGGCCACGGCCGCCAGGGCCTTGCGGTGCGCATGCTGATGTTCTCCGCAAGCGTCGACCGCCAGCGTGGCCAGCATGAACTGGCGCACACCAAGGTCATGGAAGCCTTGCGCCGGGGGCACCGGTTCGGCCTTATGCGCAGCCTGCTCGATGCCCACCCCGGGGCGCTGGACCTGATCAATGAGGTAGCCGCCCAGGAGTCGCTCGATCCGGTGCTGACGTTCTATGTCGAACGCCTGCAGACGGCGGGGGCCGTTGCCGTTGTTGGGCCGACCCTCGCCCAGGAGAAAAGCGCCGGCAGTCGACGCCCTGCTCCGCAAGGTTTCGAGGAGCTCAGCGAACGCGAACTGGAAATCATGCTGTTGCTTGCCCAGGCGCTGCCGAACAAGAAAATCGCCCGGGCCCTGGGGCTTTCCCCGGAAACCGTCAAATGGCACCTGAGCCATATCTACAGCAAACTGGGGGTGAACAGCCGCGACGAGGCCGTGGCGCGCATGCGCGACTTCGAGTCTGGCCGGGAAGACGCCTGAACGGTGTAGCGGGTGTGTGAAAGGTTCTTCACGAAGTATCGGGGATGTGAACTTGGGGCTTGGGCTTGGGCTTTTAGTTGGCGGGCTTATCCATTTGATGCAGTGGTGCTGCTGGCCCCTTCCGCCTTTACGGCGGGTTCCTTTTGTCTTGGCAAAAGGAACCAAAACCGCTCGCTCCTGCATACGGCCCTACGCTGCGCTTCGGGTA